>JABJKT010000081.1 GCA_018660225.1 Kordiimonadaceae bacterium
TGATGATAACGGTATTATCTGGCCGGAAGCGGTGGCGCCCTTTAAAGTCGGGCTTATTAATTTACGGGCGAAGGACGAAAATTGCACCGCGGCTTGCGACGGGCTTTATGAAAAACTCGAAGCGGCTGGCGTTGAAGTGCTTTATGATGACCGTGATGCGGGGGCAGGTGCCAAATTTGCTGATATGGATCTTATTGGTTTGCCTTGGCAAGTTATTGTTGGACCTAAAGGCTTGGAAAAAGGCTTACTTGAGCTTAAAAATCGCCGAACAGGGGATCGGGTGGAGCTCGCGCAAGCTGACCTGATTGAAAAATTAGGATAATTTATGTTCAGAAATTATGAGTGGAAAGTAGCGCTTAAATATCTCAGTATCCGGGGGCATGACGGTTTTGTCACGGTGATTGCGCTATTTTCACTTTTTGGTATTTTCTTGGGCGTTGGTGCGCTTATCGTCACCATGTCCGTGATGGGTGGTTTTCGCGAAGAACTACTTGGAAAAGTGATCGGCTTTAACGGTCATGTGCTTTATCAGCCCTTTGGCGGCAAGATGAGTGATTATGACGCCGCCGCTAATGAACTTAGTAACGTGAAAAATGTTGTCAGAGTAAGACCAATATTAGAAGGTCAGGCAATGGCCATGATGGGCGATAACGGAACATTCGCCCTTGTGCGCGGAATTAGAGCCGAAGACTTAAGATCACAAGAGCTTGTTTCATCCAATATAGTCCTTGGTAGCCTTGATAAATTTGGTGACGGCGAAGATGACATTGTTATTGGCCAACGCCTCGCCGAAAGATACGGACTTGAAATCGGCAGTGATGTTACGCTTATGTCACCAAAAGGACGGATTACAGCCTTCGGCACCGTACCGCGAATTCAGCAATTTACGGTGATTGCCATATTTGAAGTTGGTGAGTTTAATTACGACAGCAATTATTTCTTTGTGCCGCTGGACGCCGCGCAGATTTATTTTCAATATGGTGATCAGGTTGGCGGGCTTGAAGTTACCCTGACCCACGCCGATATGGTCAATGAAACTTATCCGGAACTGAGCCAGCGCATTGTCGATGCGGGACTAAGCGGACGAGTGCTGGATTGGCAACAGCTTAACCGAGCTTTTTTTAATGCGCTTCAGATTGAAAAAAATGCCATGTTTATCATTCTGTCACTGATTATTCTGGTGGCGGTTTTTAATGTTATTTCGACCATGATTATGCTGGTAAAAAGCAAAACCCGCGATATTGCCGTGCTTCGGACTATGGGCGCTTCGCGGGCATCCATAACGCGGATATTTTTTATTATTGGCTCAAGCATAGGGTTTATAGGAACCTTTCTTGGTGTTGTTGGGGGTATTTACCTTGCCAATCATCTGCAGTGGGTCGCGGACCTTATTGAGGCAATGACCGGGGCGACCATTTGGGACGCTGAAACGCGTTTTATTAGCGAAATTCCGGCGCAAGTTGATAATTCTGAAGTGATCGCGGTTACCATAGTTGCGCTAATACTTTCACTTCTAGCGACAATATTCCCGGCCCTGCGCGCGGCCAATACGGATCCTGTAAAGGCGCTTAAATATGAGTAATATTGTCGAACTTACAGATATTTATAAAAGTTTTGATCAGGGTATTCATCACCTTGAAATTTTAAAAGGGATAAGCCTTAATATTACCAGTGGTGAAGTTGTTGCTCTTGTCGGTGCGTCCGGGGCGGGTAAATCAACGCTGCTTCATATTATGGGGCTTTTGGAGCGGGCAGATAATGGTGATGTCGTTATGTCCGGTATTCCAACCAAGGATTTATCGGATATTAAACGAACTAAAATTCGCCGTAATGAAATAGGTTTTATTTATCAGTTTCATAATTTGTTACCGGAATTTAATGCGCTTGAAAATGTTATTATGCCGCAACTTATTGCCGGTGTGTCCAAAAAGGATGCAGGCGAGCGGGCAAAGGAACTTCTGATAAAAATGGGACTTGAAGAACGGCTTGATCACCGCCCGGCGGAGCTTTCCGGTGGTGAACAGCAACGGGTGGCTATAGCGCGCGGGTTAGCGAACCGTCCACGATTGATACTCGCTGATGAGCCAACGGGAAATCTGGATGAAAAAACAGGTTATGAAGTGATGGATGTTATGTTAGAATTATCACGGGACGAGGGGGTATCCGCACTGATCGCCACTCATAATACGAGACTAGCCGCGAGGATGGACCGGGTGATAAGTCTTAAAGACGGGGTAGTAGTTTAATATTCAGGAGAAGAAATTATGCTTAATTTCGATGACCTTAATTTTCTGGCCATTATATTGGCTGCGGTTGCAAAAATGTTTATTGGCGGGATGTGGTTTTCAAAAATATTATTTGGTCAAATGTGGTTGGAAGAAACCGGACTTAAAATGGATGAACTGACGGATCCTAAAAAACCGATAATCATCAGTATGATTGCAGGGCTTTTATTCACCTTTACCGTGGCAGTTATATTTTCCATGGTTTCGATTGATATGGTTTCAAGTTTGGCGCTGGCTGTAATTATGGCTATTGGTATTAGTGCGGCACAGTCACTTCCATCATTCGCCTTTGAAGGAAGATCACTCAAGCTGTATCTTATATACGCCACACAGTATGTTACAGAATTTGTTGTTGTGGTATTGATTTTGAAGTTAATGGGGTAACTTAAAGCTAAATGTCAAAAAATAAACAGTTTATTCATCTAAGACTACATTCGGCTTATTCGCTGGCTGAAGGCGCTGTGCAGATTAAAGACCTTGCCAAGCACTGTATTGGTAACAGGATGCCTGCGGTTGCCATAACCGATACCAATAATATGTTTGGGGCGCTTGATGCATCGCTAAACCTGCCTGCGAGTGGTATTCAGCCGATCATTGGCTGTACGCTGGCGATCCGCCATGAAAAGGAAAGTGACAATTTAAACCAGAAGGCGCCAGAACCGGGCTGGCTTGTTTTGCTTGCGCAAACTCAGACCGGTTATAATAATTTGATGGTTCTGGTCAGCAAGGCTCATCTGGAATCAGAGCCGACAGAAACACCGCAAATATCGCTTGAGGATTTGCAAGGGAAGACGGGCGATATTATTTGCTTAACAGGTGGTGTGGGTGGCCCGGTTGGAAAATATTTACAGGACGGTGACAATGAGCAGGCGGAAGAATGCTTGAAATATTTAAACAGTATTTTCGCCGGTCGTCTCTATATGGAAATTGCGCGTCATAACCGCGCTATTGAAAATGAACTTGAAGCGCCATTCATTGAGCTTGCCTATAAATATGACATACCACTTGTCGCTACTAATCAGGTTTTTTTCCCAAGCCGTAAAATGTATGAAGCCCATGATGCGCTTCTGTGCATTGCGGGCGGTAATTATGTAGATCAATCAGACAGACGTAAAGAAACACCAGAAAACTATTTTAAATCTGCGGCTGAAATGGCGGAACTTTTTAAAGATATCCCTGAAGCAATAGATAATACCGTCGTTATCGCGAGGAGATGCGCGTTTAAAGTACCAACCATTGATCCGATCCTGCCAAACTTTACCATTGATGAAACAATGGATGAAGCAGAAAGTCTTCGTAAATCAGCAAAAGAAGGATTAGATGCCAGGCTAGTTCGCCATGTTTATGGTGATGAGGAAGATGAGGCCAAACGCGCTGAACTTTCCAAGCCATATTATGAGCGGCTCGATTATGAGCTTGGCATTATCATTAAAATGGATTTTCCGGGGTATTTTCTTATTGTGGCCGATTTTATCAAATGGTCAAAAGATAATAATATTCCGGTAGGGCCGGGCCGTGGTTCCGGTGCGGGCTCCGTTGTGGCGTGGTCGCTTGATATTACCGATCTTGATCCGCTTAAGTTTGGACTTTTGTTTGAACGGTTCCTTAATCCGGAACGGATATCAATGCCCGATTTTGATATCGATTTTTGTCAGGATAAACGTGAGCTGGTTATAAAATACGTTCAGGATAAATATGGCCATGATCAAGTAGCACAAATTATTACCTTCGGAAAATTGCAGGCGAGAGCGGTTGTGCGTGATGTCGGGCGTGTCCTTCAAATGCCTTATATGCAGGTGGATAGACTATCAAAACTTATTCCTAGTAATCCTGCAAATCCAATGACCCTTAGTGAAGCGATAGAATCCGAGAAAAAATTAAGAGAAGAAATCAATAATGATCCCAATACGTCACGTTTGATTGATATAGCGCTGCAACTCGAGGGCCTATTTCGTCACGCATCGACCCATGCGGCGGGTGTTGTGATTGGTGACCGTCCACTTGATCAGTTGGTGCCGCTATACCGCGACCCGCGTTCAGATATGCCCGTCACCCAGTTTAATATGAAATATGTTGAACAGGCCGGCCTAGTGAAATTTGACTTTCTTGGCCTAAAAACTCTGACAGTGCTTAAAAAAGCCGTGGAATATATAGGTAAGCGCGACATTCATGTTGATATTGAAAATGTCCCCCTTGATGACAAATCGTCGTATGATTTGATGTGTAGCGGTAATACGGTTGGAATATTCCAGCTTGAAAGTTCGGGAATGCAGAGCGTTCTTGTGAACCTGAAGCCGGATATGTTTGAAGATGTTATTGCGGTGGTGGCGCTTTACCGGCCGGGGCCGATGGATAATATTCCGCGTTATATTTCCTGTAAACATGGCGAAGAGGAGCCTGATTATCTTCATCCACTACTCGAAGAAATTCTAACCGAAACATATGGCGTGATTATTTATCAGGAACAGGTGATGCAGATTGCGCAGATCCTTGCAGATTATACCTTGGGGGATGCGGATATTCTTCGCCGCGCTATGGGTAAGAAAATTGTTGCTGAAATGGATGCTCAGCGCACACGTTTTCAGGATGGTGCCGATAAAAAAGGCGTTGATCCAAAACAGGCCGCCGGGATATTTGATCAGGTTGCCAAATTTGCTGGCTACGGATTTAACAAAAGTCATGCGGCCGCTTATGCGCTGGTTTCTCATCACACAGCCTATCTTAAGGCCAATTATACCGTTGAATTTATGGCAGCGATTATGACGCTTGATCTGACTAATACAGATAAGCTTCAAATATTTAAACAGGAACTGATAAACTTAAATATTCCAATAATGCCGCCGGATATTAATAAATCATCAGTGGAATTTTCTGCGGAAATCATTGAAGGTGAAAAGGACGAAGAAATGCGCGGCGGTGCCTTTAGCGATGGACTGCTTCGTGGCGTTCGGTATGGTTTGGCGGGACTTAAAAATGTTGGTGTTGCGGCAATGGAAAGCCTGATCCTAGAGCGAGATCAAAATGGTCCCTTTAAAGACCTTCCCGATTTTTGTAACCGAGTTGATACGCGCCAGATTAACAAGCGGGCGCTTGAGAACCTGATTAAAGCAGGGGCATTCGATAGTATAAACCCAAACCGTGCCCAGCTTCATAGCGCGGTGGAGATGCTGCTGCGACAAATGAGCCTTGCGACAGCGGAGCGAAATTCAAATCAGGTCAGCCTGTTTGGTGATCAGGTTGAAGAGCAATCAATTGTTCTGGCTGAAGTAACTGATTGGGACCTGATTGAGCGGCTTAAGTGTGAGCTTGAAGCGGTAGGGTTTTATTTGTCGGCTCACCCGCTTGATGCCTATACCAATGTTCTCGCACGTCAAAAAGTGGTACCAAGCACGGAAATAGATCAAAGAGCAGCGGGAAAAGGCGGTCATATTAAACTGGCCGGTACTATTTCGGGTATTCGCCGTATGAAGTCCAAACGTGGTAAGGCTTATGCGTTTTTAAGCCTGTCTGATGCCTTTGGGGGTTTTGAGGTAACGTTATTTTCCGAAACGTTAGACGCGGCTGATGCTTTTCTAGAAAGTGGTAATTCTGTAATTATAACTGTGGAAGTAAAGCGTGGTGATGATGGTGCCCTTAGAATTACGGCGCAGGGTATTGAAACCATTGATAATGTGGCGCTACGAACGGGGACGGGGCTGGATGTATATCTAAATGATGACAGTAACCTTGACGCGATAAAAGAGATTTTAAGCAGCCATAAAAATGGCCGTGGACGTGTGACATTTAAAATGAACGTCAAGCATGATGAATTTCCGGACTGTGATGTGGATGTGGAACTTAAAGGCCGTTATAGAATATCCCCGGCCATTAGAAATGCCGTAGCATCACTTAAAGGTGTCATTGAAGCAAAAGAAATTTAGATGGCCGATAACCCCGTATTAATCGATTCAGCTTCTATCCTGATTATTAGAGATAATGATGACGGGGCACTTGAAGTGTTGATGGTGAAACGACATCAGGATATTAAATTTGCTGGTGGTGCTTACGTCTTTCCGGGCGGTAAAGTCGATGAAGAAGATTTGATACTTGGTAAGAGGGTGCCGTCTTTTCCTCCGGGTTACGGGGAACTTAGTTACACGGCCTTTAGAGAGGTTTTCGAAGAATCGGGTTTAATCATTGGAAAAAGTGAGGGGGCTACTGCCTATAGAGAAGATCTGCTGGCGGGAAATATTACGCTTACTGATTTTATCAAAAAAGCCGACGTTCAGTTTGATGTTGGCGATATTGTTCCATTTGCGCGCTGGGTGACGCCGCGGATATATCCCAAGCGGTTTGATACAAGGTTTTTTCTGGCCCGGGCACCTTTAGACCAAGAAGCAATTCCTGATTTTAGGGAAATAGTAGAGACCGCTTGGGTTAAGCCCCTTGAATTTATTATAGATTTTAATTCAGAGCTAATGTTTCCCACCATAATGAACTTGAAATTGCTAGGCCAAGCGAACACTGTAGAAGACGCTCTAGCGCAAGCCAGACTAAGAAAAATTATCACCGTTGAACCAAGAATAGTAAACGGGAAGAAACACATTGATCCGAGTGCTGGGTATGGAGAAGTTGACCAAACCGGCATCATTGATAACGGCTTTAAGAACAGCCCTTAAAAAAAATACCGTTTCTTGAAATAAAGCCTTGATATCCGCGATCCTTAAGTGTATTACCCCCTTACTTTCACATGCGGGTATTTGTTAGCTCCCTACATATTGGGGTCGACACACCGGTGTTCTTAGGAACTCAGCACCCGCAGAGGATTAACCGGAAAAGGAATTTATTATGGCTATGCCTGCATTTACTATGCGCGAGCTCTTGGAAGCTGGCGTTCACTTTGGACATCAAAAACACCGTTGGAATCCACGTATGGATGACTACATCTTTGGTGTAAAAAACAAAGTTCACATTATCAATCTATCAATTACTGTGCCACTACTTCACCGCGCACTTGAACAAATTAAAGACGTAACTGCTGCTGGCGGACGTGTTCTTTTTGTTGGTACAAAGCGTCAGGCATCTGGCCCGATTGCTGAAGCTGCGAAACGTTGTGGTCAATATTATGTAAATCACCGCTGGCTCGGTGGTATGCTTACAAACTGGCAGACTATTTCAAACTCAATCAAACGCCTTAACATACTTGACGAGAAACTTTCAGGTGACCTTGCCGGTATTACCAAAAAAGAAACACTTCAAATGACACGTGAGCGTGACAAGTTAGAGCGTTCCCTTGGTGGTATTAAAGAAATGGGCGGTATTCCAAGCGCTATTTTTGTTATCGATACAAATAAAGAAGAGCTTGCAATTGCCGAAGCCAAGAAACTTGGTATTCCTGTTGTTGCTATTTTGGATACAAACTGTAATCCTGAAAATATCGATTTCCCAATCCCTGGTAACGATGACGCTACACGCGCTATTGGTCTTTACTGTAATCTTGTTGCAGATGCGGTTCTTGATGGTATTCAGCAAGAACTTTCAGCACAAGGCGTTGACATTGGCGCACAAGCCGCTCCGGAAGAAGTGATTCCAGAAGTAGTTGAAGAAGCTCCGGCTGCTGTAGAACCGCCTGCTGAAGAAGCTGCGGCTGCTGTAGAAGCTGCACCTGCTGCGGAAGCACCGGCAGAAGTAAAAGCTGAAGAAACTGAAGTGAAATCTTCTTAAATCATAGATTAAATACAAGGATAAAATGATGGCTCAAATTACTGCCGCACTTGTTAAAGAACTGCGCGATAAAGCTGGCGCGGGAATGATGGACTGTAAAAAAGCTCTTAGCGAAAATGATGGTGACATTGAAGCCGCTATTGACTGGCTCCGTCAAAAAGGTATTTCAAAAGCCGAGAAAAAATCAGGTCGTGTTGCTGCTGAAGGTCTTGTTGCCGTAGCGTCAAACGGGACTACTGCTGTTGCTGTTGAAGTGAACTCAGAAACTGACTTTGTAGCCCGTAACGAGCAATTCCAGTCATTGGTTAAGGGTGTAGCTGATGCTGCGCTTGCTAACGACGGTGATTATGATGCGACTAAATCGTCTACATATGGCGGCGCATCGCACTCAGTTGAAGCTGAAGTGACGGAAGCCGTTGGAACGATCGGTGAAAACATGACTTTCCGCCGCTCAAACGGACTTACCGTAAGCAGTGGTGTTGTTTCAACATACATTCATAACTCTGTGGCACCTGGCCTTGGTAAACTTGCTGTTCTTGTTGCACTCGAATCATCTGCTGACGCGGGTGTGCTTGAAGCACTTGGAAAACAACTTGCAATGCATGTTGCAGCAACCAACCCACAAGCCATGACCGTCGATGAAATGTCAGCTGAAGACGTTGAACGCGAAAAGACCGTTCTTGTTGAGCAGGCCCGCGAAAGTGGTAAACCAGATAACATCATTGAAAAAATGATTGTTGGCCGTATGAACAAATTCTATCAGGAAGTTGTTTTTGTGGAGCAAACATTTGTGATCGATGGCGAGAATAAAGTCTCTAAAGTTATTGAAAACGCTGCTAAAGACGCCGGCACAGAGATCAAGCTTACTGGTTATGTAAGACTTGAACTTGGCGAAGGTATTGAAAAAGAAGAAGAAGATTTTGCTGCTGAAGTAGCCGCAATGAGCAGTTAAATAAATAATTAATATTCGGGCTCAAAGACGGGTTTACAGTTTCTGTATTCGTATTTGGGCCCGAATTGTATTTAACGTCCGAAATTTTATAAAATCGTAATGGACTTATGGTTCATTTGCGAGCAAAGTACACAATATTGTTCAAGGGAGAATTATTTTCATGACGGCTGTAACTCAGTATAAACGTGTACTTTTAAAATTATCAGGTGAAGCGCTGATGGGTGAACAGGATTATGGTATCTCCCCTGAAGTGGTGAAACGTGTAGCCGAAGAGATTAAATCTGTCGTAGAAATGGGAACAGAAGTATGCCTAGTGGTTGGGGCCGGGAATATATTTCGCGGCATGTCTGGAGTTGCTAGTGGCTTCGATAGAACTTCAGCTGATCATATGGGTATGCTAGCGACTGTGATGAATAGTCTGGCTATGCAAAATGCTTTGGAACAGATGGGGATTGATACCCGTGTTCAGTCAGCCTTTCCAATTGCATCAGTGTGCGAACCTTATATTCGCCGTAAAGCGATCAGACATATGGAAAAAGGACGCGTTGTTGTTTTTGCTGCAGGAACAGGAAATCCGTTTTTTACCACCGATAGTGCAGCGGCACTTCGGGCTGCTGAAATGGGCTGTGATGCAATATTAAAAGGAACTCAGGTGGACGGTGTTTATAATGCTGATCCAAAACTTGACCCAAATGCGGTAAAATATGATACATTAACCTATATGGATGTGCTCAAGAACGACCTTAAGGTTATGGATGCATCGGCGATTTCGTTGGCGCGTGAAAATGATATCCCAATTTTGGTGTTTTCAATTCATGAACATGATAATTTCGCTAAAGTGTTAAAAGGGGAAGGTCCACATACCAAAATTTGCAATTAATGTTATTTTTGTTAATCGTGGGGCAATGATTTGTAATTTATAAATTATAATAAGAAGAAAATAGGAGTGATAACATGTCATCAAATTTGGACTTGGCGGATATTAAACGCCGAATGAATGGTGCATTGGAAAATTTAAAAAGCGAATTTGTAGGTCTTAGAACGGGGCGCGCATCTGTAAATTTGCTCGACCCTGTTGTGGTTGATGCATACGGCGCACAAATGCCCATCAATCAGGTCGGAACAGTATCAACACCGGAAGCAAGATTAATAAGTGTCCATGTCTGGGATAAAGGACTTGTTGCATCAGTGGAAAAAGCGATCCGTAATTCAGGCATTGGACTAAACCCTATTGTTGATGGTGATACGCTACGTATTCCTATTCCGGAACTTAACGAAGAACGTAGAACGGAACTTACCAAACTGGCCCGTAACTATTCAGAACATTCAAAGATTGCTGTAAGGAATGTCAGGCGCGACGGCATGGAAACCATTAAACATATGGAAAAAGACGGTGACATTAGTCAGGATGAACAAAAAAATCTTGGTGAAGATATTCAAGACTTAACGGATAAAGCTGTTAAAAATATTGATGAACTGACAGCCTCTAAAGAAGTAGAAATTATGCAGGTGTAGACGATGTTATGTTGCTGGTAAAAGAAGATAATAAAGCTGAGAGCATTGCAGATCAGGCCGAAAGTCGGCTTAATCACATTGCTATTATTATGGACGGCAATGGCCGCTGGGCCAAATCGCGACGTCTTCCAAAGTTTGCCGGACATAAAAAAGGCGCCGATGCTGTGCGTAATATCGTTGAAACTTGCGCGGATTTGGAAATAGGTTATTTAACGCTTTATGCCTTTTCTTCAGAAAACTGGAACAGGCCAATCGAAGAGGTCAATGACCTGATGGGGCTCCTTAAGCTTTATCTTACAAAAGAAATAGAAGAACTTCATAGAAAAAATGTCCGTATTAACTTCATAGGTAGTCGTGAACGATTGAGCGAAAATATTATAAATCTGATCGAAGAAGCTGAAGAAAAAACCCGTGATAATGATAAGTTATGTCTGACGCTTGCGCTAAATTACGGCGGACAGGAAGAGATTGTCAATGCCACTAAAAGGTTAGCGCAAAAGGTTAAGGATGGATCGTTAGATATTGATAATATTGATGAAAAGTCTTTTTCTGAAAACCTTTATACCCGTAGTATGCCCGAACCTGATCTGATTATTAGAACCAGTGGTGAACAACGTTTAAGTAATTTCATGCTTTGGCAGGCGGCTTATGCGGAATTTGTATTTCTGGATGTTTTGTGGCCTGATTTTACCAAAGAATCCCTCCTTAATGCCATTGATGAATATTATAAAAGAGACAGGCGGTACGGTGCCAGACCTTAATCCGGAAAAGCCTCCCAAAAAGAATAATCTCCTGGTGAGAGTCATCTCGGCGCTCGTAATGGCGCCCGTTGCGGGCTATATTATTTTGAGCGGTGGTCTTGCCTTTCTTATATTGATCGGCGTTCTCACTATTCTGATTTTATATGAATGGAACGGAATATGTGAGAAAAAGCCACTTTCATTGCTGTTCTTTGTTCAGGTGTTTTGTAGTCTTCTATTAATGTTCCAGATAAGCGAAAATAGCCCTTATATTGATTATTCAATAATAAGCAGCTTGATTTCCATAGCTGCTGTCTCATTTTTAATTAAAGCAAAAGTGCGATGGGCTTTGCTCGGGTTTTTATATGCAATTATTCCGACATTATGTTTTTTAATCATTCAACAAAATTATGGCGGCGTAGTGCTGTTATGGATGATGCTGGTGATTTGGGCGATGGATACGGGGGGGTATTTTGCAGGAAAAAATATTGGTGGACCAAAAATGTCACCTAAAATCAGTCCCAATAAA
>JABJKT010000082.1 GCA_018660225.1 Kordiimonadaceae bacterium
ACACGGCGCAGATTAATGTTGGCCCGGAAGTGCTGGATTTGGTAATTAATCCAATTTTTGATGGAAATAATAAATATATGTAACCGTCCAATTTCATAACATATGCATTATCACTTCCTGTAGGCACTAAAACAGAAAGTTCGGTAATATTTTTTTTCCCGGTAATATAAACATCGCCATTAGCATCTGTTGTTACGGCAAGCGCTGAATCCGTCCCATATTTATCATTTTGAAACATCCATTGCGTTGTGCCAACATTATTATATTTAACAACAAAACTATCTTTACCGTTAAATACGTTATCACTCGTGGCGAGCGGGTCGTTGCTTACGCCACTTGAAAGTTTATCCGCCTGGCCTACGACAATAATGTTATCATCGGCATCAATTGTTAATGAATAGCCATCTGCTTCGCCCTGACTTCCTACCAGACGGCTCCATACTAATTTTCCACTTGCATCATATTTATTTAAAAATGCGTCACCACTTTCCGAAGTATTAATGTGATTGGCAAATCTGCCATCGGTTTGACCGACTGTATAAAAATTACCTTTGCTATCTGTTGCTATGGAGTTTGAGGTTGTTTCTGCTGCGCCTTCAAGAGGATCAACAAATGTAAGTAATTTTTTCTCAGGTTCCAGTAATGGCTCACCGCTACTGGCAAATAGTGTCTGATGAAACTCGCTGGTTGCTTCTGCGTCTGCCAGATCGGTTAATTTGGTTATAAATGATGTTGTGGGGACGGTAGAGTCTACAAATTTCGTGGTTAGATCGATTTTATTTGAGTTGCCAGCTATATATATAGCTGGTTCAGTATCAGTTGCTGAAAAGCTCATTTTTTCATCGTAATCGGTTTTTATTCTAAACGCATAATTGTTTGGTTCTACTTCTTCGGCATAAAAATGTGTATTATATAACGGTATTTCATCGCCATCATTATTAGTCGTTTTAGTACTCTGAATTTTAGTATTTATTTGAGCCAGCAATGTTTCCATTGTGCGATCTTCTAATGCAGTCGGGACAAGAATATCAATATTTTCAACAGTTTCCGTCGTTACATTATTATTTGTCGTTGATCTTGTTAATATGATGGTGAAAGTTTCACCGCCGTTTAACGTTGTGATCGGCTCATCTAGTTCACCTTGATGAATAACAGGACCAATAAAATCAAACTGAATTCTTCCCAATCCAGCCCTTGTTTTTACATTGTTTGCCTTTTCACCGTAAAGCAAAGTGAGTTCTTCTAACTTTTCTGTATTAACAAAATCTTTTACCTGCGAAAGACCTGACTGGAACTGTGCTTCAAGTGCTGCCATTTTTGAATCTGCTGTCCGCGGATCACCGGCATAGGCTGCGAGGGTTTTTAAATCTTTAAGGGCGTTATAAAGCGTAAGCAATCCTTTGCTATCAATATCAAGATCTGATTGGCGTACGGAAGCATCTAGTCTGTCGATAAAATCATCTTTGCCTTGTATGGCAGTATAATCTTTAGTCAGCAAAGCGTATAATTGGTTCGATGTGCTTCCAAATCTTTCCGCTTCAGTAACCTTGTCCTGATCCCAAGGCGTCAATGAACTATTTGTTTTGCTTAGAGAAACGTTTGACTGAACGGGAGGCAATGTTAACAATGAAGCGGTTTGCTGACGCGCACCATAATATGCACCTAGCAAATCAGCGCCAAACCCTATTAGCTGAAACGAATTTTCATCAGACATGTTAATCTCACATAATTATTTAACTTATAAATAAGCAATAATCATGCCATTTAACGATATTTGTAGGGAATGTGAATTATTCCCCTAAAACAAAGGATTAACGCAGTTGGGAGCAAAGAAAATTCGTCATTTTACAAATTTACAGGGCAAGAAATGCCTGCTATTGTGCGCCATAAGAAAATAATGCAGTAATAGAGAACTAATTATGGAAGTCTTTGAAAGCAAACCACCCGCTTATTCGCCGGAAATACTCAGTAAAATAACCAAAGATTATTATGCTAAATCCGGCATCATAAAACCGCTGGTTAGTGAACGGGATCAAAATGCCCGTTTGATCACCGATGATGGTGAATATGTGCTGAAAATTGCCAATAGTGCCGAGGATAGAGAATTTCTTGAATTCCAAAATTCAGTTCTTAATCATATTGCAATGCTGGATCCTGAGCTTGCCATTCCGAAGGTAATAAAGGGTAAGCAAGGAGAAGAAATTTTTCAACATGAAGATAATAACATCCGCCTGATAAGTTTCCTTAAGGGTGATATATTTAATGGTGCTGAAAAGTCTACTGCGTTATTTAGTGATTTGGGGCACTTTATGGGCCGGTTTTCAAAAGCCATGAAAGGGTTTGATCATGCAAAAGCACATCAGCCCGATTTTTTATGGAATTTAGATAATGCGCTTTTTAGTAAACAATATATAGCCGACATTGAAGATGATGACGTTAAAGAGCTCATCGAATATTTTTATGAACGTTATGAGGAAGAGGTCGCACCACATCTGCCTAAAATGCGAAGTGCGGTCATTCATAGTGATGCTAATGATCATAATCTGGTTGTTCAGGGGGATAAGGTAAGTGGGCTTATTGATTTTGGCGACATGCTTTTTGCCAAACAAGTAAATGAGCTGGCCATTACTTTAGGCTATGCCATGATGGACGCCGATGACTTTTATACTGTAACGCAAACCCTGATCAAGGGTTATACTGAAGAATTCAGGCTTATGAAGCAGGAGCTTGAAGTTCTTTTTGATCTCGCTTCCATGCGTTTGGTGATGAGTGTCTGTATTTCCTCTAACCGGGCTTCCAAAGCAAGCAGCGATACACACAGAGAATATCTTACCGTTACGCAGGCACCGGCTATTAGGACTTTAAAAAAAGTGAAGGAACTAGGTCTTTCATCATTGTCGAAGTTTGCGTGTACAGTAGGGGCCGGTGCTAATTCTGACTAGCCTTAAGAGCCTTAGTCGTGCTGATAAGTTCATCAAGTGCCGCGTTTAAAAGCCCAATTTGTGCTTCATTAGCGAGATTTCCGTCCTCATTAAATGCCTGAGAGACAAAATTAACCGATACCTGTGTCGGCATTACATGAACACCGATATTTCCTAGTAGCATACGAAATGGCACAAGCACCCGCATTCCGCCAAGGCCACCTGGTGACGCGGCGGCGATTGCAGCCGTTTTACCCTTGTAAGGATCAGCCATATCAGGATTAGCTGGGTTTGGTCTTGATATCCAATCAATGGTATTTTTAAGAAGTGGGGGAAGAGAGCTATTATATTCAGGTGTTACAATGAAAAAACCATCATGCTCGGCGAACATTTTCTTCAAAACGGCTGCATTTTTGGGAAGGCCTTCATTATCTTCAAGATCACCATCATAAAGTGGCATTGGATAATCACGGAGATCAATAAAGGTCGCATCCGCATCTTTTTCAAGCGCTAATTTATGAGCCGCTTTGGCTAACTTTTTTGTAAATGATTGTTCTCTCGCGCTGCCTGCGAAGAAAAGTATTTTAGACATGATTATACCCTTTTATGTTTTTATACATAATAAGGTAGGTCCAAATTTGATGATTTCAATAGTTAATTATGAAAAACCGTAAGGAATGTAAAAGCAAAAGTCGCATATGAGCGACTTTTGCAAATTTAATATTTTACCCGGTAGTGTTATTAGTCTACGAGTTTTAGGTCGTCTGCAGCTTCTTTGCCGCGACTATCTGTAACTTCATAGCTCACTTTTTGTCCATCGTTCAATCTATCGATGCCAGCTTTTTCAACAGCAGAGATATGAACGAACACGTCATTTCCGCCTTCGTCTGGTGCAATAAAACCGTATCCCTTGTTAGGGTTAAACCATTTCACGGTGCCTGTAGCCATTTTCTTATACTTTCTTAAATTATTATAAAATAAATTCACCAAAACTCTTTCCTAGTGAACTAAGACATTAATTATATTACACAAAATATTATATTATAATCAAAAATCAAAAAATACCGTATCGTCGTTCTAATCAAAAAGCAATGATTAATTGTTAACTATTTAAACTATTTCGTGAAAATGGCCTTTCGTATACTCTTTATCCTATATCAATATGTCGCTTTATTTTATTTTCTACTGTGATACTATTTTTACAATATGACTTTACAAATGAAATTATAAAGATTGAATATGGAACAAATTGATTATTCTATAATGCCAACGGCCTCTAAAGATGTTTTTGCGGCCTGTCTGCAAAAACCACCGGGTTTAAGTGACGATTGGCTAGAGCTATCCCAAAGGATTTATACGGTAGGGGAACATAACGTTTGGGATATTCTCTACAGGCGACAAATGGATATTTTGGATGGCCGGGCATGTGATCAGTTCAATCAGGGATTAGAACTGCTTGATTTTAATAATGGCGGCGTGCCGGATTTTAGCAAATCCAATGAAATTTTAAAGTCTATAACCGGCTGGACTGTGGTGCCTGTGCCAATGCTTATCCCCGATCATGTCTTTTTCTATCATCTGGCTAACAAAAGATTTCCGGCCGGAAATTTTATCCGTGCTGGTGATAGGCTTGATTATATTGAAGAACCGGATGTATTTCATGATGCATTTGGTCATGTGCCGCTGCTGACTGATCCTGATTTTGCTCAGTATATGGAGGCTTACGGTAAAGCAGGGTGGAAAGCGATACAGTATAATCATTTAAAAGCATTAAGTGCCCTTTATTGGTACACCGTAGAATTTGGCCTGATAAATACCGATAAAGGTATGCGCATTTATGGAGCGGGAATTTTATCATCTGCAGAGGAAAGCATATTTTCTCTTGAAGGAAATTCACCAAACCGAATTTATCTTAATGTGGACCGGGTCATGCGAACGGATTATAAAATCAATGATTTACAGCAAAGTTATTTTGTTATTGATAGTTTTGAAGAACTGTTCAAACAAACGCAGGAACGACCCTTTGATGATATTTATCAGAATATTGGTGCGTCTTTTCAATATGCGCCGTCGGCAATTCTGGATACAGATCATATATATAACAGGGGCAGCCAGGAATACGCCTTACGCGGCGGTCATGCATCTGGCGAAAAACCGGTATAAGGAAAAAATATGTATAAGAAATTAAACCTGGAAGAACTCCTCACTACATTAAGTGGCTGGCAGGAAGTAGATGGCCGTGAAGCGATCTATAAAAAAATAACATTTAAAGATTTCGATGAAGCCTTTAAAGCCATGATTAAAATAGCAGAGAAAGCGCAACAAATGAACCATCATCCCGAATGGTTTAATGTCTATAACAAACTGGAAATTACCCTGACCACCCATGACGCGGGCGGCGTCACGAGTTATGATCAGGAGCTTGCAAGTTTTATTGACGCTGTTTGCAATTAATTTTCTTTAGGTGTTATTTTAATGAGCTGGCCGTTTTCACGGCTGTCTGTCACAATATATATTGCACCATCATAACCTTGCTTTGCGGTTCGAAGTCGTTCACCGAAATGTTTTATAAGACGTTCTTCTGCGACAATGTTATTACCGGATAACTCTAGTCTGGTTAATTGCTTCATTTTAAGGGATGTGGCAAAAACATTGCCTTTCCAGTTCGGAAATAAATCGCCAGTATAAAACATCAATGATGACGGTGCGATATTAGGGTTCCAGAAGTAAAGCGGCTGTTCCATGTCTGCATTTGCGCTTATGCCATCACCAACGGGCAGGGCATCATCACCATATTCACGGCCATATGTAATGACGGGCCAACCGTAATTGGCGCCGGGCTTCATGACATTAATTTCATCGCCGCCTTGTGGGCCATGTTCGATGGTCCAGACGTCGCCAGTCGCCGGATTAAGAGCAGTACCGGAAGGATCGCGAAATCCCATGGCATAAACCGCATCATGGGCTTGATCATTACCGACATTGGGGTTATCTGCCGGGATTGATCCATCAGGATTAAGTCTTAGCATTTTGCTGCCGACCGTTTTGGGATCTTGGGAGTCCCCACCGCTGCCCCATGTGGTTACCCATAATTTACCATCTGATCCAAAGGTCATACGGCGGGCACCGGCTTCGAAAATATTTTCAAAATTTTCAATGCTCATTTCATCGTCGGCAAGTCGCCCGCGACCGATATAACGTCTGTCAAACGGATTGGCCGCTAAAAAAACAGCGTCCCTCACTTTCCATTCATCATGTAGAGCTGTGGTTGCCACATAAGCATCACCCCATTCTTTGGTAACATTATGTATACCGTTACCGTCTGCTCCTTCCGGTGGGCCGAAATAGCTAAAATATACAAGTCGGTTATTTTTAAAATCGGGATCAAGTAAAATATCCATCAACCCCATAAACCAATAGCCACGTACCGGTGGAAGGCCAGGAAGAGGGGCGGTTACGGTTCCGTCAGCCTTTACAAGGCTAAGTCTTCCAGTCATTTCAGACATTAGCAAACTACCGCTTGGAAGGGGAGCTAGTCCCCAAGGCAGGAATAAACCATCTTTTATAACCGTTATATCTACAGCAGGACTTTGATCAGCAATTGGTGCCCGTGTCTGGCTTGGAAAGGCCGGTTTTGGCGGTTGATGGCCGGGCAAAACCTGCTGAGCATTGGACGGAAGGCCGCAAAGAAACAAGGCACATGTTAAGCTTAAAAATTTAATTTTGATCACTACCTGAACTCCTGAAATTATTTTTTATCAGTATAATCATAGATTTGGATAGATGCAAACAAGGTAGAGTTGACAATTTTGTGATTTTATTGCGCCGGACTCATTATTATGCTGTTATGCGTTTAAATTGTAAAAATATAATGAGGACATAATGATATATAACAGATTGGGTCAAACCGGTATTAAAGTATCCCAACTTTGCTTGGGAACTATGACATTTGATGATGGTGCTGATGAAGCTGAGGCCGCAAAAATATATGCAGCAGCACGTGATAAAGGTGTTAATTTCTTTGACTGCGCAAATGTTTATGCCGGGGGTACATCTGAGGAAATTCTGGGACGGCTTATTAAATCGCACCGCGAGGAAGTGGTTATTTCCTCAAAAGCTTATTTTCCAGTCGATAGTTACGCCGGCGGAGGTCACGAAACCTGGGGCAGAGGGCTTAACCGAACTCACCTGAGGCATGCTGTTGATGCTAGTTTAAAACGCCTTGGTACTGATTATATTGATATTTATTATATGCACCATTTTGATGAAGGCTGCACGCTCGAGGAAAGTCTGTCGACTTTTAATGATTTTGTTAGGGAAGGCAAAATTAATTATATTGGACTGAGCAATTTTGCTGCATGGCAATATATGAAAGCGGTAGGCGTTACAAAATATAACAATTACGCGCCCATTGCCTGTATCCAACCAATGTATAGTCTGCTTAAGCGACAATGTGAAAGCGAGATACTCCCTATGTCTTATTCAGAAGGTCTGGGTGTGTTTTCCTATAGCCCGCTTGGTGGAGGCGTTCTTACCGGTAAGTATCTTAAGCAAGATAAAAATAATGAAGAGGGTCGCTTAAATAAAATGGCGATGTATAAAAAACGCTATCAAGATGAAAAGCATATGAGGATTGCAGAAAATTTTACTGATTATGCCCGCTCCAGAGATATTAATCCAATCAGTCTTGCTATTTCATGGGTCGAAGCGAATAAGGCAATAACAGCTCCTATTATTGGCGGACGTTCAGTAGAACAATTAAGGCCATCTTTAGATAGTATTGATATCGTGATGGACGAAGAAATGTATAATGACCTATCACTGATGGCGGATGGCCCCGAAACGGCGACGGACAGATCAGAAGAGAGAAGTGATTAATTTGTCAAATTGACAATAGTCATTGTTGTAATGATAAAATATTCGTATTATAAAGTACTATTAAAAATACGGGAAAACCTAAATGAATATGACAAGTAAAGCAAAGAATGGCTCAGTTGCAAGGCAGCATATGATTGATGGCCAGCTTCTGCCTAATGATGTAACCGACCAAAATGTTATTGCTGCGATTGCTAGTGTTGACCGTCAGGCATTTGTACCAGAGCAGAGCAAAGGTGTTGCTTATATTGATAAAAGCATACAGCTTGCCCCTGGTCGTTATTTGATGGAACCGCTGGCTTTTGCTAAACTTTTAAGCTCGGCTGATATTCAGAAACATGAACTGGTGCTTGATATAGCGCCGACCACTGGCTATTCATCAGCGATATTAAGTAAAATGGCTGAAGCGGTTGTTGCAATTGAAGAAGATAAAAGCTTGGCGGATGAAGCAACACAAAACCTTGCAGATGAAGATTGCGATAACGTTGCAGTTGTTAATGCGCCGCATAAAGCAGGCCTTGCTAATCAGGGGCCGTATGATCTTATTTTCATAGGTGGAATGATTGATGAGGTACCTGAAGAGATTATAGCACAGTTAAATGATGGTGGTCGGGTACTATGTGTATTAAATCAAAATGGTTTTGGTAGAGCGGCTCTTGTCAGTAATAATAATGGCGTAACGGGCGTTAGGATATTATTTGATATATCCGTGCCAAAACTTGCTGGATTTGAAAACGCTAAAGGTTTCGTTTTTTAATCATAGTGGCGTTCATTATCGCACAAAATGTTCGAAAATGAACAGTCATGAATGTTCGTAAATGGACACCTTTTAGTTAACTGTTTGAAAATAAATAATAAAAAGTTTGGCACGTTAATTGCTGAATATAAACTAATAAAAGATTTTTTGATGAGCTATTTTAATAGCCTAAGTCGCAAAGTAAGTTAATGTTGACAGTGGTAACATTTTAAGGCACATTCCGAAAAATTAAGAATTTATAAGCTATTTTCCGGTATAGAACTGGTATAAAGATCAAAAAAACAAGGTATTAAACATGAAAAGACCTATCCTTAGCACAGCATTTATTCTTGCCACATTAATGGGCTCAACCATTATGGCAAAGGCCGATAATTTAAAGGATGCTTTAACGACGGCATATATCAACAATCCGTCTCTCGGCGCAGCACGCGCCAGTCAACGAGCGACTGACGAAACCGTTAATCAAGCGACGGGAGGATGGCGTCCACAAATTATTGGTTCGGGTTCAATGGCCAGAACGGATGGTTCAAGAACTGGTGTTGGTTTCTTACCTTCGCAGCAGATTACAAAACCGAAATCAATTGGCATATCAATTGAGCAGCCCGTTTTTAGAAGTTTTCAAACCGTAAATGGAACACGTGAAGCCAGAGCGCAGGCTACAGCAGGGCGCGCACAGCTTGAAAATGTAGAACAACAGGTCTTCATGGCTACGGTTCAGGCTTATTCTGATGTAATACGTGATGAAGCGTTTTTAGAATTTACGACAACCAATGTTGTTGCTCTTCAACGCCAATTACAGGCAAGTGAAGACCGCTTTGAAGTTGGCGAAATTACCCGTACCGATGTTGCACAATCAAAAGCGCGCCTTTCAAGAGCGCAATCAGAAAAAATTCTTTCGGAAGCAACTTTAACTGCTAGCCGCGCCGCATACCAACGTGCCGTAGGAAACGAGCCGGGAACGTTAGAGCGGGACATAACACTTCCGCCACTTCCTGCATCTGAAGAAGCAGCCTATGATATCGCATCAAGAAATCATCCGGTTATCGTTGGTGCTAAAGCATCGGAATCAGCAGCAAATTTTGCCGTTAAAAAGCAATATGGTGGTCTTGGCCCTTCTATTAATGTCGGAGCAAGCTATACGAAAAGTTGGGATTCATTTCTAGCGGGCGATACAAATACGGCCAAAACTGTTTCAGCAAATATCCGTGTTCCAATTTATCAAGCGGGTATTCAAGCGTCTGTTGTAAGACAAGCAAAACAACGTCGCAGCCAGTTTAGAATGGAAGCACTTGCAGCAGAACGTCAAATTATGGAACTTGTCCGTAACGCATGGGAAAGTTACCGCGAAGCAAATGCGAGAATTGTTTCGACTATGTCTCAGCTTGAAGCCAATGAAATCGCCCTTGAAGGTGTTCGCCAAGAACAGGAAGTTGGCGCAAGGACAATTCTTGACGTTCTTGATGCTGAACAGGAGCTTCTTGATGCGCGTGTTAATAATGCCAGAGCGGTTAGAGACAGGACAGTTTCAGCTTATAATCTACTTTCAACCACCGGTCAGCTTAACGCAGCAGACCTTGGACTCGACGTAGAAGTATATGATGCTTTGGGTAGAAGTGAGGATGCAGAGTGGAAATTTTACGGTTTTGGGGTGGAATAGGCTAAAAAGGGCCTAAAAACACTTAAATCTTTAAATTTTGTTAAATATTACGGCACTATATTCATATAGTGCCGTTTTACTTTTTAGGATAAGAATTAACAAAGCTTGATAATCTTATGTAATTAATATAAAAAATATGGTTAACAATTATAGTTAAAGCGGATATAAAGAAGCTTAAGTATAATTTATACGGAATATAGACACTACTGGATACCAGAATATGAGCGAACAGGAAAAAGAAGAAGAACCTAGCATGGAGGAAATCCTTGCGTCTATCCGCCGTATTATTTCAGAGGATGACGAAGAAGGTGAACCGGAAGAGGCAGCTGCTGAAGAGCCTGCGCCTGAACCGGAACCCGAGCCTGAACCCGAGCCAGAGCCCGAGCCTGAACCAGAGCCCGAGCCCGAGCCAGAGCCTGAAGAAGAGGAAGTTTTAGAATTGACTGAAGACGATCTTGAAGATGCATCACAGGACGATATAGACAATATGTTTGATGGTGTCCCAGAGCCTGAAGAAGAGGAAGATGAGCTTGTTCTAGAAGATGAGCCTGAACCTGAACCTGAACCAGAAGAAGAGGCTGAGATTGCTGCCGTTGGAGTGGGGCTTGATATTGACGATGTTGATCCAGCCGACGGCGATGATGTAATTATATCAGAAGATGTTTCTGCCGGTATTGAAGGACAGTTTGATGCGCTTTCAGCATTACTTACTACCGGATATCAAGGATCAGGCAACACACTTGAGGATCTTGTACGGGAACTTTTACGACCAATGCTGAAAAGCTGGCTTGAAGAAAATCTGCCGCCACTTGCAGAAAGAATGGTGGCTAAGGAAATCGCCAGATTAGCCCGGACAAAAAAACCGTAAATTATTAAAGACAAACTGAACAAGAAGTTATAGTTTTATACAGAAGAGCCAAATTCAGGCTCTTCTGTTTTTATTTGGATATAAGATTTTAAAAAATGCTTGATAAGACCTTTGATTTTTCCGCACGAGAAAAAGATATATATGACCACTGGGATGACAGTGGTGCTTTTAAATGTGGCCAAAAGCCAGACGCTGAACCATTTACCATTATTCTCCCACCGCCAAATGTGACAGGAAGTCTGCATATTGGCCATGCGCTTAATCATACTTTGCAGGATATACTTATCCGCTGGCATAGAATGCGCGGGCGCGATGTGCTGTGGCAGCCGGGTATGGATCACGCAGGCATTGCAACACAGATGGTTGTTGAACG
>JABJKT010000083.1 GCA_018660225.1 Kordiimonadaceae bacterium
TGGTGTTACCATTTGATAAGGACCTAGCGTCGCTAGGTGCGCAAGACTTTGTCCATCAAGTGTTGCTGGACGGCCTTGATGTTAGTGTGTGATTTTGATTGTACTATTATTTATGTTTCTCTATAAGTTTCCGAAAGGGACATGCTTCCAGGAATTTTTAAGTCCACTGTTACAGGGGCTGTTTTATCATTTTCAATCATTTCGTCTAAAATATTCATTTCATATCACTTTCATGTAAATTTTTAAGTTTCAAAATACAACCTAAAAAAGGCGCACGAAATGTGGTTTTTTTAGGTTGTATTGTATGTATGCTTTTTGTATATTTTTTATACAGACATATGAGAAAACATGAATGAAATATGAAAATGAATTTAGGTTAGAAGTGGCGCGCTATTATAGGAAAATAGGTGATGCAATGGCGGAGCGTACTTTGCGGGCTTGGTGATGGGCAACGGAGGCTACAAAGATTATGAAAAAACGCAGCTGGTAATAAGTAACGTTTTACCTAATAGTAAAATTATAATTAAGGCGGAAGCATCACTAATTGCCTTGAAAATGACTTAATTCACACGCAACTTCCTAATTCACCAAACAGGACATTTAAAAATGAATAAAATTATTACTCTTATAACAGCATCAGCTTTTACAGTTGGTTTAGCAATTTCAAGCGCATCCGCATTTCAAGCAGCACCACAATCTGCAGAGAAAGCAAAAGAAATGATGGAGAAAAACTCTGAAAAACACAAAGATATGATGGGGAAACATTCTGAAAAACACAAAGATATGGAAGCTAAAATGATGTCAAAAGAGAAAAAAATGGAAGGTAAAGCCAAAGACAAAAAAGATAAAATGAAAGAGAAGCCGCCTTCCAAAGATTAAATACTAAAACAAACATTTTAAGAAAATGCTGGATAATAAAGCTTTATTATCCGGCATTTTTATAATATCAGACTTCTTTACAAAAAAAAGAACACTACGTTTATAACCTTTATTCTTCCCACCCGTATCGGACACCCCTTGCGCTAAGGATTGTACCACGAAACGTGTAGTACATTGATATAAAACAATAATCGTAAAAAAATGGTGCCGCTAGAGAGAATCGGACTCTCGGCCTCGTCATTACCAATGACGCGCTCTACCACTGAGCTATAGCGGCGATGGGTAGATGGCTTCATAAAAGCCTTTAATTGGCGCGGAACATGCCATAACGTGCGACTTCCTGCAAGTCTATTTAGTATTTAATTGCGATTATTTTATTATGCCCTTAAAAAGGTCATAATGTTCGTTAAAAAGACTGTTTATATTAAATGACCAAACACGCTAAAAAAACAAAATCGGAACAACAGAGGGAAAAGCAGGACCGTTTGTCTCAGGCTCTTAAAGACAACCTAAGACGGCGCAAAGCTCAGGCAAAAAAACCCAACAATAGTAAAGACGAGGAATAATAAAATATGGCAATAATGTCTGATAAGTGGATAAGGGAAAAAGCGCAAGCACACGGCATGATCGAACCCTTTCGAGACCGACAAAAAAAAGATGGCGTCATTTCATATGGCCTTTCATCATATGGTTATGATGCGCGGGTATCGGAAGAGTTTAAAATATTCACCGATGTAGATAGTGTGACGGTCGACCCGAAAAATTTTGATAACAACAGCTTTGTCGACCGGCCCGGCGACGTGTGCATCATCCCGCCAAATTCATTTGCGCTGGCGCGCACGGTCGAATATTTCCGCATTCCAGAAGATGTTCTGGTGATCTGCCTTGGTAAGTCAACCTATGCCCGCTGCGGTATTATCGTAAACGTTACCCCGCTTGAACCGGGTTGGGAGGGCCATGTGACACTGGAATTTTCCAACACAACGCCGCTTCCTGCGAAAATTTATGCCAACGAAGGAGCCTGTCAGTTCCTGTTCTTTGAAGGTAACGAGCCATGCGAAGTTTCCTATAACAGTCGGGCCGGTAAATATATGGGCCAGACCGGCGTCACTTTACCTAAACTTTAGAAAGCCATAAATATTGGATAGAATAGCAATTACCGGCGGTTACCGCCTTGAAGGAGAACTGCCGATTAGCGGTGCAAAAAACGCGGCGCTGCCGCTTATGTGCGCAAGCCTACTTACGGCGGATCCGTTAATCCTTGGCAATCTGCCGCATCTTGCGGATATAAGCACGCTAAAGACATTGCTTGAAGGTCACGGTGCAAAGACCAAAACCGAAGATGACGGTAAAGGACTTGCGTCAGGGCAGGTTATTAGCTTTTCGACGCCGGCAATTACCAGCACCGTCGCCCCCTATGATATTGTCCGTAAAATGCGCGCGAGCATTCTCGTGCTTGGCCCGCTGCTGGCAAGAATGGGAGAAGCAACCGTTTCCCTGCCCGGTGGGTGTGCGATCGGCAACCGACCCATTGATCTTCACCTTAAGGGTTTCGAGGAAATGGGCGCAACCATTGAGCTTGAAGAAGGATATGTTAAAGCCATCGCCCCCGGCGGACGTTTAAAAGGTGGCACGGTTCATTTTCCAACTGTTTCGGTCGGCGCAACGGAAAACATCCTTATGGCCGCAA
>JABJKT010000084.1 GCA_018660225.1 Kordiimonadaceae bacterium
CCAACTGCGCCAAAGCCCCTGACTGCACCTTGACCAGATATTGTGACAGGTTCTCCCGGTACGCCATACGCCTTGCCGCTTGATTTTCAAAACGACCAGCACCACCGCCAAATATATGTCTGTGAATAGACCACTCAGCCAATGAAAATTGAAAATCTGGCGCATTATTTTCAGTAACTTCCTGCGAACATCCGCCCAGTGACATTAACGCCCCCGCACCAGCAACAGTTAATCCGGCATTTGATATAAAACGGCGACGTGTGTAATTATTGTTCATTTTTGATCTTCTTTTTTAATCCGTATTAATTTTAAAGGGTGAGAAGTCAGTTTCTTGATCGAATATATCAACATCCTCTGCTTTTTTAAGAATGTCCACCAATTTATAGGTCACAGGGGTAAGAATGGCTTCCCAAGCAACCTTTATCAAGAAGTTGGAGAACATTACCGTGAGCAATATTTCATTGCTCCAGATGCCGTAAAAAGCCACAGGATAGAATATCAGGCTATCAAATCCCTGCCCGACAATGGTTGATCCGATGGTGCGGGTCCAGAGGTGCTTTCCGTTTGTCCAGACTTTCATTTTCGCCATTACATAGGCATTGATCATTTCACCAACGAAGAAAGCAATCATTGACGCAAGAACGATGCGTGGCACCTGCCCGAATATAAGCGCGTAGGCTTCCTGCCCTTCCCAGCCGGGGGCGGGTGGCAGCTCAACAATGATGAAGCTCATAATGCTGGCGAAGAATACACCGATAAAACCAACCCAGATTACTTTTCTGGCCCGGGCGTAGCCGTAAACTTCGGTAAGTACGTCACCAAAAACGTATGATAGTGGGAAAAACAGCACCCCGGCACCATAAATAAAACTTGTCCCAAAGATATCGATAGTAGCGAGTTTGGCCGGGCCAATAATGTTTGAACAGATGAGGACCACCACGAAGGCGGCCATCATCAAATCATAATATTTAAAATTTCTCTTCAATTAGAACCGTGAGCTAGTCAGCTTAACATCGGAATTTTCCCACATATCATTATATCTGACAAGAAATTCTTCAGCGCGCGCATCTTTTTGCTGAGCTTTTAAGGCCTGATACATACCAAACAGCGAGTAGGCGTTTTCAGGGTTATGTTTAAGGTCTTCCCAATAAACCACTTCCGCTTCAATCGGGCGGCCAGCGTCTAGCAATACGGCCCCTAAAATGTGTCGGGTTGGGAAATACCATGATGGTGGTTCGTTATAAGCAAGACTATCTTCCATACGTGCTGCCCGACCAAGATGATAAAGCGCCATGTCATAGTCGCCTTTTTTAGCGGCAATCTCACCGTCAACTACTTGCTGAGCTATACTAAGAAGCCCACCGACATCCTGGAAATCCTGATATCCCGGCATACCTTCCCTTAAATTTACGACAAGCTCACTTAGCGCTGCTGCTTCTTTATCAGCTTCAGCCATATTACCTTTATGAAGGTTTGCCAGTGCGCGGCCATAATGCCAGACACCAGTCATGAACTGGGCGCGCATAAACGGTTTTTCCACTTTTAAAAGCTCATCCCACATACCGAAACGAGCCATAACAAAAATTGGTTGTGATCGAAACGTTTCATTGGAACCCCATGTGTTTGTGCGTGATCCCGCCTCAATTTTATTTTTTACTTTCCACGCCGCGTCAATGGATTCTCCACTACGCCCCGTATACATAGATGACCAGGCGAGAAAATGAAGGTTATGGGGATAGTAAGCCAGCGGATAGAGCCCCTGTGCATTACACTGCATAATATAATCTTCATCAACTGAAGCCGCCACAATATTAGTATCATAAGCATCCTGATAACGACCAAGGCGCATAAAAATATGTGACGGCATATGAACCAGATGGCCGGCGCCAGGTAGCTGAGGTGCTAGATTGTCTGCGCTTGCTTCGGCAATTTCCGGACGCATACTTTCGGCTATATGAATATGATAATGAAGGGCTGCGGCATGATTAGGATGTTTTGCAATTACACTTTCAAGAACATCTATGATTTGCTCGGTACGTCCTTTTGGGGAGCCGTCAAGGTTCCAATAATCCCATGGCTGAGTGTTCATGGAAGCACCAACAAACAGCACAGCCGCATCAGGATCATCAGGGTATTTATTCATCAATTTTTCCATTGCAACGGCATAAGCTTCATCGAGCTCTTCACGAGCAATGGAAAGATCAGTATTATAACGCGCGGCAAGGGCGTCGATATAATCGGCTTCACGCTCGGACACCTGATCCTTTAACAATACGGCCATGCCGATAGCATAGTTCGCTTGTTCCATCGAATTAACCAGCATAGGCAGGTTCAGATTACGACCAAGCGTCAGTGACCAGCCCCAATAAGCCATGGCATTATTCGGGTCTAACCGGATCGCTTCCTTGAAGGATCGCATGGCTTCCGAATGATTGAAAGCAACCCATAAACGAAATCCCTGATCAAAGAAATACTGCGACTCAGCATTTGATGTACTGACAGCGAAACTGTAATTCCCAAGGCCCTCAAGCTTTGGAGATAACGGCCCGGTTGCCGTCTTAGGGTCTGCATTTAATGCTGTCGGATCAAAGACCTGCGCATTTGATAGTGATGATAATGAAATGAGGCATAGCGCCCCCATAATGATAAATTTAATCATGATACCCTTCCCTGAATATAGTTATGATTACAATTAACCTTGTTATACAGGCTTAAGGTTTCCCTTACAATGCAAGGAAATAAAATAACAAGCTTCAATCGTTTATTACTTAATACGAGTACTTGTCAGTTTAATATCCGAATCTTTCCATTCTTCTTC
>JABJKT010000085.1 GCA_018660225.1 Kordiimonadaceae bacterium
AATCTGACTGAAACTATTAAAGGCGCCTTCACCACCATATTCAAGCGATTGGCTGCTCGACAAATTTTTCGTGAATGACACACGGAGAATTTCTTCACTAGAATTAAAGTCAAAAATTTCCTTATTATAGATATAACGAGCATCACCGCTTCCATTAAAACGGTTGGTCAAATTATCATCATTTGCTTCGCGGTTAATGACAAAACGCGATTTTAAATTTCCCAGAAAACCAAAATTTCGGGAATAATCACCGGCAATTTCCCATTCTAAAAAGTTATCACCGCTATCCCAAAATAACGTTTCCCCGCCGACGTCCCTATCTACATGATGCTGGTCGTTTTCATTTCGAAATCTATTATAGAGCCCATTGATATTAAAAATTTCCCCATCATCAAAATCATAAGATAAATTTGTAGTAAGTTTTATTCGTTTATGGGACCAGTCACCATCCACATCCCTAGCACCGGTTTGAATATCATTTGCATCATAAAATATTTCGTCACGGTTAAATTTACCCGCTCGCAAAAGCGCTTCTGCTGCAAAAGTATAGTCCAGTTTATCTCTTTTACCTTTATGAGAGACTTCAAAATCAGGCAAGAGTTTATGACCGGTCATATAAAAAGCGCCTACTTTCCAGAATGTCGATGAAGTGGAAGCGTCCTCTTTTATAATGACGTTAACGACAAGCCCTTCAGATTGAACTTCAAGTCCATCTGCTGCGCCCCTGATAAGTTCTACACGTTCAACGTCACCTGCAGGTGTTCTTGAAAGCAAATCACGAATTGAATTTCCTTTGGCGGATAACCTTTTGCCATTGATCAGTATTTGATCGCCGGATGAACCGAACCCTCGCTCCTGCTGACGCTGGCCGTTTCCTTGCCCTAAAATAGCTGGAACACCAGGAATACGTTCAAGAATATCGATCAAAGTCAGTGGCGAATATTTTTTAAAATAATCTTCGCCATAGGTTACAACAGAAGTATTTTCAGGAGCGTCTTGTGCCGCGAGTACATTTAAAGGCACACAAAGACAGGCCAGCGAAACTGATAAGCATAATGACTTTGATAAATTTCTAATACTGAAATTCCACTATGTAATTATATTTTGCGATAAATTTATTGGTATTTTATTATAATTTTTTATGTCGAGCAAAAAAGACAATTGCGTTCAAATGTGTTTAAATTGAGACTAGACGACCAGAAGGCGAGTATTACAGATGTTAAAAAGTTCCCTGCAAGATAACCCGTATATAAGCCGGGCTCTTATGGAGCTTCTCTGAACGTTCAATGACATCATTAAACCTTCTGTGATCATCATAGTATGTCAGTGTGGAACGTCCTGTTCCCATATCCATTCTCCAGACTTCCGCAATTAGTTTATAACCACCCGCGATTGTTTTCTCAGCGAAGATTTTATAACCAGGCCCAAATTTCCATGGCCATGTGTAATTACGTTCGCGGTTACCGAATTTGCTTCGGAATGATCCTTCAATACCATATGAAAAATCCCAAGCCGTAATGTCATGACGATAACTATAGGTAAATGTATGATCAGACATACGGTTAAAGCCAATTTGATCGAGTGTGAACTGGTCCAATTCACGACGTTTTTCATAAACATACCCAAGGCTTACAACCGCCTGTGGCAGCCCGACAAAACCAAGGCGTAAGTTTGTTTTTAACTTTATTCCCTTGGCCGTAGCGCCATCAATGTTTCCTGATTTTGATGTAAATGCGGTTGTATCACGAAGAATATCAAGATCAGCTGTCGGAAGAGCAAAAAATTCATCTGCTGAAATATTATTCCCAGCCAGATTTTCATATTCAGTGAAATCAACTTTGGTGATATGATCCGTATAATCCCGGTAAAATATTTCTGCTTCTACAGAGCCAGCATCATTAGGGAACCGATGTTCAAAAACTGCCGAAAAATCCCAAACCTGTTCAGGGCGAATTTCTGTATTTCCAAATACAAGCTGGTCCGTGCGTTGATCAAATGACGTTACGAAGTTATTAAAATTCAACTGACTAACTTTTTTCTCAACAGTAAGACGAAGTTGATCTGAACTCGTAAAATCATAGCGAAGGTTCATGCGCGGCTTAAGATAGGTAAAACTCGTATCACGCTGGGTATTCGTTGTGATGCTATCAGCAACAATTTTTGAAAATTCAGTAGTAACTGAGCTTTGTAAAACCAAACTAGGTGAAAAGTTATAAGTATGGTTTGCAAAAATTTCGTAGCGATTTTCTTTAATTGCAACATTATCGCTTGAACGTAAAGATAATGGATCAATTACTGAACTACGGCGATTATCAACGAATGCCTTATCAAAAGTATTAAAGGCAGCTTCACCACCAGCTTCGATACTTTGCTTCGAGGTTAAATTGTTAGTTAGGGATACACGGAATATTTTTTCAGACTTATCCAGGTTAGTTGTTTCCTGCCCATACTGATATTCTACATCTGTCAATATGTTCTTATCGCGAATAATGCCCATTGCATTATCTTCGTTGTTTACAACAAAGAGCGCTTTTAACTGTCCAAATCCACCGAGTTTACGGGTATAATCACCACCGATTTCCCATTTTTTAACATCATTATCTGTGTCCCACAGTGTATGAAGTGGTTGCGAGCCAAGTTCTTCCTGTTCTTCAAGGCGGTCATTGCGGCCAGTATCAAATAGTCCATTTAAGCGCAGGTCCGACCCGTCCTCAAAGCTATAAGAAATATTGGAGTTTAGGGCCACTGACTGAGTTATCGTGGCGTTATCAATAAATTTCTCACCAGTTTGAACGCCCAAAGCATTAAAATGTTCTTCGTCGCGGGAAGCATACCTTCGTGTGTTTTTAACTTCTCCACTGAGCACATATTGAAGATCCCCGCTTGAGCCACTATGCGAAACTAAAAGTGACGGTGGGATTTTACTCTGTTCAATGAAATATCGTCCGGTGAGCTTCCAGAATGTAGTAGAAGTGCTCATACCTTCAGCCATGGTTATGTTAATGACAAGCCCCTGACTTTGAACATCAAGGCCTGCTGCAGCACCACGAATGAGTTCAATTTTTTCGACCTGATTAGCAGAAACACGGTTAAGTGTGTCATTAATATTATTATTTTTACCAGCAAGCCGTTTGCCGTTGATCAGAATTTGATCTCCACCGGAGCCAAAACCACGCCCACCTTGCGCTTCAGCACCGCCGCCACCACTTCTGGCTTGCCGGCGTTGTTCACGGTTTTTATTAAGAATTTCCTGAACACCAGGAATACGTTGAAGCATATCAAGCAGCGTTACAGGTGCAAATTTTTCAAAATATTCTTTTTCATAGGCAACAATAGCCGCGTCGGAAGTAGCTTCCTGGGCTGATAATGTTGGGGCAGAAATAAAGGCAGATAAAATTACTAAGGTACTTACTGAACTCTTATGCATTGCGGGTATTCCTAAAAACTTCCTTGAAATGATACCTGAACTGCCCGTGGAGAATTATTTTCGCGTTCTTCTCTTTTATAGACTTCGTTGAAACGGATATGGTCTACATATCTGTACGTAGTATGACTACCTCTTGAGCCTACAATTTCAAGCACGTCTATTCTCATTTTAACACCACTGTTAATATTATATTCCGCGAACGCTTTAATACCGGCCGCTGGACTTTGCGGTTGATAATAACGCATATCATAATTGGCCCAATCACTGCGCATACCGAAATCAAATCCGTAAGCGAAGCTCCATTTTGTAACATCATGGCGGAAATTAACATTCATCGCATGATCCGAGTGCCTCGCAAAATCCCTCATCTGGTTGGTAAATTGATCCAAAGACTTACGTTTTTCATAACGGTAACCAACCGTCAGCACCGCATCCGGCACACCGATGAAACCAAGCCGAAGATTACTTTTTATACTAACACCGTAAATATCGGCACTATCAATGTTCCCTTGCGAGGATGTGAAGCTAATTTCATCGCGTAAATTCATATCCGGTGGAAGATTAAAAAACTCTTCTGCACCAATCGGATTTCCACCAAAATCTTGATATTCTGTAAAATCTACCCGTGTCTGATGATCTTTGCGGTAATGATAGTAAATGCTTCCCTCGAAGGAACCCGCATCATTAGGAAGTCTATGTTCATAAACAGAAACTATTTCCCAAGTCTGGGTTGGGCGCAGTGATGTATTTCCAACGCGAAGTTCATCATTTTGAGCATCATAAGAGGTAACAAAAGTGTCAAAGCGAAGCTGACTGACTTTTTTCTCAGCGGTTATACGAAGTTGATCCTTGTCCGTAAAATCATAGCGAAAATCAACCCGCGGCTTAAAATATGTAAAATTGGTATCACGCCTACTTACCGAATTATCAGGTAGAATATTATCAGCAACAATTTTTGAAAATTCAGTCGTTAGTGACGATTGCAAAACCATTTTCGATGAAATGTTATAGCTATGAATAGCAAATACTTCGTATCGGTTTTCCTGAATGTCCACATTATCAGATGTATTTAAGTCGAGCGGATCGGCCGCTACAGAACGGGAATAACTTTGGAATGTTTTATCGAACGTATTGATGGCAGCTTCACCGCCGACTTCAATGGATTGTCCGCCAAAAATATTAATTGTCGTTGAACTTCTGAAAATTTTCTCGGATCGTTTTGAGTCTGTAAATTCGTTAGTATAGGTGAACGCTGGGTCAAAGAAGTCTCTTACACGGGTAACTTCAATATCTTCTGAATTTTCATTCACAACGAAAAGAGTTTTAAACTTCCCTAGGAACCCAAGGTTAATAGTGTAATCACCACCGACTTCCCATTTGCCATTATCCTGATCCCGGTCCCATATCACACTATCCGGATCATCGCCCGTCTCAATACGCGTTTCATGGTTTCTAAATGTATTAGGTTCAAAAAGTCCGTTTAATCTAAGCTCATCGCCATTCTCAAAGCCGTAAGTCAGATTGGAGGTCAGTTTATAGCCTTTAAACTTAAACATATGATCATTGGCCTGAGTGCCCGTCTGGACATCATTGCCATCATAAAAAATTTCGTTGCTTGGACGGTAGCCATTGTCGTTTCTGCGTTCTGCAACAAAAGTATATTCTAAATTTCCTTTTTGCCCAGAATGAGAAAGCAGGAATTGCGGAATAAATCCATGACCTTCAGTATATTCGCCCATCGCACGCCAGAAAGTAGTCGATTTGGAGGCACCTTCATTAAGTGAAATATTAATCACAAGACCCTGACTTTGAACGTCAAGACCACTTGACGCGCCGCGGATCAAATCAATTTTAGCGATCTGGTTTGCTGAAATACGCGAAAGCGCATCATTAATATTATTTGATTTACCCGCAAGACGGCGTCCATCAATAAGAATTTGATCACCGGAATTACCAAAGCCACGTTGATTTCTTCCACGCCTGTTTTTATTTAATATTTCCGGAACGCCAGGAATGCGTTGAAGCATATCAAGAAGAGTTACAGGAGAAAATTTTTCAAAATAGGCTGGTTCATAAGAAACAATAGAAGCATCATCCAAGGCTTCTTCTGCAGCATACACGGGACTTAACATTGAAGAGGATACAAATGCACAATATAAAATTGGCGATATTAGTAATGCTGGTAATAAAGTTTTACCCATTTGATTTTTTGTCCCGTATTTTGCGTCGTCTATAATCGTTTAAACCCATATCGCCGAATATGAAATTCAATACACGGGATTTAGGAATGGGTATAGATCAAGTGAGCAAAATAATCAAATGTTATATTATAATGTACCTTAGAAAGTACCCTGCAATGAAATACGAACTTCTATCGGGCGTTTATTATGTTTTTCCTGCCGCTCATAAAGGTCATCAAAGAGAATATGATCATTATAGATATTGAAGGTTGAACTCCCTCTATTATGAGTAAACCCTTCTCCTTCCAAACGTATTTTATAATCACCAAAAATAGTTTTCTCGGCAAACGCTTTGATATTGGCAGCTGGCTGATCGGGCCAGTAATAATTGATGTAATAGCGTGCGGAATCGCTCCTCATGCTCGCTTCAAATCCGTAAGTTGCCTGATATTTCTTAATATCGTGGCGGAAATTGATGCTCACTCTATGATTGGAATGTCTATCAAAATTACGCTCTAATCCGGTAAACTGGTCAGTGGTGCGACGTTTTTCAAAGGTATAATTAACGCTTAATGTCGCTTCAGGGACACCAATAAAGCCCAGACGAAGATTACTTTTAAGTTTTACACCGTATGCTTTAGCGGACGGAATATTTCCTGACTTGGCGGAATAACTTTCGCCATTATCGTCGACAAAATCACGAAGTGCCTGATCAGGCGGTAATGCAAAAAAGCTATCCACATCAATAGCGGCATGATTAAAGTCCACATAATTGGTAAAATCAACCGTCGAAATATGATCGGTATATTTTCTATAAAAAATTTCACCCTCAAATGATCCACTGTCATTTGGCAAGCGGTGCTCGTAAGTAAGTGCAAAATCCCATGTTTGTTCAGGTCGAATATTGGTATTACCAAATTTGAATATTTGTTCCTGCGGATCGAAGCGTGTCACGAAACTGTTAAAATTAAGCTGGCTGACTTTCTTTTCGATCAAGATACGCAACTGATCCTGTCCGGTAACATCATAGCGAAAATTAACGCGCGGTTTAAGGTAAGTAAAGCTGGTATCGCGCCTGCTAATATCACCATTTATGAATATATTATCAGCAACAATTTTAGAAAACTCTGTCGTTAGTGAGCTTTGAAGAACCATTTGTGAATTAATATTATAACTGTGATTAGCAAATATTTCGTAGCGGTTTTCTTTAATCTCAACATTATCGCTTTGATCTAAAATAAACGCACTAACGCCGTCATCTCTGTCTGAACTATTAAACGTTTTATCAAATTTATTAAACGCGGCTTCACCGCCAATTTCAATAGATTGTCCCTGCGCTATTCCTTTGGTAAAGGATGTACGAAAGATTTTTTCGCTGCGGTGCTGTTCTGTGATGGCGCGGGTGAATTCAAATTTTTCATCGCCCGTTCCTTTGAAACGATTAACAAGCATATCATCAGTATTATCATTGATAACAATAAGCGTTTTAAGGTTGCCCAGAATGCCCGCGTTTCTGGTATAATCGCCGCCTACTTCCCATTTGCTCATATCCCGGTCTGTCGCCCAGAAAACAGGCCTTAAAGTATCGCTGTCTTTGTCTCGCGTTTCATCGCCATTAAGTCCACCGGGTTCATATAACCCGTTAAGTCGAAGTCGTCCGCCATCTTCAAATTCATAAGCAAGGTTGGTGTTAGCTTTATGGCCAAAGCGTTCATATAGGTTTGTAAGTGTCCGAGTAGCCTTTAATACACCCTGATCATCATAAAACTCTTCGTCGCCATCAAAGTAAAAATCATTATTTTGGCGTTCATAACTAAAGGAATAATCCAGCTTACCTTTGGAACCACTGTGTGACACCAAAAATTCAGGCACAAAGTTATGACCTTCTGTATATTCACCTTTTACCTGCCAGAATGTCGTTGACGTAGAGATTCCCTCAAGCATTACAATATTAATTACCAGACCCTGGCTTTGAACATCAAGCCCACTAGTTGCACCGCGGATTAGTTCAATATGATCAACCTGTGATGCTGAAATGCGCGATATCATCAAAAACACATCAGAAAGAATTACTGAAATATTACCTAAATATATAAAAAAATCATTGTCATATTGAATAGAATCTGACGAAATCAAACTATTAATTATGCGAAAAAAAGGGAAACCACACCACCAAAGTATCCCATCAATATCATGATTTTTGTTCAAAAACACAAATAGCATCAACAGAAGTGCTGTATAAAATGCAGCACTTACACTGGTTAATGTCATTATGTCGATATTAAAATTCATTTATTATACATATTATTGAAAGAGTTTTCTAATAGTAGGATTTATATTTAAACAATTAGTAAATGTAATAGTAAATATTGGTGGGAAAGCTAGATTAAATTGATTTACTGACAATGGCCAACCATTTTTGCTCTTCTCTAGGAAGCCCTTGCGGACGATAATAATGTTCAATTATTTCAAAACCCGAATTCTCCAGAAAGTCTTTATTTTTATCAAATTGCATAAAATGTCCATATCTTCCAGGCGATGACCAGCCTTCCTCGTCACCACGTGGGTTAGAGGTAAAAAGTATTCCGCCCGGACGTAAAGCTTTATGAATATCACTCAGCACTTTATGTAGGTTCTCACTAGGCACATGGAACATGGATGCATTGGCAAATACACCATCAAAACTATTTTCCCGCAGATCAAGGTTATTAAAAGATTGTTCAAGCACTTCGCACCCAGTATTTTTTCGGGCTATTTCACAAAATTCGCGCGTACCGTCAAGCCCTACTGGATTATGACCTAAAGATTTAAAATATTCCAGATCCCTTCCCGGACCACAACCAAAATCCAGAATATCAAGACCCGTTTTTCCTTCAAACGGGGCAGGAAAAGCAGCATAATTTTGGCTAACATCATGATCTTTAGTTCGCTCATGAAAGCTCTCAGCCTTCGCGCTATAATCATTGAATGTTATTTTTTCAATTTCTTTTATATGGTCTGACATTTTATTTTTCTACTTTAACTAATGATCTTAACATTATGGTTTCAAATGAATAATTGTTCCCGCGTTGTTAGAAATTTTATCTTTTGAATAATACATTGGGAAATAATCACCTTTGTTCCATCCTTCAAACAGATCCGAATAATGCGAACTATCTGGATTAGCTGATTGCCCCGGCGAATTGGTACCAACTGTACTATCCCAATCGGCTGTATCAACGATCATGCGAAAACTTGCCCCGGAAGTCTGCCTACTATTACCTCTATTGGCATTAAGGGTATTACTGCCACCTCCCCGCGGAAGTGGCTTGATATTGACCTTTTGCTGCATTTCTTCACTTAGCAAATGACTGAGCGGATGAATAATTTCTGCATAATGAATACTTCCATATGCCCATTCATTCATATTAGTGCCAAATTCTTCTGAAAGAGTATTAACAGCACTATCAAGCGAGGACGTCATATCCATATCCCTGATGTTTTTAGGATTTTCACCAAAAATAAACTCAGGCGGTGACTGTATCCACTCTGTTATTTTTTCCCGGCTTACCGAAGCCACACCAAGGCGCGCACTAACTTTAGCGATCATTGCAAGCTCCCATTTATCATAAATCGCTGCGGCGGCACTTTCCCTATCCAACATATGGTCCCAGTTGAGCAATAAGGTGGCCGCACTTGAAAGCTGGCTTGATAGGTTTAAATTTTCAAAATAAGGTGTTATTTTCTCTGCATTCATCGATTTAGTATCATATTGAAGTGCCATACTATCTTCAATTGTGTGATCCTCCGACGCATTTAATACTTCACGCATTCTGTATATCCGTGCAGGATCTGAATAAAAATCTGAGAAAATATTGGGATAACCTTTTGGAACATTATGATTGTTTGAAGTACCGTACCATCCTTCCTGCGGGTTTTCCAGGTGAGGCATTGACTTAATCGGCACGTAGCCAGCCCATTCATAACTTCCATCACCCGGTACAGGAAGGCTTCCGTCCCATCCAAAACGAACAGGAGTAAGCCCTACTGACTGCCAGCCAATATTGCCCATTTTATCCGCCCAAATCATATTTTCACCGGGTAGTCCGGAAAAGCTACAAGCATCCCTGAATTCCTGCCATGTCGTTGCCTGATCCATACGCAGACTAGCAAGATAAGGTGTCGCCCCAACATCAAGCCACGCAGCTTTTAAACCATAAGCAAGGTTATGTTCTGTATCTTCATATATTACCGGTCCATGAATTGAATATTTAAGCTTTTCGGTGACATCTTCCTGTCCCCGGACCTTAATTGTTGTCTGCTCACTATACATATCAACCCATTTACCATTATAGCGGTATTGATCCGGGTTTTTAGGATTGGTGGCGTAAACATAAAGGTCTTCCTGATCAAGGCGGAAAATGGTAAGTCCCCACGCGCCATGCTCATTATGACCGATTGATATTCCGGGAAGTACCGGTTCCCCGCCACCAATAACATTCCAGCCTTTCTTGCCATCCGTGGCTGGCGCGTTTAGATGGACCATATAGCGTAGTGACGGGCTTTGTATGGTTCTATGCGGATCGTTAGCCATCATTGGCTTACCGCTTTTGGTTTTACTTCCAGATATAATCCAATTATTGCTACCAATGTTATTGACGCCTTCAATGGGATCAGTCCAAAAATGCTCATCATCCATTACCAATGATTGATTAAGCGCGGATGCCATAGTTGGATTTTTTAAATCACTGGCATCAAACTGTGGTTGGCTTCTTGAAGCGCGGTATCCGGCCATAATATCATCAGTAATTTTTGAAAGATCAATTCCCTCAAATGGCTCAAGGTGGGTATCACGAGAAAAAGGGAGAATTTTGCGGGTTTTTTCACTGCCAATGGCGGTGATGGTTTTTGAAAGCATGATTTCGTTTGAAATACCACCCGTAAGAGCATTATGACGCGATATAACGATTTCCGGCGTCCAGTAACCCGGCTTTATACCGAGTAGATAAAATTCAAAAGAAAGCAATTCAGGATTTTGCGACGTTTCATCAATAAAAGCATTTACCCCCGCTACAAACGAAGTGATGATTTCTTTGCTGTCTTCGTGATAATGCGCAAGCTCCGCCTCAAGATCACCGCGAAACCGGAGCAGTCTGGCTCCTTTATCATGAGCAAGGGCTTTTTCGCCCATAATTTCTGATAAAGTACCGGTTGCCTTACGGCGCCAGATTTCAAACTGAAACAGGCGATCGCTGGCGGCATTATAACCTTGAGCGAAAAACAGGTCGGCCTGATTCTGGGCATATATATGCGACACACCCCATTTGTCTTTTATTATTTCAACTGGCTGCCTAAGACCATCCGCTACAACATTAAAAGTTTCTTGTGCCTGAACTTGATGGCCAAACATAATCAATACAACAATAAAAAATCTACGCATAAATAGCACTCCCTAAATTTGGAATTACTGTAAAGGCATAGTGATTAAATTGAAAGAAGTGAAATGTAGAAATTCAGAATTAATCAGAGTATTTTTGACTTATATCCTGCATCACTGAATTGGCACTGTAAGCGCCTTCTGAGTTCTGTTCAGTATCATAACAATGGATTTCAAGCTCAGTTCTAAGCCTAGGCTTCTTAGACTGTCTACGGCCAATCCGCCCTGTACGTGCCTGTTCCTGTGATTTGTCAAACCTGCGAGTATTGTTAAGAACAAAATAACTATATCCTTTTTTAAGAGAATATTCAGCCGCCTTCATTAAAGCATAGTCATCCTGATCAGTAATTTCCTCAGAAACATAGCCAGAAAAATTAAATTTATATGCTTTATCCTTCGCCATCGCAACGTGCGACGCAAAAGATGAAATGAGCACAATTGAATTACGCGAAATATTACTATGAACTTCATAAGGTCCCCTAACAGGTTGATAAGCTAACTATGCCTCCGTTATATAGTAACACAAGGCATAGTCAAGTAACCATCCAAAGCGGACAATTAATTTTCCAGAATTTCCCGCTCCGTGCCTAGATCGCGATTATAGGCTTTATCCTGGGTAAATTTTTCAGGGAACCGGGCTTTAAGCTTATTAATATTTGTTGTAGCAACATCATCAAAATCAGTATCGAGTTCACGGAACAACATCGCCAGATACCATAACAGATCACCCGCTTCTTCTTTTAAATTGACCTCATCAAACTCACCCGTCTGCGCAGCCTTAAGAAATGCTTCGCTAATCTCACCAGCTTCGGTACATAGTCCGTATATGGCATGGACAATATTACCGTTTAATTTTTCAATGGAAAACCCGTCAACCTCACCACCTGATAGTGCGTCACCTTTACCGTAAAAAAGTCTGCGCTTTTGATTATCAAGCACTTCACCAGTTGCGGCAAAATTATCGAAAGTTTCCTTCACTTCCTGCTCGGTTACTTTGTCGGTGAAATATGTGTTTGATGCAGTGCGTGCACTATCGGCAAGGTATTTTTTCATAATATTCCCTAATCGGTGATGTTAGTTCCATATATTTATAACTTGAGAAAATAAAAAAACAACATTCGGATATTGATTATTTTTACGTTATGCTAAATTTAATAAAAAAAGAGGAAATAATGTCTAACTATATTGCAAAAATCTCATGGTCACGTGATGAGTGCGAAAAATTTACCGACCAAAAATATTCACGCATTCATAATTGGCAATTTGAAGGAGGCTTAAACATTTCTGCCAGCCCCTCGCATCATATTGTACCAATTCCCTATTCCGATCCAGATCTTGTTGATCCTGAACAAGCCTTTGTCGCGTCAATCTCAAGCTGTCATATGCTGTTCTTTCTTGATCTATGTTCACGCAAGAAAATCATAGTTGATGAGTATAACGATCAGGCGGAAGGAATTCTTGGAAAAGACGACGGCGGAAACATGGCCATGACGGTCGTCACATTAAAACCAAGAACAAGTTTTTCCGGTGAGAATATACCTACGCAAAGTGAAGTTGAAAAAATCCACCATAAAGCCCATCAACTTTGCTTCATTGCAAACTCCGTTAAAACAAAAATAGTAACGGACCTCGGTTTTTAAACCGCAATCAAGAAGGAAATTAAAGTCACTGCCCTACTGCCTTCATCATCAGTGATAGGAAAATCAATCATTTTAATTTTCTTATAAACAGCACTTTCTTTAGGGACTATTCCTTCAAATAAACAAATAAACGGATCACTATGTTGTAGCTCCATATAATCTTCAAATTCCTTCAAAAATTCTTTTTGATATTCTCTTCTGTCATAATCTTTTTGATCTAAATCCGGGTCTGACAAACTTCCAAAATATTCACGGTATATTTCGCCCATTATACGTTCTTCCTGCCGCATTGGGTTTGTCAATAAATCTGTAACACATAAATTAGAATGCCATCCTATCCAGTCTTCAAAACAAAAGTCGTTCCACATAGGCATAAGACGTTTTCCACGAGCCCTATTCCAAACCTGCATTGGGATTTTAAAATTTTCAATTTTCGGCAATCTGGACTTTAGAGAGAAATTTTCTACTCTATAGTCCATTTTTAGTAAAACATTTTCCATGTATTCTAAGCCATTATTATAAATGAAAACTTTGAAATACATTATACACTATATCTAAGCATAATTATACTTATGATATATTCTATGGCATATTTTCTTGTATAGACTTTAGCGATATATCAATATCCTCTTTTGTCGTCGCATGTGATGAAATACTGATCCTAAAAGCTTTTCGACCTTTCCAATCTGTGGGGCCAAACCATGTTTTGCCATCTTGCTGGACCGATTTTATGAAATCATCCACCTTGTCTTCGTCTTTCATGGTTGCGACTATCTGATTAATCACCACATCATTTAAAATCTCGAACCCTTGGTTTTCAAGCTCCTTAGCACAGTATTTCGCAAAACCACATGTGCGGTCTATAATTTCCGCCAGCCCATCTTTTCCCAAATATTTAAGAGCAGCCCATATTTCCATTCCGCGCGCCCGGCGCGATAATTCCGGTGTAAAATGATATCCTTCACGTAGTGATCCCGGCACCAGATAAGATGCCCGCACACCAAACGTATCCTGCATTACATTGCTGTCACGACATATTGCAATAGCACTGTCATGGGGAACATTAAGCCATTTATGACAATCAAGGCTCCAACTGTCTGCCCGTTCCATTCCATTAGCCAAATGTTTATAATTTTCTGATGCCCGGACCCAACCGCCAAAGGCCGCATCAACATGTACCCACGCCCCGGTTCCTTCCGCCAGATCACATACTTCGTTAAAGTGATCAAACGAGCCGCTATTAACGTTGCCAGCCTGAAGTATAACAATCGTGTGATCATCAAGTGGCGGCATTTCTTCCGGGATAATCCGCCCCTGTTCATCACATTTCACAAACTCCAGTTCATTTTTGCCGAACCCCATATATTGCAGGGCAATGATATTAGTAGGGTGGATTTCTTCGCTCATCACAAAGCGTATTTTTGGTGCGTTTCTTATGCCGTCTGCTTTAAGATCATAACCACAATTTTGATATATCTTGGTTCTGGCAGATGATAGCGCCGTAAAACCAGCCATCGTCGCCCCTGTTACAAAACCAAACGTTGATGAAGCCGGTAGATCGAGCGCATCCAGCACCCAGGACCCAGCGACCTGCTCAAGCTTTGAAGATATAGGGCTCATAACACTCGGACCGCCATTCTGATCCCAGGACGCCGCCATCCAGTTCGCCGCAACAGCAACCGGTAACGCCCCGCCAGTAACAAAGCCGTAAAACCGTCCCCCGCGAGAGGACACAACACCAGGTTCACCCACTTCATGAAGCATTTTAATCACTTGTGTGGCTTCTATCCCGCCATTACTTAACGGCTCATCAAAATAATCCAGCGCTTTAATCACTTCATCGCTAGGCGTTACCGGCCGACTGTCCAGACTGCTTTCAAATGATTTTGCAGCATTTAAAACATAGTCATATAGTTCTTGATCAAATTCCATTTTATGTCCTGACTATTAAATTTAATATGACTTTACTGCAAAGCAGTGAAATGCCAATATCAAACATTAGAATTCATAATATTATTTTTTTAAGCAATAGAAGGACCCAAAATGAAGGATCAGTTAAAAGAGTATGGATTAAATCTTGCTCAAGTGACTTTTTTATTCGCATTGCTGATCGCTCCAACATTTATAGGTAACTATCTAATCAGGCTTTATGATTTTACAGAAGTAATGCAATTTTTTAATATATTTGCCGGGTTTGCTGGGTTTTTGCTTATTTACTATTTCACATTGATTTATTTTCACGGCAAGCTGATAAATCGATTGCACGATCTGGTATATTTGAAATATCTGGTGGTGATCTTCATTCTTTTCTGGATAGTTTTTGATATCTATATGGCTTATATATATCAAAAATCATATTTGCTAAATCAGCAATCAATTGTCCGTCGCGACATTGTCTGGCGTGATGTTGCCTTTGCTGATCTTCCCGAAGATGTAATATATCCAAATTTCAGAGCGGCTTATATGTTCATACTTTCATTGCTTAGGGGGTTATTAGTTACCCTGCTCGCTTATGAATTAATGCGTGACAGGTCGGAACCTACGCTAACAAAAAAATATGCAAAACGAAGCAAGAAAAGTGTGAAAACCATTGATGAAATTAAGGCTGAACTTCACCCTTCAGTACTTAAAGGTTATCAAAAAACAGATAATCCAGAATAGGAATACTCATGAGAATATTTGCCATATTAATCGCAGTATTAATCTTTTCAACCGCGCACGGGCAAACCGTCACGCAACAAATTCGCAGCGACGGAAAAACCATTGACGTTGGTAAATCTCTTTCGCGCTGGGAACCAAAATGGAAAGCCGCTGATAACAGCGCGGTTAAAGTAACTCATGATTTAAAATATGGACCAGATGCCAAACAGGGGTTTGATCTTTATGAGCCCCAAAAAGCGCCAGAAACCCCCTCACCTATACTCGTTTTTCTGCATGGCGGATCATTTGTTGCTGGTGATAAAGCCATGTATGCCAATGTTGGTTATCATTTTGCTAAGCACGGCATTACAAGTGTTATTATGACGTACCGCCTAGCGCCTGAGTTCAAATGGCCTAGCGGCACCCTTGATCTGGCACTTCAAATAAAATGGCTGCGTGATAATGCAGATAGGGTGCCAAACGGCGATACATCAAAAATATTCCTGTTCGGCCACTCTGCCGGCGCTCAACATGTGGCAAGTTATATTTTCGAAGAAGAGTATCAAATAGAAAATGATGGCGTCGCTGGCGCGATCCTCGCTAGTGGCTCTGTCTATGATACTGACATCTTAAATCATGATGCTGATCCGCAATATTATGATTATTTTGGCCGCGATAATAAACTTTATCCGGTTCGGTCGGTACTTCATAAACTTGAGGGCCGAAAAATCCCGGTCTTTGTATCTTCCGCCGAATATGACAAGGATAATTTCCAGTATCAGGCGTCGCGCATGATTGATGCCCTATACCGCCGCGACGGTGAAATGCCAATGATTAAACAAGTAATGGACCATAACCATTTATCTGAAGTTTTTCATTTCAACACAGGGGCCAGTCTTTTCGCCTATGACATTCTAAGTTTTATGCGATCAAAATCCGAAAAATAATAAGAACAAATAAGGTACAAATAACTATTGACAAAAATACAATAAGAGGTAGACTTAACTGAACAATACTTCTTTAGATTGTATATATAAATATATGGGGGAAATATGAGTAACTCAAAACTACTTGCCGGAGCATTAATTTTACTAGCTGGCTGTCAAGCACCAACAACATCTCAAACCGCGTTTCAAAGACAAGCTATTCCAATTGCACGAACGGAAACTACTGTACCAATCGCTTTTGAAAAAGTCGTCATTAAATTACCGCGCGGGCAATCTGTCGGTAGCATACAAGCTACGGGTTTTTGCAGTACAATGGATGATTTAATGATTAGAACTGGCAAATATCGCCTTGATGATGATACTTTCACTGATATTTTTAGAGAAGAGCTACTAAATGAAAATTATAATGTTGTTGGTGACCCAGACGCATTATTTAATGACCCTGCGCGCGATAAAGCCCGCTTTTTAATTGCGGGATTAATCACAGAAATAGAAGCAAATATTTGCTATCCGAATATTAATATGTTTGGTCAAAGAATGGGCTTCGGCAACCCTCGCGATTCAAAGGGTGCTTCCTACCTTAAAGTTGAATGGCAAATATTTGACACTAGGAATAGACAGATTGTTTATAAAACCAATACGGATGGCTCTTCTCAAATTATAACTGCTGCCAGTGGATCTTTTAATAAGGTCCTTGAACTCGCCTTTTCAGTCGCCGTAAACAACTTGATGGCTAATGAAACCTTTCATAATTTGATGATTGATAAAGCGACGATCACCAACACAGACCCGACATTTGGGGCCATAAATGTGAATTTCATTAATGCGGCTGAAAATAATCAAGCACGCGCATTAAATTCCATTAAAGATTCTGTAGTGACCATAAAAACTGGTCAGGGCCATGGGTCCGGCTTCCTTATTAGTGAAGACGGATATATTATTACCAATGCTCATGTAGTTGGCGGCTCTGATACGGTTGCTGTTGCATTTGAAAATGGTATGGAAGTGGAAGGAAAAGTCATAAGAAGCGCACCAGCGCGTGATGTTGCCTTGGTTAAAATACCACTGACTAAACTTTCCCCACTTCTTCTTCAAACACAGCTGCCAGATATTGGTAGTAATGTTTATGCTGTTGGTGCCCCTCTTGAACTAGACCTTCACGGCACTATGTCATCGGGAATTATAAGTTCTCACCGAACATTAAAAGATAACGGTATGGACATCATACAGAGTGATATAATGATCAATGGTGGTAATAGTGGTGGGCCGATGATAAATGATAAAGGCGAAGTGATTGCCATTTCGGTAAGCGGTATAGCCGGCGGCACCGGAATTAACTTCTTTATTCCTATTCAAGATGCCCTTAACAAACTTAACATTGAAATTCCAATTAACAATATGTCGGCTGGAAGTTCTTAATTTCCAAAAGTTATATTAAG
>JABJKT010000086.1 GCA_018660225.1 Kordiimonadaceae bacterium
AAGCCGATTGTTTATTATATCGATAGCGGGGCGCCGGAAGCGATCCGAAACGCGCTTCGTGATGGTGTTCAGTGGTGGAACCAGGCCTTTGAAGCGGCTGGTTTCATCAACGGCTTTCGCGCTGAAATTATGCCAGAAGGTATGGACCCGGATGATGTACGTTATAATGTGGTGAACTGGGTTCACCGTTCAACACGCGGCTGGTCATATGGCGCTAGCGTTAAAGACCCGCGTACCGGTGAAATTATTAAAGGTCATGTGACACTGGGCTCGCTTCGGTCGCGTCAGGATTTCATGATTGCAAATGCGGTTACAGGTCCTTACGCCGACGGAAAATCAACCGATGAAAGCATTGAACTTGTGCTGGCCCGTACTCGTCAGCTTGGTGCCCATGAAGTGGGACACACGCTTGGTTTTGCTCATAATTATATTGCCAGCACTAATGGTGATGATGAAGTGATGGATTACCCGCACCCGAAAATCACGATGGGTGATGATGGTAAAGTCGATATCTCAACCCCCTATGATCAAAAAATTGGTGAATGGAATAAAATCGCCGTAAACTGGGGCTACCGTCAGTATGACAGTGCCGCCGATGAACAAGCCGGCCTTAACACTATAATTGAGGATGCTTATGCATCCGGTCACAAATATATCGCTGATGGTCCGGATAGCCGCGGTGCAGCAAGTCTGCATGCGGATAGTCACCTTTGGGATTTTGGTCAAGATGTACTGGCGCAAACCCGCGATATTTATAATGTTCGTAGCACGGCGTTGGCTAATTTCGGCCTTGATAATATCGCTGACGGCACACCACTTTCACAGCTTGAAGAAACATTGGTGCCGCTTTATTACTTGCCACGTTTTCAAATTAATGCCACGTCAAAGTCAATTGGCGGCATGATTTATGGTTATGAAGTTAAAGGTGAAAGCCTCGTGCCGCGTCACAGCATCGTCAGCCGCGCCCGTCAGGACGAAGCGACTGACATTGTGCTTGAAGCTTTAAGTGCAGATTATCTGACCCTGTCAAAACATATCCTTGACCTTATCCCGCCAAAAGCCTTTGGTTACCGTTTAACCAAAGAAAGCTTCCCGCGTGATACCGGCGCCAGTTTTGACGCGCTTGCACTTGTTGAAGCCCACGCTAATCACACACTTGGACTTTTGTTTAATAAGCAGCGCCTAGCGCGGATTAATGATCATAATGTCCGTGATAACGGCCAGATCAGCTTGGATCGCTATATCGTAAAAATAGCCAGCAAAACCATGCTCGCTCCGCGTATAGATGATACGCTTAAAGCGGCCGTTCATCGCCGCGTTGGTCATGTTTTTGTTCATTATATGATGATGACAGCGTCGGATAGTTCAGCGTCCCCCGCGGCACAGGCCATGACAGCATCACATCTTGCTGGTCTAAAAGGAATACTCGAGGACCGCATCGCAAACGATGAAATGACAAGGGAATATAAAGCTCATTATCAGGCCCAAGCCCTGCGTATCGGGCTGTTCCTTAGCGGTAAATATAGTCCTAAAGCAAGCGAGCTTGCCCCAGTCCCGCCAGGTGAGCCTATTTAATGCAACGGGCATTAATTGCTTTTTTAATCATACTTGCTGCGCTTCAAACAAACTCGCAAGCGCAGCAAGCAGAAATCTGTCATATTGCTTCTTCTGGATTTTATGTTAGTGACAGGCAAAAGGGTGTTTTGATTGATGCACTTTTTGCTGATGGAATGGACGGGGATCCAGTTGCCAGTGATGCACTAAATAAACAAATGGAAGGGGCGAGCGGCAAGTTTTCCAATGTCCGCCTTATCCATGCCAGTCATATGCACGAAGACCACATGAAGGCGAAAGCCATTCTGCGCCATCTTCGCGCTAATGAAGCGGCGATTGCCCTTATGCCTAAACAAGCCAGAACCCTAATGGTCGCTGCGGGAATGGCCCCAAATGAGAAGAGCGTTATTAGCCCTAATCTTGCGCAAGGCGAAAAGCAGGTAATTGACGGATTATCCTTCCCCGTTACACTTTACGCTATAACCCACGGTGAAGGAACAGGGGTGGATAATATGGCAATTGCCATAAATGTTGGCGGCAAAACCATAATGCATGTTGGCGATATGTATGCTTCCAGAGAGGAGATCATTGAAGCGGGACTGGATAAGATTGAAATTGATTATCTGATGCTTCCATTTTGGTATCTATACCGTTCTGAACGCGCATCAATGATCAAAGAAACATTGAATGCCAAACATATAATTCCCATGCATTTTGCCCTTGAAAGTTCAGAATGGATGCAATCAATGGGCGGTTTAGAACAAGTCAGAAATGCTAGTTATAACGCGCTGGATAATATCATTAAGCTTGATCAGGAAATGAAGTGTATTGCGCTTAACTAAAACTTATACCTGATCTGTGTGCCGGCACCGTAATCTGTTGTTACATTATTAAGGCCGACAACGCCGTAGACGTTTAGGCCCCAGTTTTCATTTAACTGGATGTCGGTATAGGCGAAGATTTCTTTGGGACTGTTAAAGTTTGGAGTGGCGCTTTCCCTATAGTCGTATGAAACACCGATACTGGTATCATAGGTCAGGTAATAGGCCATGCCGATTGACGCAAATAAGCTGTTTTGAAGATCATAAAGCTGATTTTTACCGATAACACGGTAGCCAATGGTACCGTAAGGCATAAAGTTTCCAAACAGGTAGGAAACATCAATCTGTCCGGTATAATCAACTTTGCCGGTGCCAAGACCTTTATTTTCATCGGCCGTCGGGATTTTCACTTTTGCGGTAAAATCAATATATAGGTCATTATTGAACGGATTATCATAACTATAGGAAGCGCTTAAATAAACATCGCCAAAGCCGTTTTTACGGCGTGTCTGAAGTTTATCTTTATCGGACAGCCTAACATCGGTAACCAGCGGTGTACCTTCTACGGCGGTGACAACATTTCTTGGTGCAGCAAAGCTTATATACCCGCTACTGGCACGGAAGCCCAATTTACCTATCCTATATCTTAAAGAATATGGTACGTAACTTATGTTTGTGGTCGTTGGCAGATTAAATTTGCCGCTGCTGTGATCATAGCCCGTTATGAATGTAATATCACGGTCACTATAAAGCGGCACGGATTCATAATCTTCTTCGAATGATTTATCATCAAAGGATGGAGTGGCGTCATTATCATCGTTGGGTGCTTTATTTTGCGCGTAAGAGGGAGAAACTGAATTAATCAGAATAAATGATGCCCCCGCCAAAATTATATGTAGCCGTGACTTTTCAGTCATTTGCCCTTAGCCCCCTGTATATATACCCTCTAGTGGATATAACAATTATAATATTCATAGTTACCCTTTAAGTAACTTATTTTATACAGCAATTTCAAGTGTTACTAAAATAAAATTTTTGTGATCAAAGATAAACATGTGAATATGACAAAAAAAAGGCGACCTAAATAATGTGGTCGCCCAAGTTTGGGGGGAGGAAATAATCTATTTAAGATTAGGTAATAATCATTGACAAAAGGTTAACGTCCTCAATATCTACGGCGGCAATACTCGCTAGATAAGGTTGTCAGTTCTCATAAAAATTTATTTTAATAATGGTTTCAATGTATTAAAAATTTATAGGACGAATTATTTTTTTTAACCTGTACGACCTATATTGTAAAAAGAAGGATTATAGATGTATGTTTTAAGCGAATCATCCTTAGCGACTCCATAATTAAAATTTGAGCCTGTAAATAATTTAAACAACCTCTTGACGAAATAGCTTCAATGGTTAGTTTCATTGATTAGTTTTAATTTACGGCGATTATATTTTATGTTTTTATATTTTATTAGAGCTATTTTTCCTGCTCTTATTATATGCGCAATCCCAATTTCTGCTTATTCACAACAAGAGAGTGGGGCCGGGCAAACTGAACTTGATGCACTACAAAAGCAAATCGATGCTTTAAAAGCAAAAGTTGATAAGGTTGACGCAGCGGACGGATCAGTTGTTGTCACATCTGACACCTTAATTCAAAAAGATAATGATTTTAATTTGACCTGGGAACCGGGCCCAGTTCTTGGCTCATCGGACGGCTTATTTTCATTCGAAGTGAATGGCCGGATGACATATGATTTCTCAGTTGTGAATTTTAAGGATGGCGACGGCAACGATCGGCCGGAAGAAAAAATAAATGGCACAGATCTAAAACATCTTGAATTTGGAATACGTGGTAAAGCATTTGGTAGTTTTAATTACCGGGTCGTTACAAAGTTTGTTAACGATGAAATCGATGTAAAAATGGCTTATGTTGATTACAGCATCGGTAATACGACCGTTGTTGTTGGTAAAACAAGAATATTTAATACCCTTGATAAAAGAACATCGCCGCCTAATTTTGCTTTTGCCGAGCGGGCGACTTTTGTGAATGCATTCAAGTTTGACCGGGCCGTTGGTATTGGTGTTTCTCATCATGGTAAGGACTGGTCCGTGAGTGGCGGGTATTTCTTTAAAGATGATTTTTCCGGTACAAGCCCCGGTGATGATAGTAATGTTGCCTCAACGCGCCTGACTTATAGTCCGCGCTTTGAAAATGGACTGGGGCTTCATTTTGGCACTTCGGCACTTTACAGTAACCGTAATGGTAATGACTTTGATCATAACTATAGTGCGCGCCCTTTTCTAAAGCAGGGTGATTATAAACCGCTGGCGTCCGAAAGCTTCAATATATCTTCTGAAACATTTATTGGCGGTGAATTTGTTGCGACTTATAAATCATTTGCTGTTCAGTCAGAATATGGCGTGATGAAAAACAAATTAAGTCAAAACGAAATTCTCACCAGCACCAGTCCGAAATATAACGGTGGTTATGTAGAAGTAAGCTTTTTCCCAACCGGGGCAGAGCGGCTTATTGATGGTAAAGATGGACGTTTTGACAATGTAAAGATCGCTAGTCCTGTTGGGGCAGGTGGTTTGGGTGAGCTTCTACTCGCGGCACGTTACGATAAGGCTGATCTTAGCCATGAAATATTTGGCCGCAAACAAACATCCTATATTTTAGCGGCTAACTGGTTCCTCAATGACCTTATGAACATTCAAGGAAATTATGCTCACTCAGTCATTAAAAACTCTTCCAGTGTGAAGACAGATATCGTTGATACATTCAATTTGAGATTTATGATTAACTTCTAGAATATTCTATTTACTTCATTATAAACGAATAAAATTCTGTATAATTACCATCAAAACGCAATAAATGCTGGATTGATGTGTTTTTCTATGTTAGCTGCATATTGTATTTTTTATAAATTAGTGGTTATTATGGATATTATACTACAGCAAAACTCTGATGATGATCAGGTGGAAGACCTTCTGGATATCGCCTTCGGTGTGGATAGGCACGATAAAGCGTCTTATACCCTTCGAAGAAATGTGGACGCGATTGATAGTTTATCTTTTATAGTCAAAAACAGAAGCTCACTTATTGCCACATTAAGATTTTGGCCGGCACTGGTGAAAGATGAACCGTTATTGCTACTAGGCCCCATTGCTGTACTGCCTGAGCTACAAGGGCAAGGAATAGGCATAAAACTTATGTTACACGGGCTTATGGAAGCAACTAGGCAGGGCCACAAAAGGGTTTTGCTGGTCGGCGACGAAAGTTATTATAAAAAAGTAGGCTTTTCAAGAGATGTCGTAAAAGACATTGTCTTAAAAGGTGAGGCGGATCAAAACCGTCTGTTAGGGCAAGAACTTATAAAAGGATCGCTCAGGGGTTTAAAAGGAACATTAAAAAACATTAGCGGTTAAAATACTTTTAAATGTCATTTCTACTTCCTATACTTTAAGCAGGAAATATTATGACAAAAGCAGAACATCAAAATATAAGCGGATTTAGGCCGGAACTTTTCGCGCTTGCGGCGCAAAAGGCAACAAGTGATAAAAAACTGCCGCCCGTTCATCTATGGAACCCTGAATTTTGCGGGGACATTGAGATGCGTATCCGCAGGGACGGTAGCTGGGATTATATGGGCACACCCATAAGCAGGAAGCGGATGGTGAAGCTATTTTCTACTATTTTAAGGCGCGACGATGATGATTACTTTTTAGTAACGCCAGTAGAAAAGGTCGGTATACGCGTTGATGATGCGCCCTTTACTGCGGTTGAAATGGAAAAAGATGATGAGCATATAATATTCAGAACCAATGTTGATGATTTTGTAACCGTGGATAAAGATCATCCAATCCGCATGGAAATCAATCAAAAAACTGGTGAGCCATCCCCCTATGTCAGGGTAAGGGACAGATTAGAGGCGCTGATCACAAGAAATGTTTATTACCAGCTTGCGGATCTCGCGGTAGAACATGACGGTGCTTATGGCGTTTGGAGCGGTGATGTATTTTTCACGCTTGATAGGGAATAAATGAAAAATAGAATTAAGCATATATTTGATAAACATGATCCAAAAATGGCCAGAGCTATGATGGTCGCCAACAAGCGCGAATGGACACGTCCTCAATTGGGTGATCATTCCCTTTACCGCCCCGTTGAAAACGATGATATCATGAATGATCTGCCCCTTAAACCATCGGCGGTGCTTGTGCCTATCGTTGTGCGTGGTGATGACTTATCGGTCATGCTAACCAAGCGGTCAGCAAAATTAAAAAGTCATAGTGCGCAAGTAAGCTTCCCTGGCGGGCGCTGCGACGCAGATGATGACCATGCTATGGCAACGGCGCTGCGTGAAGCGAGGGAAGAAATAAACATGCCCGAAGTCAATGTCGACGTTATCGGTGCCATGGAAGATTATGAAACGGTAACCGGTTATAGTGTTTCGCCCGTTGTTGGTTTTGTTGATCCTGATTTTAAAATAATCATGCAGGAAACAGAAGTCGTAGAGGTTTTTGAAGTGCCGCTTGATCATATTTTAAATCCTGACAATCATATAATTGAACAATTGATGTGGAAAGGGGCCATGCGCCACTATTACGCATTTCCCCATGATAAACATAAAATATGGGGCGCGACCGCCGCAATGTTGGTCCGTTTTGCCAATTTGGTAAATGATCATGAATAAGCTTGAACTTGATATAGGGTCGCCTGAATGGCTTGATAATTCTGATCTTAAAAATATTATGTCAGTTTTAAATGGCGGCGGCGATCATGCGAAAATTGTTGGTGGAACTGTGCGGGACACACTGATCAATCATTTTTGGAATAAAACAAGACCCGTTGGTGATATCGACATTGCCTCAATAAACACACCTGAAGCAAACACTGCGCTGCTTGAAGCCGCCGGTATAAAAGTTATCCCAACCGGCATTAAGTATGGCACTGTCACAGCGGTCATTAATAAAAAGCCTTATGAAATTACAACGCTACGCCGTGATGTCAGCACCGATGGCCGCCACGCCCAAGTCGAATATTCAGATGACTGGGCCTGTGATGCCAAAAGACGCGACTTCACCATAAATGCGCTTTATATGGACGCTAACGGTACTATTTTTGATCCGCTGGGCGGTATTAAGGACGTCAAAGCCGGAAAAGTACGTTTCATAGGTGACGCAGACGTGCGCATTAAGGAAGATGCGCTTCGCATACTCAGGTTTTTCAGGTTTTCATCACAGTTTGATATGGGGGGCTTTGATGAAACGGCTATGCTTGCCTGTGTTGCGTTAAAAGATATGATTGTTGATCTTTCTGGTGAAAGAATATGGCAAGAATTTGAAAAAATTCTAAGGTCGAAACGAGCAATTCAGACCATCCCCGTACTGGCAACGATCGGTATTTTACGGCAGATTTTACCGGACTTCGCTAAAACAGAAAACTTTATAAAATACACCAAGCTTGAAAAGAAGTTGAAACTGCAAAATGCAATTGGTCGTTTATCGTGTCTATTACCAAGCGATAAAAATATCATCGAAAAATCAGCTCTACACCTAAAGCTTTCCAATGACCAAAAAGACAACCTCGTTAAATTTGCCGCGTCTTATCCAAAGCATGATCTAAAAACAAAAAGCCTCCGCAAAGTTCTTTACCAATATGGAAAAGCCGTGGTTATTCATAATTTACTTCTTTTGGGAAAACTCGACCAAAAAACATTAAATTATATAAACAATTATCAGATGCCAGCACTGCCAATTTCTGGACAAGACCTTCTAAACGAAGGCTGGAAACCCGGCCCCGAACTAGGCGCAGAACTCAAACGCCGCGAACAATTATGGATCGACGGTGATTTTAAATAGATAGAAACTTTACAGTTTCCGAAATAGCCGCTTTATTATCCATCAATATTGTGTGGATTGATTTTACGAGTAGGAATTGATGATTTTTATTAAGGCGGGTTTCTGCAACGGTTACTACGCCATCATTGTCACCGCTAAGCAGTGGATTAAAGCCAATATTATT
>JABJKT010000087.1 GCA_018660225.1 Kordiimonadaceae bacterium
ATACTGCAACCTTAATTTCGGCGCAAAATGTATATGAAGCAGATTCTGCTTATACAATTTCCACTATTCATTTTGATGCAAATGGAACCCGTATTTTGACCGAGGGAACTGACGAAGTTATTACGGGTAAGGTTGATGAAATTCCAGATAATGAGGGTGGAGTAAACTATTTCTCAATCGGTGGTGAAAATGATGGCCCTGATTGGCAAATTGGCTGGAATTCAAATGGTGAACCAGACGCTGATAATGACGGCGTTGGTGACGGTACAAATACTGGTGCTTCAGAACTTTTCATCATTAAAGTTGATGAAGGAGTTGATCTAACTGAAATTACTGTGAACTACAAATATCTTGCTCAAGATGATGGTGGTACTTACGGTGATGAAGTTGGCACTTATGAACTTTATCTTGATGATGTGTTTGTCGATAGTGGTACTTTTGATGCGACGACATATGGTGTTGGTGGTTCTGTTACTATTAGCTCTGGAAGCAAGAATAGCCCTAATTTATTTGATGAGATTAGGATTGGTGCTGCTGAAAATACCACTGATGGTACAGGAACGAGTGATTTCGCAATTGTTTCCATATTCTACGAACAGAATGATGACAATATAAGTGAAGTTACCCACACATATGAAGTAGATTTATCAGCCTCGCTTAATGATACTGATGGATCAGAGACGCTTTCAATTGTGACGGTAACAGGAATTCCTGAAGGAACTATATTTACCACTGATGGTGATCCTGATGGGGTTAATACTATAGGAACTCTGCAATCTGGGCCTGATGTAGATGGATTTTATACTTGGAATTTCACGGCTGCTGAATATGGTGGTGCGGGCGGTACAACATTCTATATGTCCATTCCTGGTGAAGATTCAAATGGTAATGAAATTACAAGCTTCTCACTTGAAGCATCAGTTATAGCTGATGAAGATGACGGCGGTAATGTTATATCAACGGATAGTGCGGATGGATCTGTGGGACCAATTCCAGTGCCTGTGCCACCTCTTGATGAAGTGCTTGGTATTGCTAAAGCAGATAACGGTTGGGGTAATGGTGATGATAATGCCCCTGGTGGGTCTGGTGGTAACAATAATGCCGAGAACAGAATTGAAGTTGTAAATGGTGCAAATAATGCCGACGATATATTATATGGCACCTATACACCAATTGATGATCCTAATAATGTTAAAGACGGCAATTATCAAGAAGAATATGCCCGTCAGGACTTTATGTTAGGTAAAGGCGGAAATGACACTATTTATGGTGAAGCCGAAGATCAACCAGATACAATCACAAATGATTATATTGATGGTGGTGCAGACAATGATTTACTTTTCGGTCAAGGTGGTAATGATTATATCATTGGCGGAACGGGTAATGATGAAATTACCGGCGGAGCTGGCGATGATGAAATGTTCGGTGGTGGAGGTGATGATACCTTTATATTCCAATCAGGCATTGAGGGTCAGGATACTGTAGATGGCGGAGCGGCTGGCGGTTGGACCGATGCTATTGATTTATCTGCACTTAATAGCAATGAATTTGAAGATGGCTGGACACTTGTTCTAGATAATGGTGGCACCTACACTGAAGCTGGACATGATGTTTTGATGGATCAGGATGACACATCTGGTAAGATCGAATTCACCGGTGGTGGAACAATTACCTTTGAAAATGTTGAGAAAATTACCTGGTAAATTTGACCAAATAATAATTCTAAAAGGCGCTTCAAATGGAGCGCCTTTTTTTATTCTCTATCTGACGAATAACCGGCCCGTTTATTCAAGTTATTAAATATAGTGAAAATTTTAATAATTATTCAATTCTAAAATCATTTAATAAAAGTGTAACTAATTGCATTTAAATGATTTTTTATAATTATTTAGTAAAATTTTTTCCTGTTGTTTATATTTTTTTAACCATCCTTTGAAACTCCTTATTCATCATTATCTGCTAAAAATGAGGTATAGAAAATATTGATTTAAATAGAACAAAAAGTTGGAGTTAATTATGGTTGATCAAACATCAAATGGGGATCAGGGCAAGGGCAGTCAAGGCTCTGATGAAAATCCATTTTTTGATGGGGAGAGAGGAACCCCTGGCAGAGAAGAATCAGAAAACCGACTTTCTCAAACACATAATGATAATATTGAGGATACACAAACTCGTTCCAATATTCATATTTCAAGTGAGTTTGCTGAAGGTGAGGGCCAGGAATTTGAAGACGGCAGCACAGTAACGGGCAGCACTCATAATCCAACAGTACTTAGTCGTGGTAATGCAGAAAGTCCGCAAGTAGATACAATTGATCCAACGACATCTGAAAATGGCTATAATCCGGCGGAAATCGAAAGCGGTCAGTCGGAACAGCCTGGATCATCAGGTCGTGCAACATCACAAGTTGATCTTGACAGGCCGGAGCTTGAAGAAGAGGAATTTGGTAACAGTGGGCAAAATTCCGTAGGAAATTCCCCGGCAAGTAATCCCGGAGAAAGCGGAGCGGTAACAAACAACGGTTTTCGCAATGATGAACCGGTAGCAACTGGCGATTCAGAAGAAAATAACAATGCTGAAAATGCCCAGGAAGTAGCTGAAGTTGCTGGTAGTGATAATATAATCGAAGGTAATAACGGTAAAAACACTCTTGATGGCACCGACGACAATGACACGATCAATGGATATGGCAATAAAGATACCATTGATGGCGCAGGCGGTAATGATTTGATCAATGGTGGTGATGGTGATGACTATATAGCCGGTGGTGCAGGTGATGATACCCTCGTCTTTATGGCTAATCAGGGTGATGACACTGCTGATGGTGGAGCAGGTGGATGGATGGATACCATTGAGCTAGGTGGTTTTGATGGCCAAGCTTCTGGCGATGGTTGGACTATTAATCTTGAAAATGGAAGCACCATTGAATCAACAGATGATTTAAATGGGGAGATGCTTCTTTCTGAAGATAGTGCAGGGAGCATTGAGTTTGATGATGGGGGTTCGGTTTCATTCGAAAATATAGATAAAATAATTTGGTAAGTATCGTAGTAACATTTTTAACTAAAAGGCGTTTCAATTGAGGCGCCTTTTTTTATTTTAATATGAAAATCTGGCTTGGATTTAAAAACCATGGCGGGACAATAGCCGCGATATTTGAGAGTGGTAATATTTCTTCTGGCAGATCAAAGCCGAGTGTCTGGATCATGAATTCGCGTCTTTTCATACAGCGATCATAACAATTAGGATGCTTTTCTTTAAGTTTTGATCGCAGTTCTTCATCCGCAATGACAATACCGTCTTCCATTCGTGTTGAGCCAAAAATCGGTGATGATGGTATAACGTCGACCTGAAACATCATCCCTGAGCGGATTTCAAGATCGGAACTTTCATATATCGGTGAGCTGACCCATTCATCAAGGTGGATCAAATGTCCGGCGTTTAAGAAAATACCAAACTTGTCGAACGGTAGCCGGTCATAGATTGCGTCATGTAAGATGCTCCCTTTTGTACCGATCGACATTTTGCCAAACCAGTCTGCCATGGCTTCAAAATAAGGTCCGGCAAATTCATCAATATAAGCTTGCGCCTGCGCGGGAAGTTCATCGGCTCCGTTAACAACCCAGCCCGAACGACAAATATTGCTGCCCCAGTAGCAGACATTAAAGGAGAAAGGATCACCTATATTTATGGTGCGTCCTTGTGGGCCACATAGTCCCGGCAAATCACCACTAGACATGGTTGGGTGGCAGCCGAGAGGCTCGCCGTCCCATTCAATAAATTTTGCCACGTCATGATCGACCATGCCGTCTCGCAGGCCAAAAATCATCCGCTTTGCTGCTTCGGATGTTTTAATGTTTGAATGTTCAAAAATGGCAATTTCATCAACGGATACAATCGTGCGAAATCCGTAGCCCGGATGCATGAATAAATCGGTAGCATTCTCAACATTTTCATAGCCAGCAATATTTCGTACCGGATCCGTAATAAAGCTTGGTATATCTATTGCGTGAATGCCAGCGGGTTCTTCAGAACTTTCAAAATATTTCCAACCAACACAGCCGATTAGTGAGCCTTCGTTTATGCCTTCATCTAGGAATATCTCATTTAATGTCCGGCTTTTATCACGGCCTTGGTTTAGAAGTGAAAAGGGCTGATAAAGCTCGCTCCTCATATCGCCGTTATTATATAGTGGGCTGTGTGGAAGGTAGCCTTCACATTCATTACCAATTAAAATAAGTGGTTTTTTATCAAGGCTGACAATCAGTAACGCTTCTTCAAACCTTGGGTCAAGATTACACATCCAAGTCATGTTAGCGAAATGCTCGCGGTCGCCGTAAATAAGAAGGTGAGAATAGCCACGCTTTTTCATGGCCGTTTGGACAATGTCGATACGGTCCTGAAATTCTTCAAGAGAAATGCTGGCCGGCTTTTCGCTTAATCCGAATTCCGGCCAGTTAATTTCTGCTAGCTGTGCTTTTTTCATTTAAGCAAGTATTTCTTTTACGACGGCACGGTAAGCTTCTTTAATGGCCGATTTTGTATTGGCCCCGGCACCAGCATCAGAGTTTGCTACATGAATATTGCCAAATGGCTGACGGCCAATAACCCATGGTTTGTCTTCTTCGGCGAAATTTTCGCCCCAAAGCAGGCCATTACTATAGGAATAACCATGTGGCCAACGGTTAACCGTTATGGCTTCGATGTCGCGGTCCGCATCAAATCCTGCTTCGCCAAGTGCTTGATTAAGCTGATCTTTTACATGGCCTTCAAATTCTTCAAATGTGGTTGTTAGAATTTGTCTGCGTCCTTCTCGCCATTGTTCCGGTCCTTTTATATCTTTGAACAGAGGGACATGACACATATGAACAACCATCGGCTCGTCCGGGGTTTGTGAACGATGATAATCGCCAAGCGATACCGGATAAGCGAGTTCAGCCTGTTTGTAAAACCCGCCGGTAAAATAAACGAAACTAGTTTTAAGTTTATCAAAAGCTTGCCAGTTACTGATCAGAACTTTTGTATAAACAAGTGGAATTTTGACGTTGAAGGCGAGCCCTTCTTTTTGTGCTTCCGGCATTTCCGGGCAAAGATAGGGTATGGCACTATTATAACAGGCCATCACGCATTTTTTGGCTCGGATTTTATGGGCTTCATCATTATTAACATATGTTACATCAACATTATTACCGTTATCGGTGTTAACCACGTGCACGACAGTACTGTTAAGTCGAATATTGATGTTTTTATTTTTTTCATCCAGTTTGGAATAATCTGCTTTGGCCATGACCACATCTTCCATGGTCGTGCCCGGCATAGCTTCCGGTATTAATTTACGGACGAGCAACCGAGCAACCGAGGCATTACCATCAGGGAAATGAAAGATATAAGGATCATCGCCGCGACCAGTTCGCCTTGGTAGTGTATGATCTACACCAGGGATGCCGCCATCATAATATTGAACGGATGTGGTTGGTACTTCTTCCATATCGACACACCAGAAGCTCATGCCCCAATGTTGATAGATATCAATGACCTGTTCATCCACTTTACAATAATCACGGAGGAAGGATGAATAGCCTGTTTTTCGAAGGGTCTTAAACTTTTCTTCAGTTGACACACCAGGCATATAATCCACTTCATCGGTTTGCACACGAATAAAGTCGGCGCGAGCTTTGTCGGTGAGTGGGGCTTCGGCGGCGAAATCTTCCCATGATTTTTCACCGTATCCGGTAACATGTTTGGTTTCCGTGAAATTTTTGTCATCAAAAACTATCGAGAAACCCATGCCGCGTTTTGAATATAAATCCTGCTCAAAGGCATCGTAAAATTTTTCAAGCTGAATGCCAATATCTTTGAGTAAGTTCAAGGCTTCCGGTGGGTAAGAAGACGGCGTATCGATCGCTTCCGTACCGCCGTAACCAATACGAATATCATCGCCGTGCTTAAACTCATTTCGTTTGGCATGACCACCAAAATCATCATGGTTATCAAGGATCAGTATTTTAGCATCAGGGTGTTTCTGACGGTAAAAATAAGCGGAAGAAAGACCACTAATACCGCCGCCAACGATGACAAGGTCATATTCGGCTTCGACTTTGTCCACATTCCAGTCTTCGCCCATCACACGCATATGCATATTTTCCCATGAACCATCATGGCTACCGCGCAGGCCAGTTTTAGCCGGCGGGTAATAATCGTTGTTTAAAGTGAAGCTATTGGGCGCGCCAAATGCTTCTGTCCAAGGGGTCAGCAGTGAGGCGCCAACAGTTGCACCAATGGCAATTTGGGTGCCGTTTAGGAAGTCACGGCGTGTGATGTCTTTTTTCATGTTTCTGTCCTTATTTTTCTTTAGTGATACGGTAATTGTATTTAACCAATAATTCAAGCGTGAACTACGTTGGAACCGAACCTAAATGCTGGATAGTAATGGCAGCAATCTTTGAACCTTCTTTAAGGGCTTTTTCAATATTCTCTTGATGCACAAAACTGGAAAGAAAACCCGCAGCAAAGGCATCGCCAGCACCCGTAGTATCAACTATATTTGCAACGGACATCGCGGGGCATTGAAACTTTTCATTTCCAGAAAATGACATGCTGCCCTTTTCACCGAGTGTGATTATCATTAGTTTATTTTTTGATTTTGAAAGGTCGCAAAGACGGTCAATTAATTCGCAATGATTTATTGATAAACCGAAAAAGGCTATATCAATTTTACCCAAATATTTTTCCAAAAGATCAAAATCAGGATCAGTGGCAAAGTCGGAAAAATCTACAGCTATTTTTGCTTTTGTTTCGGCGCTTAAGACAATATCAAAAACATTTTTAATCTGCCAGTAAATTGGCGTCATGATTAGATCGGCATTTTTTAGAATTTGTTTTTGATCATCATCAATATAGAAGTTTTCAAGCACTCCGCGGTCATATTTAAAGAAATCTTTTTCGCCGTCTTGCTGGATTTTAATATATTGAACGGGTGTCTGGCCGTGGGTTTTATTAATATGACAGTTAATACCACTAACATTAACGGCCTTTAGGGCTGTCTCGGCTTCTTCGTCATCACCGAGCAGTGATATAATATCAATTTCATCAGTTGTCTTAAAGGCGCGCCGCGCCTGTCTTGTGAAATTAGCCGTTATGCCGCCGGGAAGCAGTTTATTTTCTGGCATATAACGATCAACGCCGCAGTCCCCTATTGAGACAAGCTTCATTTTACCGCCTCCCGAGTGCTGTTAATAACGTCTCAACATTTTCATGGTTTACGGTTTTATCTTTCATAAGTGCCGTGCCGACAATGGCACCATCACAGTGTTTTAACAATTTATTGGCATTTTTAGCATCAAGTCCGCTACCGATAATTACCGGTACATCCGATCCTTTTTTCGCCTCGTCAAGGTCATGGATTACCGGCGCGTCACCCGTTGCATCGCCGCTTATAACAATTGCATCGGCATGATGAAAATTTGCAAGACGGGCAGAGTCTTCGATTGATCTGGTAATAAGCATACTGGCATATTTAACCTGTATATCTGCTAAGATCAAAATGTCCTGTGCTCCTATTGACCTTCGGTATTCTATAAGACCTTTTGGGTCGATATCAAATTCACCATATTCAGGTCGTGACATGGGATCGACAAAATAGTCGGTGCGGATGAAATTTGCCCCTGCGGCCTTTGCTACATCAAGCGATGCTTTTGTATCATTGAGTAAAATTTCAACGCCTATGATGCAGCGCTCACTTTTTTCGACAACGGCTTTGGTAACCGCTGTCATTGCTTCTATTGTTTCCGGCGATGCTTTAACGCGGTGAGGACGGTCATATTCGTTTTCGATCAATGCCCCGTCAATGCCTAGTCCTGCAAGTATCTTTAAATCAAGAAGGGCGCTTTTGATGATCGCATCTAGTCCCGGACTATCAGGATAGTCAGGCAGCGGTGGCAAGTGGATCATGCCAATGATAGGCTTTTCAGATTTAAAGAGATTATAAAAACGGCTCATGATTTATTTTTGGCTTTTTTAAGAAGTAGATAAACAGGAATTGAGGAAAGCGATAGCGCAATCCCATAAAGGCTTTGTTCGGTTTTATAGATGAGAGCCGTAATAATTAACACAGACATTGTCAGAATGAAAATAGCGGGAACGAGGGGATAAAAGGGCGTTTTAAAATCCCCTTTCTGGCTTAATCTAGGGCGAAGAACAAAAATGCTGGAAACGATCAGGATATTGATGAATTGAAGCGGCACCATTAAGAACGTCACGATATCAGCGAAAGAACCAAAGAAGAGCAAAAATAAAATAGCAACCATTGCTGAGTAAATAATAGAACCGGATGGCACAGCCGTTTTTGGTGATAGATAAGAAAGCGCATTAAAAAAGGGCTTCATAAATGTTTTGGCTGCATCATCTTTGAAATCAGAAATAGTTGCATAAAATAGTCGCGGGATTGACATCACTAGCCCGCCAAGCGCCCCAAAAATAGAAATGCCGATAAGTACTTGGAAAATACTGACACCAATGCTTCCAAAGGCGGCCTCTGCCACTGTGGTCGCAATGATCGTCGGGTTATCTCTCATAAACTCAAGCGGAACGACGCTTAAAAAAGCATAATTAATCAACAGATAAATCACTGTAACGGTGAGCACACCAATACCAATGCCAAGGGGTAAATTTTTCTTGGGATTTTTAACTTCACCAGCAAGGTGGGACGCGTCCGCCCAACCGTCATAAGTAAAGAGCACAATTCCGACGCCAAGACCAATGAACTGTAATGTGCTCCAGATACTAATGTCGGCATTTTGGCTGTCATTTGTGCCAGTCCATTCAATGGGAGAGGCAAAAAATATTGCGCCAAAAATAAGCGCGAGAATGCCAGTTAATTTGGCCGTCGTTATAATTATTTGCGTCTTTCCGCCTTGCTCAATACCTTGCAGGTTAATGATGGCAAAAAAGATAATGGCAAGCGCGCCCCACATAAGGCGTAAACTATCACCTTCAACGCCGATAACCTGATTGGCAAGTTCACCAAAAAAGATCGCTGCCCCGGCGATAGAGCCGGGACCAGTGATTAGAATTTGTATCCAGCCCTGAAAAAAACCAGCAAAGGGTCCGTAAGCTTCATTAAGTGAATGATACATAACGCCGGGCCTAGGCAGCAGAATAGACAGTTCCGCAAAGGTAAGCGCGCCGCACAGGACAATAAAACCACATAACGCC
>JABJKT010000088.1 GCA_018660225.1 Kordiimonadaceae bacterium
CCTGCATTCCTCCAATGACATTATAAGGATCCTGATTATCAACAGACACTTCATAAAACTGACCAATGGGTAACGTGGTAGAGGCCCAAGTCTTTGAGCCATCAAAGCTGATATTTACACCGCCATCGCCGGACAGGATCATATGATCATTGTCGGCCGGGTTTATCCATAAAGAGTGGAGATCAAAATGCACATGACGCATATTCATCTTCGCGAACGTCTTACCGCCATCGGTAGAGCGGTGAAGCTCAAGAAGAGGTAGCCAGATCGTGTTGTCATCTTTTGGATCAATAGTGATATTTGAATAATAATAAACAGGTCTTGTCGGTGCCGTACTTTGATGGGTCCAGCTTGCGCCGCCGTCCTCGGAGCGGTAAATGCCGTACTGATGATTACCGTCCGGATCGCGGTCAGTCATAAGGTGGGCATATAGGATGTCAGAATTATTCTGAGCCACCACAAGATGGATTTTACCCATATCGACAGTAGGAAGACCATTTGTTAAGTGGGTCCAGCTTTCACCACCATCAAGGGTTTTATATATACCGCTGCTCGGGCCGATATCATCCATATCACCACCGCCAAAACGAAAACGCTGCCACATTGACGCATACATAATGTCCGGATTATGGGGATCAAATTCTATATCATGACCACCGGTTTCTTCGTCAATATAAAGCACTTTGCGCCAGCTCATCCCGCCGTTGGTGGTTTTATAGATGCCTTTATGTTCGCTTTCCCCCCACAGATAACCGCTCGCGGCCACATAAACGATGTCGGGATTGGTTGGATGAATTTTAATATCGGAAATATGATAACTTTCCGGCAGGCCCATATTTTTCCATGTTTCACCGCCGTCAGTTGATTTATAAACACCGTCACCATAAGTAGTGACCCGTGTTCCGGCATTTTCACCGGTCCCAAGCCAAACAACATCACTGTCCAACTTTGATACGGCCACATAACCAGTCGAGGCGACATTATACTGGGCGAAAACATTCCTGAAGGTAACACCGTTATTATCACTTTTCCAAAGGCCACCGCCAGCAGCCGTGGCAAATATAACCTTGGGATTATTTTCATCAGCCACCACATACCATGAACGTCCTGCGGGCAATGCCGGGCCAAGCTGTCGCCAATGCCAGTCTTCTATTAGGTCCGCGTTAAAACCCTCTTGGGCAATCGTTGTACAGAATGATGAAAAAAAGATAGCAATCGCGATAATTATTTTATTCATGATATATCCCTCAGAAATATTGATTTTTTCAAAGACTATCGTCTAAACTTGTAAATGTATAGATAGGATTGAGGAATATTATATGTCAGATACACAAACAGTTGTCGTTTCGCAGACGGAACAAGGTAAATATACCAATAGCATTGAAACCAGTTCGGGCCACAAGATGATAGCCGACGAGCCATTATCAGTTGGTGGGGATGACCTCGGCCCCTCACCTTATGACTTTTTATTATCAGCGCTCGGTGCTTGCAAATCCATGACCATGCGCATGTATGCGAACCGAAAAGGATATAATCTTGATCATGTGGAAGTGAAACTATCCCATTCAAAAATACATGCAACTGACTGCGAAAATTGCGAAACAAAAAAAGGCCTGGTCGATCATATCCAAACTGATATTACAATTGAAGGCGATCTGACCGACGAAGAGCGGCAAAAAATATTCGACATTGCCGCACGCTGCCCAGTTCATAGGACAATCACCAGTGAAATAATTATTAATTCCTCACTGCGGTGAAGCGTATGGGTTTTCACCGTTTATGGGCAGAATAATATTGTTATTAGCCACATAATCTTCCCATAGTAGCTCTAGTGCCGCTATTTTATCAGAATTCAGTGCTGCAACATCTTTTGTTTCTGATGGATCATCATCCAGATTATAGAGCTGCCATTCTCCGCTTCCAATCGGTTCAGCCTGCATTGTCATTTTCCACGCTCCTTGTCGAATTGCGCGGCGGCCAAAAAGTTCCCAGACGATGATTTCTTCGGGCTTATAAACGCTCGTATCCAAGTCATTTAAATGAGGCAGTATTGATTTCCCGGTTATCGGATATACATCACGGCCTTTATACTTAGTTCCGGGGTGAGTTGTATTTGCCAGTTCAAGTAACGTCGGCGCAATATCCTTTACGGTCATAAATCCATGATCAATATCCCCTTTATAAGGTAGATCACCATAGCGAATTATCGATGGCACTTTAATGCCGCCCTCACCAACAAATGCTTTAAAATCACGGTATGGTCCGGAACCAACTTGGGCCCACTGCGCACCATAATGGACAAAAGAGTTTACCGTTCCCATGCTCTGGACACTGTTATCGAAGGCTTCTGGTATCCACTCTGCATTTGAGCCCATATTACCGATATTATTTCCTTCGGCCCCATTATCAGACATAAAAAGGATAAATGTATTATCATACTCGCCTATTTGTTTGAGATGATCGATCACCCGGCCGATATTACGGTCAAGATTATCAACCATCGCCGCAAAAATTTCCATTTTTCGCGCTTCTGATCGTTGCTCGTCAGCGCTTAACTGGTCCCAGCTTTCAATATAATCCGGGGCCATACTGGTTATGGTTTTTTCATCAATGATACCAAGCTCTCTTAATCTAGCGATGCGGTCCGTCCTGATCTGATCATATCCGCTGTCATATTCCCCTTTATAAAGGTCTATATCTTCTGGTGCCACCTGTAATGGCCAGTGCGGTGCAGTATAGGCGAGATAGCCAAAGAAAGGATTACCGTCAGCACGGTCCTGATCGATATAGCCGATCATTTTGTCGGTATAATAGTTTGAGGAATAAAAATCATCTGGAATTTCAGCAACTTCGCCGTTTTCAATATAATCCGCTATAGCACCTCGGGCCAAGCCGCCCCGATCACTAAAATGGCTCGCTCCGCCTTGAAGCAGGACGAATGACTGCTCAAAACCCCGGCTTTGTGGCTGCAGCTCCTGCACATACCCCAAATGCCATTTACCGGTCATATAGGTATGATAGCCACTATCCTGCAAAATGCTCGATACGGAAACCACGTCTTTATTAAGAACGGCCTCATAACCCCTTTTACCCAATTGATTGGTATCCCAGCTACCGTTCATAGTGCCAAGCCCTGCTAGGTGATAGTCGGCACCACTAAGCAGCATGGCTCTCGTTGGTGAACAGGTCGGTGCGGCATAAAAATTGGTCAGCAGCAAGCCATCTCCGGCAAGATCATCAAGGTTAGGCGTGCGAATTTCACCGCCATATGCGCCAATATCCGTATAGCCAAGATCATCAGCGAGGATGATTAGAATATTGGGTCTTTCCGGCTCATTACTTTGCTCTGCACAGCCCACAAGAAGAAGTGCGGCAAAGATATACCCTGTTATATTTCTCATACCCTGTTCTTTCTATAATTCAGTGCGTATTGTCCACAGTTCAGGAAAGAACCTGTGATCAACGGCTTGCTTGAGCCAGCCTACCCCTGCCGAGCCACCCGTTCCCGGTTTAAAACCTAATATCCGCTCAACGGAAACAAAATGACGGTGGCGGTACTGGGAAAATATATCGGCTATTTCGGTCAGTCCCTCGCCGAGCATATATAGCTCGTTTTCTGGTGTGGGATCAGAATATACTTTGAGCCAAGCCTGCTCGACCGACTTGTGAATTTTATATTTCTCAGACCAGTCCCGATCAAGGCATTCATCCGCAACCTCATAACCATTTCTATGAAGAAGACCTATTACATCATCATAAAGGCTTGCTGAGTTGAAATTTTTCAGAAGTGCCGGATAAACATGGGGCACATTGCTATGGGCATCGCACATTTTTTTATTCTTATTACCCAGAATAAATTCAATATGGCGGTACATGAAGGAAAGCTGCCCTGACGCGACACTTAAATAATCACGGAATTTATTAAAGCCGTCAGTTTTAATGGTCGATAGCACTTCCCAGACATTTATGATCAGTGTTAATATTTTTTTACAGCGGTCAAGGATGACAAAGGCATTAGCAATATCATCATCTTTGATGCGAAGTTGAAGATTATAAAGTTCATAATAAAGCGATTTAAACAGAAGTTCTTTGGCTTGACCCATAATGATAAAGCACATTTCATCATAACCGTCCGAGCGCGGATGCTGAAGGCTGAGCAAAAGATCAATACTTTCATAATCAATATAAGGATTGCTGCCGCCGTAAAAATCAGTGATCGGATCACCTTCTGTTTCAATGACCTTCTTCTCTCGGTCCTGATCATTAAAAACGTCCATCGGCCGGGCGTGTGCCGCAGCGTCCACACCGGTCGGATCAACGACCTTAGGAATGACAAACTCAAAACTCATTAATTTCTCCCTTAAATATTAAAGAAACCTGCCGCATTATCCGCCAAAATGGAAGCTTTTTGTTGATCCGATAGCGTTGGATGTCCGCGCACCAGTGCGCCCATTTCAATTTCACCAAGCGGGAATGGATAATCGGTGCCAAACATTATCCGCTCAGTACCGCTGCATTTCACAAGTAAATCCAAAGCATCATCACTAAATACCGCGCTATCAACATAAAAGCGGTCCATATATGACGAAGGAAGATTTGGGCAGTCATTACGGACAATGTCGCGCTCACGCCATGCATTATCAACCCGGCCCATAAGATAAGCAAAACTACCACCGCCATGGGCAAAGCAGAGCTTTAAATTTTCAGGCAACCGCTCAAAAGAACCGGAAAGAATAAGTGATAAAATCGAAAGCTGAGTTTCGGCGGGCATAGCGACGAGCCACTGCAGCATATATTTAGGCATTCGCTCAGGCGACATCATATCCCACGGATGAATAAGCACCGGTGCATTGATACTCGCGCAATGTTGCAAAAACGTAACGATTCCTTCATCATCAAGGTTTTTATCCTTAACATGATTGCCGATCTGCACCGCAACATGACCGCACTCCATAGCCCGGCTCACCTCATAGCAGGCCATATCAATATCCTGAAGTGGCACCTGACACATGGCTTTTAGGCGCGCCGGATTATGGGAACACAGCCTAAGCGCTTCGTCATTTATCACTTTTGCGCATTCGAGCGCTTGTCTCGCCGGTTTCTCATAGGCAAAGAGTATCGGCGTGGCACACATGATTTGAACATCGACCGCATATTTATCCATTTCTTCAATGCGCCGCTCGCCCTTCCAACAGGCATCATATATGGGACGGTAATCTTCACCACCCAGCGTAATCATGCCTTTCTCATCTGATACTTTACGAAACCCCGGCCAATCACCATCACCGAAGCGGGTGTCGAGATCCGGGAAACTATCCGGATAAAAATGCGAATGGATGTCTATTGTTTTCATATTTATAACTCTACCCATCCCTCAGGTGGTTTGCCTTTACCGGGATGGACTTCGCCGCAATTCTTGCACGTCCGCGCATCCATATTATCGTGATAATCCTGATATAATTTTGGTAGCGCCGTGACAATCATGCTCGGGTCCGTAAGGGCAACCTCAACACGGTGAACTTTATCACCGCAGTTAAAGCAGTACCATTCAAAACCTTCCATCATATCCGGCTGGCGCGGTGCTTCAACAACGATACCGACCGAGCCTTCCTGCGGTCTTTGCGGCGCGTGAATTACATGTGGCTGCATTAAAAACACTTCTCCCTCACGAATAGGAACATCATATATTACACCATTTTCAGCGATTTTAAGCATCATATCGCCCTTGATCTGATAGAACCATTCCTCGACCGGGTCATCATGAAAATCAACTCTAGTGTTGGGGCCACCAACGACCATAACAATCATTCCAGTTGTCTCGTCATGAAGCATCTTATTGCCAACGGGCGGCTTTAATTGATCTTGATTATCTTCGATCCATTTTTTAAAATTAAACGGTATTAATGTTGGATGTATGGGCATTATTCTTCCTTCCTCATAGCAACGGCTTTTATTTCGATAAGTAAATTGGGATGAGGTAGCGCACGTACGGCAACGGTGGTTCTTGCCGGGCCTGTTTCGCTATCAAAAAATTCACTGTAGACATCATTATAACCTTTAAAATCATCCATATTAACCAGATAGCTACTAAGTTCCACCAGATCAGAAAGCTCGGCACCAGCGGCTTTTAAAGTCGCTTCGATGTTTTTGATAACGGCCCTTGTTTGCACCGCTATATCAAGCGTAACATCACCATTTTCCGCTATTTCCACTCCCGCATGGCTATTATCAGAACGCCGCGAGCTGGTTCCTGAAATATAAATATAATCACCAGCCCTTTTATAGTGGGGATAAGCACCAAGCGGCTTTGCTTTTCCTTCGATCACTTCACTTTTCATTTTTATTCCTTAATGCAAATCGTTAGCGGCTCTGAGTAAAATTCAAGACTGTGAATTCCGCCTTCACGGCCAATACCGGAAAGCTTTACCCCACCGAACGGTGTTCTAAGATCGCGCAGGAACCAGTCATTGACCCAGCAAATCCCCACTTCCATCTGTCTCGCCACACGGTTTGCCTTATCCATATCCGTGGTCCAGATAGCGGCAGCAAGGCCATATTCACTGTCATTTGCCTTGGCTATAACCTCATCTTCTTGATCAAAAGGTGAAATATGGCAAACGGGGCCAAAAATTTCCTCTTTTATTATACGGGCCTCTTCAGATAATCCTGTCCAAATGGTTGGTTTAATGAAAGCGCCATTATCACGTTCATCGCCAAATTCCGGCACGCTGCCGCCGGTAATTACCGTTGCCCCTTCCTCAAGTGCCAGTGAAAAATAGCCAAGCACTTTATCCTTATGTTCTTTGGAAATAAGTGGCCCCATATCGGCGTCGTCTTCTGGCCTGCCGATTTTTATAGCTTCGGCCTTTTCCTTTAAGGCGCTGACAAACTTATCAAATATCGCTCGCTCAACATAAACACGCTCTGAACATAGGCAAACCTGCCCACAATTTGAAAAAGCAGAACGAACGGTTCCGGCTAACGCCGCATCAAAATCCGCATCAGCAAAAATAATCGCGGCATTTTTACCGCCAAGCTCAAAAGAAACTGGTTTTAATCCAACAGCAGCATTTTTCATAATGGTGGAACCGGTACTGCTTTCACCGGTAAAAGTTATTGCATCCACATCTTTATTAGCCACCATAAATTCACCGGCTGAATTTGGTCCAAAACCATGTAACAGATTAAACACGCCCTTCGGCATCCCTACGGTGTCCATAACTTCGGCAAGCAATGTCGCCGTTGACGGTGTTTCTTCAGATGGCTTTACAACAACCGTATTGCCGACAGCAAGCACTGGCGCCACTTTCCAAGTCATTAGTAGAAGCGGCAGGTTCCACGGCGATATAACCGAAACAACGCCAATTGGTTTATTGACGATTATATTTGTTGCACCCTTCCCATCTGGCGTATCCATTTTAAAGGACTGCTCATTTTGGCTCGCCGCAAGATCAGCGAAAAAGCGAAAATTGGCAGCACCGCGGGGAATATCAATATTTTTTACCTGAGCGTGTGCCTTGCCGGTATCGGCAATTTCCGCAGCAACAAAATCATCAAAACGCTGTTCTATTTCATCAGCGACTTTATTGAGCATTTCGCTGCGGTCCTTTTGTGACATTGCCCCCCATTCACCATGAAGAGCATTCTTTGCTGCCTGCACAGCATTATCAACAATTATTTCGTCTGCTTCGGAAACTTTCGCAACCAACGTGCCATCAACCGGACTGATATCATCAAAATAGTTTTCACTATCGACAAATTCACCATTAATATAATTCTTAATAATCTTAAGAGAAGTCAATATTCGCTCCAATTGTTAATAAACAGGCAACACTCCTGCGATACTTAGAAAATAACATACAAACAGAACCACTGAATATCCAAGGATAAATATTACCATTTTATCCCCGCCGCGAACCCTAAATAACGGACTACCATGTTTTTTACGACTTGCGCGCACGCATAGAGCAGGAATGAGCGTTGCGACGACAATGCCGCATAGGCCAACGAGGCCAATGGCATAATGAAAACCATTTGGGAAAAACACACCGCCGATTGTAGGCGGCACAAAACATATAAGCGCAGTTTTAAGACGGCCCATTCCGCTATCACCTAATTTAAATTTATCTGCCATATAATCAAACAGGCCAATCGCAGCCCCAAGGAAAGAGGACACCACCGCCAAATTGGCAAAAGCATTAATAAATCCCGCCAGACTGCTACTCGTGCCAACATTAGTAAGTGCACCAACCATATCACCAATATTACCGCCGTTATCAATGACCGGTCGCATATCGGCACGAGAAATATTGCCCTGCACCACCATCATCCATAAGGCATAAATCACCAATGAAATTAATGTGCCGTAAAACAGGCAATCGCGAATTACATTTGGATTTTTCCCATAAAATTTCACCAGACTTGGTACGGAAGTATGAAACCCGAATGAGGCCAGAAAATAAGGCAGTGCTGCAAAAACAAAGGGTGTGTAGCTCATTTTAGTATCAAGCAATATTGGAAGCTTAATTTGGGTCGTCAGATCGCCTACAGACAGAATAAAAGTTATCAACATACCACCAACGAATATTGCATTCATGCGGCCAAGAAAACCTGTGCTGACCCATACAATTGAAGAAAGTCCTATCGCAAAAATCAAGCCCGCCATAATCGGTGGCAAAGATATTCCAAGGGAGACATCCAAAGTATGACTAACGATTGAACCACCACCGCTAATATAGGCATAAGCTAATATATAAAGAATAAAAGCCAGCGTTATACCATTTACAACATTCCACCCCTTGCCGATGGTATCTTTAACAAAAGTATCAAAACTGGCCCCCGGGGTATAGTTCAGGTTCGTTTCAAGTATCATTAAACTGGAATGATAAAGACAAAACCAACTGAATAATAATGCAATTATTGACCAATTAAACCACATTCCAGCAGAGGCAACAGGAAGTGCAAACATTCCTGCACCAACCGTTGCTCCTGCAACAATAGATATACCGACTAACCTTGAAGGTCCTTTTACCTCACCTGTCATTTTTATTTCCCATTTTATTTTGTCATAACGGATCCGGGCCCCAATCATCCGGGATATGTTCATTTAGCCTGATTATAAGATTGTTTTTATCGGGGAGCTTAGTCGCCATATGAAGTGCCATTGTATTAAAGGGCGCGAGCGGAACATGAAAAAGTAAATTATATTTTTCCCGGACAAGCATTTTACCAACATGCCAATTAAGCGCTGCGGCATCCGCTTTTCCGTCCAGCACATCCTGAAGTGACGTGTCATAGTTTTCACTGGTCAAAAGTTCTATTTCCGGAAATAGCGCTTTAATCTGCCCGACCAGTGGTCCTACTTTTGGTGTGACAGCCATTTTTGGAAGTTCCCCGTCCATTAACGGTACTGAATTTGACGCCTTAAACCATGCTGCGCCACTAACGATAATTGGATTACTGAAGGATAAGGTTTTTTCTCGCTCGGGCGTTTTGGCAAGGGCAGCTAATATGTCAAATTCACCTTGCATTAGACCGCTTGTTAATCCGGTGAGTTCCGCGGGTACCAGTTCATATTTAATTCCGGATTTTTCAAAAATACCCACGATCCGCTCAATAACAATGCCGCTTGGTTTGCCGTCTTTCAGATAACTAAACGGTGCAAAATTAGGATTAAAACCAATCTTCAAGATAGTCTCCCGATCATTTCATCGGTGGAGATTACATCAGTCCATAATCTTGCCATGGCATTTAGTGCATCATTATGATCATCATCCGACCCAGCGGCATTGGCATCCGTAATCACAATGGTTTTAAAATTACGCATCATCGCATCACGGGCGCTGCTTTCACAGCATACATCGGTTAAAGTACCGGTGATAATGACCGTATCAATGTTCGCTTCTTTCAGGCGCTGTTCCAAGTTACTTGATCCCTGAATAAACGCGCTGAAGCGGTTTTTTTCCACCTGCCAATCATGATTCTCAACCGTTAGCGCAGGCCACAGCGCATGCCCCTTGCCACCAACCGTGATATTCTCCATCATGGCATCACAGCGATCAGGTGAAAACAGATCTTTAAGCACCGACCAGTTTTCTAAAACATCGTCATCAAAGGTGGTAATTACCCATACCACCTGTCCTCCTGCTGCACGCAAGCATGACGCTAACTTATTGATATTGGGAACAATTTCACGGGCTTCCGGCACTTCAGCTGCCATGCCGGGTTCAAGAAAATATTTCTGCATATCAATAACGATAAGCGCCGTGCGGCGTGCGTCAATATCAGCAAAAGCATATTGCCGACCTCCCCTTCTCTTGATCGCTGCGTCCATGGTTTTTTGTGATATTTTTATTTTATGCATTTAGGCACGATATAGCTTTAATGTTATCAAGAAAAGCATTAATAGTTTATATCAGTTAGATAAATAAAAAGGTCAACAATATGACAAATCAAAAGTGGGATGGCATCAGTAAGAGCACAAAAGCCGTCTGGGCCGGCGAAGAAGAAACATTTTTCGAAGGTGCCGCGCAGGTTCCAATTATAAACAGCGTATCCTATAATCATGATGATGTAGATGAATGGCTTGAAGTGGCCCTAGGTAAACGTGAAGGCCATATTTATAGCCGTAACACTAACCCAACCGTTAAAGTATTTGAAGAAAAAATGCGTGTGCTTGAAGACGCAGAAGCCGCGACCAGCTTTTCCACCGGCATGGCGGCGATCAGCAACATATTATTCACTCTGCTTTCACCGGGCCAGCGCGTTGTATCGGTAAAAGATACTTACGGCGGCACCAGTATTGTATTTATGGAACATCTGCCACGTTTTGACATAAATGTTACCATGTGCGAAACCCATGATCAGGATGCCATTGAAGCCGAAACCTTAAATGGCTGCGATCTGCTTTATCTGGAAACCCCAACCAATCCGACTATGAAAGTGCTTGATTTAAAAAGGCTTATAGCGGCAGGTAAAAAAGCCGGTGCCATTATTGTAGTTGATAACACCTTTGCCACACCGATCAATCAAAACCCACTTGCGCTTGGGGCTGATCTGGTTGTGCATAGTGCGACAAAATTCATAGGCGGACATTCTGATGCGCTTGGCGGCATTGTTTGTGGTCGTGAAGATTTAGTCAACAAAATATACGGCTTTAGAGAAATTAATGGCGCGACTTTGGACGCCAATTCCGCATATTTACTGCTGCGCGGACTTAAGACACTCAAGCTTCGCATTGAGTGTCAAAATTCAAATGCCATGGCTCTCGCTCAGTTTCTTGAGACCCACGAAAAAGTTGATAAGGTATTCTATCCCGGCCTAAAAAGTGATCCAGCGCACGATATTGCCAAAGCACAAATGAGTGGATTTGGCGGCATGCTGAGCTTCTCTCTTAAAGGCGGGTTTGATGCCGTGCGTCATTTTCTGCCGCAAATTCGTTTTGCTCACCGTGCGGCCCATCTGGGCGGCGTTGAAACCATTGTCGGCCCACCGCGCACCACAAGCCATGTTGAACTTACCGAAATACAGCGCCAAGAACTCGGTATTCCAGAAAGTCTGATCCGCTGTTCTGTCGGCATTGAGGGTATAGAAGATATCATCGCCGATTTTGACCAAGCGCTGGCTGATATTTAGGGGAAATCTGTGTCGCTCATGCTTGAAAATATAACGCTGACAGAGAACGACCAGCCGCATATTTATGAGACAAATCTTCGCTTGGAAAAAGCGACCATGAATGTGCTGCTTGGCGCGACACTTTCCGGCAAAACAACCCTTATGAGGCTAATGGCCGGACTTGATAAACCAAGCTCGGGAAGTATTTTATGGAACGATGAAGATGTCACCGGTGTGCGGGTTCAGGACCGCGATATAGCCTTTGTTTATCAGCAGTTTATCAATTATCCGTCGCTTACGGTTTATGAAAATATCGCATCGCCGCTTCGACTTATGAATAAAAACAGTGCTGACATTGATAAGGCCGTCAGACAATGCGCCGACTTAATGAAGCTCTCGTCTTTTCTTACACGAAAACCACTTGAACTGTCCGGTGGACAGCAACAAAGATGCGCCCTCGCCCGGGCACTGGTTAAAGGGTCGGGGCTGGTTTTGCTTGATGAACCACTGGCTAATCTGGATTATAAATTACGCGAAGAACTACGCGCCGAAATTCCGAAAATTTTTGCAGATTCCGGCGCCATTTTTGTTTATGCCACGACTGAACCGGAAGAAGCGCTACTGCTAGGCGGCAATACGGCGACGCTCCATGAGGGGCGCATTACCCAGTTTGGCAAAACATCCACCATATACCGTCAGCCAAAAGATGCTACCACGGCACGGATATTTTCAAATCCACCGATGAATTTTCTTAAACTAAGTAAATCTGGCAACAAAATCACCTTTAGTGACGGAACAAATGCAAAGGCCAGTGAGGCTTTATCGAAATTAGGCGATGGGGACTATATAGCAGGTTTTAGGCCTAACCATCTTGAGCTTGCACAACATAGCGACATGGCCATTAAATTTAACGCAAAACTTGATGTGACTGAAATAACCGGATCTGAAACTTATATGCATATGCGCCATGGTGGTGAACGCTGGGTGGGGCTGGTCCACGGCGTTCATGATTTAACACTCGGTGAAGAAGTGTCCGTTTTTCTTGACCCGTCGCATATTTATACATTCTCGCAGGATGGCAATATGGTTCTTCCAGCGTTTTATGCGAAGGGGATATAGCCATGGCAAAAATCACCCTTTCCAATCTGGCCCATAGTTATACATCCGATAATGAATACGCCCTTAAAACCATGAACCATGTCTGGAATGATGGGGAGGCTTACGCGCTGCTTGGTCCTTCGGGCTGCGGCAAAACCACTTTGCTCAATATTATTTCTGGATTGCTCGCACCGTCGCAGGGGCAGGTTTTATTTGATGATCAGGATGTAACAACCCAAGATACAGCACACCGAAATATCGCCCAGGTTTTTCAGTTTCCGGTGGTTTATGACACGATGACGGTACGGGAAAACCTCGCCTTCCCGCTTAAAAACAGAAAAATGAGCGCTAATTATATTGAAAAACGTGTCGCCGATATTGCATCAATGATTTCGCTCAATGATATTTTAGATAAAAAAGCCAACGGACTTACTGCTGATATAAAACAAAAAATAAGTCTTGGTCGTGGGCTGGTGCGTGAAGACGTGAATGCTATCCTTTTTGATGAACCGCTCACGGTTATTGACCCGCAAATGAAATGGGAACTACGTACTGAACTAAAAGCACTGCATCAGCGTCTCGGCCACACGATGATTTATGTAACCCATGATCAGACCGAAGCACTAACCTTTGCTGATAAAGTGGTCGTGATGTCGGACGGTGAAGTGGTGCAGATCGGCACACCGACAGAACTATTTGAAAAACCGGCTCACACATTTGTCGGTTTTTTCATCGGCTCACCAGGAATGAACGTGCTTGGCGCTGAAATTAGCGGCAACAAAGCCCGAATTGGCGGCCATGAACTAGACCTCGGCCATGGCTATCAAAACCTAAGCGGAAAGTTGGAAATTGGTATTCGACCTGAATTTGCGTCACTTTCCAGAAACCCGGATGATCTGCCGATAACAATTAACCGCATCGAAGATGTGGGCCATTATAAAATAGTTAGAGCCAGCCATCAGGATATGGATATTAATATCATTTCTGATGAAGGTGCTGAGATTTTCGAAGATATGAAATTTGTCAGTTTCGATAGCTCAAAAATCAACATCTATGCCGATGACTGGTTGGTGGAACCATGAAGAAAACGACCAATCAAAAAGCATGGTTCATGGTGCTACCGGTTTTATTACTGGTGGCCTTTTCGGCGATTATCCCGCTGATGACGGTGGTCAATTATTCGGTGCAGGATACGTTTGGCAATAACGAATTTTTCTGGGTTGGTCTTGAATGGTTTGAAGAAATTCTCGGCTCCGAGCGTATGCATGATGCACTCGGCCGTCAGGCGATATTCACCACCATTATTTTACTTATTGAAGTGCCCCTTGGTATTTTTGTTGCCCTTCATATGCCGAAAAAATCAGGCGTGTGGTCTAGCCTTTGCCTGGTTCTCTGCGCGCTTCCCCTGCTCATTCCGTGGAATGTTGTCGGCACCATCTGGCAGATCTTTGGCCGCATTGATATTGGCCTGCTTGGATATGCGCTTGACCAAATAGGCATTGATTATAACTACACGCAAGACAGTTTCGCCGCATGGATTACCATCATCGTTATGGATGTATGGCACTGGACATCTCTAGTTGTTCTGCTGAGCTATGCAGGGCTTAAATCAATTCCTGATGCTTTTTACCAAGCGGCAAAAATTGATCAGGCCAGCCGCTGGAGCATTTTTCGCCATATTGAACTGCCGAAAATGAAAGGCGTGCTGCTGATCGCAATCCTGCTGCGCTTCATGGATAGTTTCATGATTTATACCGAACCTTTTGTTGTCACAGGCGGCGGGCCAGGTAACGCGACGACATTTCTTTCGATAGATCTGGTAAAAATGGCCATTGGTCAGTTTGATCTTGGACCGGCGGCGGCGTTTTCGCTGATATATTTTCTGGTAATTTTACTTGTTTCATGGGTTTTTTACACGGTGATGGTCCATTCGGATAAGGAGAGCGGGTCATGAAAATAAACAAATCCGCTATAGTGATGATTTTTTATATCCTGTTTCTGATGCTGCCTATTTACTGGCTGATTAATATGAGCCTTAAGACCAATCAGGAAATCCTTTCCACATTTTCACTTTGGCCAAATGATCTTACATTTGATAACTACATGGTGATTTTCACCGACCCGAGCTGGTACGGCGGATATTTAAATTCGATCACTTATGTTGTTATGAATACGGTGATATCGGTGTCCGTTGCCCTGCCCGCAGCCTACGCCTTTAGCCGTTATAATTTTATGGGTGATAAGCATCTTTTTTTCTGGCTGCTGACCAACAGAATGGCCCCGCCTGCCGTCTTTGCGCTTCCATTCTTTCAGCTTTATTCAAGTGTCGGGCTGTTTGATACCCATATTGCCGTCGCTCTTGCCCATACGCTTTTCAACGTGCCGCTTGCGGTATGGATCTTAGAGGGTTTTATGCGCGGTGTGCCAAAGGAAATCGATGAAACGGCTTATATTGACGGCTACTCATTCTTCGGTTTTTTTAGAAAAATATTTATGCCGCTTATCGCTTCTGGCATCGGTGTCGCGGCCTTTTTCTGCTTTATGTTCTCGTGGGTGGAACTGCTACTGAGCCGAACATTAACGTCTGTCGACGCTAAATCAATTGCCGCCACCATGACGCGGACCGTTTCTGCTTCCGGCCTTGACTGGGGCGTACTGGCCGCAGCGGGGGTGCTGACGATCATTCCGGGTGCACTGGTTATTTATTTCGTACGAAATCACATTGCTAAGGGCTTTGCCCTAGGGAGGGTGTGATGGAAATACTCGCATGGATGGGTTGGACAATGCCAACGGCGATATTCTTTATAGTAATTGCCAGCGCCCTTGTTATTATGATCATCTGGAGCATAAAAGCACCGCAGGCACCAAGGGTTGGCATTTTGCGTATTGAAACCACACCGGGTGACCGGCTCTTTATAAGCTTACTGGGATCGGCCTTTATATGCCTGATCTGGCTTGCAATTTTCGGCGCGCCGCTATGGTGGGCTCTTGGCGTATGTTTATTATACGGCGCCGCAGTATTTAAATGGGTTTAAGGACTTTATAATGAAACATAACTTTAAAATAGCCGCTCTTATTATGGCAATAAGCTCGAGTGCATTTGCGGATGACGCAACGACCGATAAATGGATTGAAGAGTTTCAGCCATCAAGCCTTTCCAAAGGTGAGCAAAAGACCGAAATTAACTGGTTCATTAAAGCGGCTGAGCCTTATAAAGGCATGGAAATTAAAGTTGTTTCAGAAACCATTGCCACCCATGAATATGAAAGCAAAACACTGGCCGCAGCGTTCACGGAGCTCACCGGCATCAAAGTCACTCACGATTTGATCGGCGAAGGTGATGTTGTTGAAAAGCTACAAACCCAAATGCAGTCAGGCGAAAATATTTATGATGCCTATATCAATGACAGCGACCTAATCGGCACCCATTGGCGTTACCAACAAGCCAGAAACCTCACCGATTTTATGAGCGGTGTGGGAAAAGATGTCACCAATCCGGGGCTTGACCTTGATGATTTTATCGGCACATCGTTTACTACAGGACCCGACGGTAAGCTTTATCAACTTCCCGACCAGCAATTCGCTAATCTTTACTGGTTCCGTTATGACTGGTTCACAGATCCAAAAAACATGGCCGATTTTAAAGCAAAATATGGCTATGAGCTCGGCGTTCCGGTCAACTGGTCCGCATACGAAGACATCGCAGAATTTTTCACAGGCCGCGACATTGACGGCGTGAGCGTTTATGGTCATATGGATTACGGCAAAAAAGATCCATCCCTCGGCTGGCGCTTTACAGATGCGTGGATGTCCATGGCAGGTATGGGTGATAAGGGTGAACCAAACGGCCTTCCGGTTGATGAATGGGGAATTCGGGTTAATGAAAATTCACAGCCCACCGGATCATGCATGGCCCGCGGCGGCGCAACCAACAGCCCAGCAGCGGTTTATGCACTGCAAAAATATGTCGATTGGCTTAAAAAATATGCTCCGCCCGCCGCAGCTGGCATGGTCTTTTCCGAAGCGGGTCCTGTTCCCGCGCAAGGCAACATCGCCCAGCAAATATTTTGGTACACCACCTTTACCCCCGACATGGTCAAAGAAAATACAGCCGTCGTCAATGATGATGGCTCGCCCAAATGGCGCATGGCCCCGTCCCCGCACGGCGCATATTGGAGTGAGGGCACTAAAGTCGGTTATCAAGACGCTGGCGCATGGACATTGATGAAATCAACTCCGGATGAGCGTGCCAAAGCAGCATGGCTTTATGCCCAGTTCGTCACATCAAAAACTGTCGATGTGAAAAAATCCCATCTTGGCCTGACTTTCATTCGTGAAAGTTCTGTGAGCCACGCATCATTCACTGAACGCGCACCAAAACTTGGCGGGCTTGTGGAATTTTACCGCTCCCCTGCGCGCATTCAGTGGTCACCAACCGGCACAAACATTCCCGATTATCCAAAACTGGCTCAGCTTTGGTGGCAGAATATTGGCGATGCCTCATCAGGTGATAAAACAGCGCAGGAAGCGCTCGACGGATTATGCTTTGCGCAAGAAAGATTGCTTAGACGCCTTGAGCGCGCTGGTGTTCAGGGCGAGTTCGGCCCTAAACTAAACGACGAACAAGGTGCAGATTACTGGCTCGCCCAGCCCGGCGCCCCAAAAGCAAAAATTGCCAATGAAAAACCGGTGCCCGTCACCATCGGCTATGACGAGCTAATTAAATCCTGGCAGTAAATAATAAAAGAGAAAGAAAATAAAATGAGAAAACTGATTATAATTTTCATAGCATTGTTCCCTCTAACACTATTTTGGAACGCTTCGCTGGCAGCCACTGCTGATCAAATTAAAAAAGAAGTGGCTGAGACCGAACGCGCCTTTGCCAAATCCATGGCCGACAGAGATTTTCAAGCATTTCAATCTTTTATCGCCGAAGACACAGTATTCTGGAGCGGTACTGAGGCTCAACAAGGCAAAGAAAGTGTTCTCGAGGGCTGGAAAGGTTTTTTCGAAGGACCTCATGCCCCCTTTAAATGGGAACCTGAAACAGTATTGGTTCTGGAAGAAGGAAATCTAGCCTTAAGTACCGGACCCGTTACAGGACCAGACAATATCATCAGCTCATATTTCACTTCCGTCTGGCAAAAGAATGATCAGGGCAAGTGGAAAATAATTTTTGATAAAGGCCAAAAATACTGTGCACCATAGTTTTGTTTAATAAGGATAGGCGCTTCTTAGGGTTTCGCCGGCTTCCACTTTTGCTCGCACTTCTTGTTCATACGCTAAATGTTCGGCGACACCTTCGTTGAGCTGCATTATTAATTCTTTCGGGATAACGATGACACCGTCAATATCAGCGGCAATCAGATCACCGGGATTAACCGTCACCCCGCCGCAGGTGATCGGCACATTTGCGCCAACTGGCCTAAGACCTTTAGGACCATAAGGAATGGTTGATTTGGCAAAAACGGCAAAGCCTTGTTTTTTTATTTCTTCGATATCGCGACATCCATTATCAGTGACCGCGCCGAGCATTCCGCGCTTTGAACAGGCCAGGGTAATAATATCGCCGAACATGCTGTATATTTCATCGGTGCCACTTTCGATTACCCAGACGGATCCTGCCGGGGCCTGATCAAGCGGATCATAAATATATTTATTGACATCCTCCATATCTTCGATCGTACCAATTTCCCATTTACAAGTAACCGCCGGGCCGATCATGGTTTTACCGTCAGGTGTGAGCGGCTTGATATCATGGCTCATAGAATAATCCAGTTCGTTAATTCCCATTTTACTGTAAGTGGTGGCGATTAGGCTGACATTGGCACTTTTAATACCTTCCGGCAGATCGAGTGAACTCTGTGCCACCGCTGCCTGCGCGGCACTAGCGACAACTATTGCTCCACCCGCCCCTAGAAGTTCCCGTCTTGTTAAATCTTGCTTTTTCATATGTTTTCTCTTTTATTTTGTGAAATTGTTGGTGTATTTTTTCACCCAATCCTCAATTTTCGTCATAGTAACTGGTAACAACTCAAGAACCTCAGTCATATCATGAAATTTAGGCTCCGGATTGGGATCAGTTTGTTCTTTTCGGTAAAGTTCGGCGATCCTATCACCCACCCCAGCACCAAATGCCTGATCAATAGTCGTTCCCATTTCTTCAGGTGTCATGGCACGGTAATTTATATCACGGTCAAGGGCGCGGCTATAAATTTCTGCAAGCTCTGGCCCGGTTGGTGTTTCAATGCCGCTGATTTCAAATCGCTCATTGGCAAGGTCATTATTTTCTATGGCCGCCACCACAAGCGAGCCAACATCATCCGAGGCCATCCAGCCCATTTTAACATGGTCAAGCACCGGGTAAGTAACCTGATCATCATTTTTAACGGCTGATGCCGTCCACGGGCCAAGCCAGTTTTCCATATAGGTTGTCGGCTCAAAAATAACCCAATCGAGTGGAGAATTTTGCAGTTCATCCAAAATCTGCTTCTTTGGATCATTTTCATCATCCGGTATCGGGCCGCTGGCATTCCAAACGAATTTCTTTACGCCGCTGCTTACCGCCGCATAAATGGCATTGCGTCCGAACGGCACCGCATCATCATCGCTATCCAGAAAGGCCGGCACCAGAAAAGCAACTGCATCAACTCCTGCCGTTACTGATCTTAAAAAATCAGCATCATTCATGTTGCCCTCAACTAGTTTCGCTCCCGAAATATCAGGTGCACTAGAAGCATTTCTGGTCACGACGATCGGTTGATGGCCTTTTTCGATCAGCCGCTCAACGGTTGGGCGGGCCTGCGACCCTGTGCCACCATAAACCAGAACTTTGCTCATTTATGCCCCCAAAATTTCTTTAAGGGCGGCGAAGAAAGTCTGGTTTTCATGATCAAGGCCATATGAAATTCTTGTATGATTTGGCATGCCCCACTCGGCACCGGGACGGACAAATATTTTTTGCGCCCGAAGCTCGGCCGCTATTGCATCCGTGTACTCACCGGTTTCAGCGAGGAAGAAATTGGGTGGTCCCGCCATGTAAGAAAGGCCAAGTTTATCACATTCACTGGAATAGTAAGCCCGCGCCCGACTTACAAAGTCGCGGGATTTCTTAACATGATCCGTATCACCAACCGATGCGGCCATTGCGCCAAAACCAGCCATATTGGTGCTGGTCGGGCCACAGCCGAAGCGGGATATTTTCTTCATCACATCAGGATGGCCAATGCCGTAACCGCATCTTAGCCCGGCCATGGCATAAATTTTTGAAAAGGTCCGCGTGACCAGTATATTTTTATGACCGCCTTTAATCAGATCAATACCGTCCTTATCCACATCCTGAAAGTCAGTATAGGCCCCATCAACGATTAGCAGCACATGATCAGGAAGACCGTCCGCCAGTTTATGCATATCATCAAAGCTCAGTATAGTTCCTGTCGGGTTATTGGGTGTGACCATGAAAAGAAGTCTTGTATTTTCATCAACCGCAGCAAGCAGCCGGTCGACATTATATTCGTATTTTTCCTCCTCAAGCAGATGAACCCATTTGACCTTATGGCCAAGTCTTTCCACCCGGCCCGGAACGGCGCGGTAACTTTCCCAAGTGGCAACCATATTATGATCCGGTTCCGACATGGTAATCATCGGCGCGATGTTAAGCAGCTCACCGGACCCTGCCCCCACCAATATATAATCTTCTTCGATATCATGATGTTCCGCGAGCAGGCTTTTGATCAAAATACTATCCGCATAACGAAATGATTTTTCAACACCCACTTTGGCCGCCTCAATCGCTCTCTGCGAAGGGCCGATTGGATTTTCATTTCGGTTAAGAAGTGTTGCCCCATCAGGAAACCCCATTCCCCAGTCAATGTCATCGGCGGCTAGTTGCGCACTTGCGCTTGCATTAAATAATAGCGGTGAAGCGGCGGCCGCGGCAGCAGTACTACCCATAAATTTACGACGTGAAATTTTCATTTTCATTCTCCCTTTTCATTAACTTTAATTACCATTTTGCCGAAATTTTTACCGTCGAGCAAATCTATTAAGGCTTGCGGCGTGTTCTCTATACCATCCACCATATGTTCGCGGTATTTAATTTGACCAGAAGCAACCCATTCAGACATGGTTTTCACAAATTCTGCGTAATGATCCGCATAATCGTCAAAGATGATAAAACCTTGTATTTTCAATCTCTTGACAAGAACTGCATACATCAATAATGCGGTTCTGTCTGGACCTTCCGGTAATGTGGTGGCATTATAATGGGCGATCAATCCACAAACGGGCATCCGGGCGCAGGTATTAAACAATGGCAATACGGCCTCAAACACTTTTCCGCCAATATTTTCAAAATAAATATCAACGCCGTCTGGACATGCCGCATCAAGCTGCGCTGCAAAATCGTCTGATTTATGATCAATGCAGGCATCAAAGCCAAGCACGTCAACCGCATGACGGCATTTTTCAGCACCGCCTGCGACCCCGACAACTTTGCAACCTTTAATTTTTCCGATCTGGCCAACGGTTGCGCCAACCGGTCCGGTTGCCGCACCAACAACAATCGTTTCACCTGGCTTTGGTTTTCCGATATCAAGCAAACCCATATAAGCGGTAAAGCCGGGCATACCGAGCACACCAAGTGCATATGATGGATTAGTGAAATCTGCGCCTAAACTTGTAAGTCCCTCGCCATCCGAAAGCGCATAATCCTGCCACCCCGTATAACTTAAAACCCAGTCACCAACAGAAAAACCATCATGCTTGCTTTCAATAACCCGGCCAACAACGCCGCCAACCATCACATCGCCAATTTCCATAGGCTCCGCATATGACGCTGCGTCGCTCATGCGTCCGCGCATATAAGGATCAAGTGACAAATAAACTGTGCGGAGTAAAACTTGCCCCTCTCCCACACTGGGTATAGCCGTTTCTATAAGGTCAAAATTTTCAGTTGTCGGCGCACCATGCGGACGTGACGCAAGAGTAATTTGTCGATTTATAGTTTCAGATTGAGGCATATTCTGATTTCTTTCATTATAATTTCACATAGCTTAATAAGCGTAACGTTTATTGGCAACGAAATTCACAAAAAGGCAGGAGTAGGGAATTATTGGAAAACCGAACGACTGCTTCCGACGACATAAGCAGACACTGGAAGCTTACTAAAAACTTCGTCGCATTTAAACGACCTTTTGTCGCAAAACTCTCGTGAAGACCTCAGAAATCATATCTAATTATACTCAAAAGCCTCTTACCGTTTAAATCTAAACGGATATGGGAGAAGACAATGGGAACTGAGGGATGATACTTGCAAATTATTTGACGGCTTCGTGGCGTCATATGTCGAGACATAAACTGTTTAGCTTGATCAATGTACTTGGCCTTGCCATCGGCCTTGCTGCTGTTATTTTGATCGCTCTATTTGTGCGTGATGAACTCAGTTACGACGATTTCTGGTCCAATGCGGACAATATTTACCGCACAGAAGTCATTTTTAAATCGACGGGACGTGAAGATATGGAGTTCGTGCAGACGCCTGGCCCCGTAATTCATGCATTCAGAAAAGACTTCCCACAAATTGAACATGCCGCACGGCTTTGGCGAAATGAGCCTACTCTTATTCAAGACGGTAATATTTTCACCGATGAAATTACTCTTGTAGATCCTGAAATAATAAATATTTTTGATTTTGAAGTCGTAGAAGGTGATCTGGAAGCTGCACTGAGAAATAACAACGGCTTGGTGTTCAATGAAACAATGGCAGAAAAATATTTCAAGGACACAAGCCCAATCGGCAAAACCATAACCATAGATCTTAACTGGTTCGTGCGCGACTACGTGGTGATGGCGGTTATCAAAGATATGCCGACCAATAGCCAGCTTGCCATAAAATCTATGGTACTCATTGTCGAAGAAGACTGGATAGAAGTAGATTGGATTTTTCATGATTGGACTTCGTTGGGGTCGCATTTTTTTTATACTGTCCCACCCGGAACCAAGATAGCAGAAATTAATGATCAAATGCCTGAATTTGTTGACCGCAATGTTCCCAAAAGAAGATCTGATCCCGCCTATAAAATATCGAGCGGATATTTAATCAAGTCCGTCAATATAAGAGACCTGCATCTAAAGTCGACCGGATCGGGCGAGTACCGGGTACGCGGTAGCATGACAACTGTTATCAGTTTTTCGGCTATTGCCAGCTTAATTTTGATTATAGCTCTGATAAACTTTATCAATTTAAGCACTGCCCGTGCAAGCCAGCGCGCCAAGGAAGTAAGCTTACGCAAAGTGGTTGGCGCGTCGCGAAAAGATTTGATTGTTCAGTTTTTGGGCGAGTCAATTATACTGACAATCATCGCCTTTCTGATTTCAGTTGTCATGGTTGAGCTGGCGCTGCCAATTTACAATGAAACACTCGTTAAGGAACTTAGTTTAAGTTATCAACTTAAAGATATTGTCATTTTTAGCAGCTTTGTGTTGATAGTGGGGATATTAAGTGCAATTTATCCTGCCTTGGTGCTATCCAGTTATCGGCCGGCGGAAGTTCTTAAAGCCAATAAATCTAGTGAATCCGTTGCATCAACCAAATTAAGAATGGCCTTAGTAATTATACAGTTTTCTGTTTCAATCTCACTATTCGTGTCCTCCGCCGTCGTTTACGGCCAGACGCAATATGCGAAAAATATGGATCTGGGATTTAACGAAGAAAATCTTTTGGTAATCGACAGAATTTACCGTGGAAACGTCACAGAGAAACTGCCAACATTAGTTAATGAATTTAAGCGCATTCCCGGGGTGTCGAACGTGTCTTGGTCTAATTTTGTCCCTGGCCATATGAATGAAAATAATACTGCGGTCCGTAGAACCAATATGGCCCGCGAGGATGCTTTGCCAGTGGGCGTAAGAAGGGTGGGCTACGATTTCTTTAAAACAAGTCAGACAGCACTATTAGCGGGACGTGAATTTGACATTAACCGAAACGACGGACCGGCCGAGATTGACGATGATGATGCAGGCAAAGATAACTCGAAGGCTTCGATAATTATCAATCAGTCAACCTTACGTAATCTAGATCTAGGTAGCCCTGAAGACGCCATTGGCGTGTCAATCTTAAGAGGTGACGGCGACAGTTTGACAGAATATGAAGTCATCGGTGTCATTCCTGATCTGCACCTTGAAAGCCTCCGAAAAAGTACGCGCTCTGAAATTTATACCTTGAGATTGTCTTCAGCGGACGCAATATTTGTCCGGTTTGCAGGAGAACCACAGGCATTGGTGGAAGAAATTGACACAATATGGACACGAGAAGCGGACGGAATTCCGCTTGAATATGAGTTTTTAACCGATGCAATTGCCGGGCAATATCAATCAGAGCAAGGCCAGACGATCATGCTCTCTGCCTTCACTGGTTTGGCAATTTTTATTGCCTGTCTTGGTCTTTACGGCTTGGCTAGCTTCATGGTTGATCGGCGCAAAAAAGAAATTGGCATTCGCAAGGTAATGGGAGCAAGCAGCACAAATATTGTAAGACTTATGCTTTGGCAATTTTCTAAACCAGTTATCGTAGCTAACCTGATCGCATGGCCATTTTCCTATTTTGTCATGTCCGCTTGGCTTGAAGGTTTTGTCTACCGCATTGAGAGCTTTGAAATTATCATCTACTGTTTTCTAGCAGGGATCGCAGCCCTTATACTTTCTTGGGTTACGGTAGCAAATAATACCTACCTGATTGCTATGACAAACCCGATTAAAGCGTTAAGGGATGAGTAAAGTGTTGCGTTGACCCGTTGAGATGACCACCCAAAGCGGCACTCGCGAACAATTCTTATGGCCTTGCTAGTAGACAACGAAAAGTAGCAATTGCACAATAACTACCATCAGCTTTACGGTACGGCGCAAGTGCCTCGGCGTGGGCCTTGATGACAGCGTCTTCGCTAGAATTATCCATCGCCCGAGCAGCAACTCCCGAAGAATTAAGCCCGCGAATACCCGTTGCCTCATCCTTATAGGCAAAGGGAGATTCTGCGTCAAAAATTTCAACGGGTGTTAAGCCTGCGTCAGTTGCAAATTTACGTAATAATGCGTCATCGGATAACGCAAAGGGGCCAGCCGCACCGGGAGGCGGGGAAGGCATTAACGGCCCTAACGCCTTAACAAGTGTGGCTGCTTCCATTCCTTCAGGATTGCCCCAGGTCATTATAATGATAGAACCACCGGGTTTTGTGACACGCCGAGCTTCTTCGAGCGCAACAACAGGATTTCCAGCATATTGAAAAGCATTGAAGCCAGTGACAACGTCAAATGACTGGTCAGCAAAGGGGAGTTCCTCGAGATCACCGATCCTAAAATCACCATCTTTGACCCTTGATTTGGCAATTTCTAGTAACTCCTGTGCAGCATCAATGCCTGTCACTACTGCACCGCGGGAGCTCGCGATTTGAGCGGCCATTCCAGAACCGCATCCGACATCAAGATAACGTGTTCCCGGCCCGACACCCGCGCGCTCAATTGCAACCTCATATGCTGAACGCGCTGTTCCTTCTTGAATATCGGCCCAGTCTTGGGCGTGAGCTCCCCACAATTTTGCATTAATTTCTGAAGTTTTTGGTTTTAGTTGATTGTCCATTTTTCTCTCCTGGATTACTTTGTTAAAAACCAACTAAATACTTACTCTTTTAATTTAATGTACATTAACACGTTAACCGTGCATTTCAAGTTATTTTAAACGTCTACTTTTGGTCAAAAGCAGAAATTCGGTCTTGAAAAACTCAGAAACGTTAAAAGAGGTCTTAATCCAGTATCAAGCTGGAGAAAAAATTGAGAAAGTAAAATTCCAATAATTTGAACGACTGCTTTCGGCCTTAACCAGACCGCGCAGCACCGCGGCTAGAAGCTGCTAAGTTGGGAACGTTCTTACCGCCTCCGCCTTTGCCGCCTTTGTTTAATTGAGCGTCAAATGCACCCGTATTATGATTTTGCTCTGCGATGGCAGCGGGGATAGGGGCTACGCCCGTCTCATGTGCTCTAGCTAATCTTTTTTTCTTACGCTCACGTGCTCTGGCTTTGCTCATTGGGCTACCCTCTCTTTTTGATTAATAAATACATTAGCCTATATTCAAAAAAAAAGGAAGAGAGGTTATGTTGAATAATCAATCGGTCTGCTTCTCGTCCAAAGCAAATATATTTAGTCGTCAGGAAGGGCGTAGGCCAGAAGCTCACCGCCGTAATTACCGCCGCTAACGGCGACGACAATATATTGCTTTCCGTTTAACATATATGTCATGGGTGAGCCTGATTGCCCGCTTGGCATCCATACTTCACCAACTTCCACACCGGTCATTTTATTATAAGCGCGCAGCATACCGCCGCGTTCACGGTCGCCGGGACTGGTGGCAAAAGGATCACCAATAATCGCCAGTGTTTTTGTAATGACCATGCCGACATCGGCACCCTGGCCTGTGCGAGGAATATCCAAACCTGCAAGTTTTGGATGGTTACGCACATTATCCGGTGTTTCACCGTGGGCGATCCGCCAAAGCGGCTCACCCGTGTTCAGATCAATCGCCGCAACAATACCGTATGGTGGCTTTAATATTGGTAGTCCCTCAATTCTCAACGTTGGGGCCACGGCGGTTGGAGTAGTTGAGGGCGGTGGTGGTGGACTTTTGGGTGCGTCAGGATTTTGCCCTGCGCCGCCGGCACCTGATATCCTGAGTGGTTGTCCAATGCGGCCACCGACATAATCAAGGTTTGAAAAATCGTCAGTCGGCGCGATCAGTGAAATGGAACCAATTTGCGAAGTTGATGCCGGTAAATAGACGATCCCGGTTTCAGGGTCAAACGCCCCGCCCGGCCAATTGGTGCCGCCGGTGGCGTTACCAATGGCAATCGCGCCCATAATGCCGTTTATATCACCAAGGATCGGAGGATTATAAAGCGTTGCCCCTTCCCAGTCCCATTTTTCAAGTCTTTTAAGGGCTTTAGCCTTTAATTCTGGTGTAAAATCAATCAAGCCATTTTCAACATCTAGTTCGGGACGGCCGTAGATAAATTCATCGCGCGGGCGTGGCTGGGTTGGTGAATACCATTCCCCCGGCACATCACCGGCAGGTACGGCGACTTCCGGTATCGGCCAGATCGGCTCACCAGTTAAGCGGTCAAACACATAAAGCATGCCCTGTTTCATGGGCTGTGCGACAATTTCACGTTTTTCCCCTTCAAATTCAACGTCCATCAAAAGCGGAGCCGACGATACATCATGATCCCATATTGGGTGATGGACAAATTGGAAATGCCAGCGATATTCGCCAGTATTTAAATCAACAGCAACCAGGCTATCACCAAACAAATTATCGCCCGGACGGTGACCGCCGTAATAGTCTGATGACGGACTTTCCACTCCGAGGAAAACCAGTTCATTTTTTTCGTCCACAGTGATTTGGGTCCAGACACCTGTGTTGCCATTATTTTCCCATGAATTATCAAGCCACGTTTCATTGCCGAACGAACCGGGGCGTGGAATAGGGTCAAACTGCCAGACAAGTTTGCCGCTGAGCACATCAAATGCCCGCACAAGCCCCTTGGTGTTATCATGATTATCAATGGCAAGGCCCGATCTCATGGACGAGCCGACGATGATTAAATTACGCACAACAGTTGGTGTCGAATGAAGACCCACTTCGCCGGTCATCAGATCTATTTGAACTTCGTTACCGTGCACGACACCGATTTTAAGATCAAGAATACCGTTGCCGTCCGTGCCAAAACTATTGATGGGAATACCTGTATGAGCATCAAGTGCCACGAGCTTATAACCGGTTGTTACATAATAAATGCGGTCATCGCCATTACCGTCTGACCAGTAAGATAGGCCACGTCCCGAAAGTTGGCGTGGGGCAAGACCAGCGCGCAGCCCTTCACGCATACTGTGAAGCCACATCAATTCCCCGGTCCCAGCGTCCAGCGCATATGCGGCGCGGCGGGTTCCGCCGGTACCGTAAATAACACCGTCAATCATCAGCGGTGTTAATTCAAATAAAAATTCAGGCTGTGAGCCGAGACTTTTTGTATCAAACGACCAGACAAGCTCAAGGTCAGCGAAGTTATCCGCGTTAATCTGATCAAGTGGTGAATAGCGCGATCCTTTAAGATCACCAGTATATTGATGCCATTCGCCGCCAGCCGTTCCCGGCTCATCTGCATGCGCAAAAATTCCAAAAACAAAAACCATGAACAGTGCCACAGATGTAAAAAGCTTATTTTTCATAGCGATTTCCCAAATTTAAATTTTTTATTTTAATATTACAATGACAGTATAATGAAGAGTAGCTTGATTGCAAACCAGACAGAACCTGTCGACAGCAAACCAGTTCTGATCGGTGATGTATTTCATAAAACGACGAAGTAACATTACATTCTCCCCTGATTTTTTGAGAGCTTACATTAATTGATTTAATAGGTCAAAACCACAAAATGTGAAAGTCTACTTTCGGCCAAAAGCGGACATTCAATTATGACATAGTTTCGCTCTTTTAGGTACTGTGTAAACGACGTTGTATCAAGAGCTTTCCTCCGGATGGGAAATATTGAGGAGGATATCAAGATGTGCATGGAATTCTTGCAGTGTTTTTACTGCTTGTTGCAAAGATCCTGTAGTCCCGTCGACACGTAATGCATTTGAATTGAGCGCGTTTTTAAAGCCTTGATGTTTCATCATTGCTGAAAAATCGCACTGATCACGCTGAAGCGTTCTGTTTGGTGCTGTTGTTATTAATGCGCCCCGCTTAATCAATTCTGGATACATTACGCTCAGATTTTCAACATTAGCTCGCCGCCTGTCATTGTTGGATGCGATGAGTTCAAGACGGAACATATAATTTGAAATCATAGATCTGATCTTCTGATCTTGAAATATAGCAAGTTGACCACTACTTACGATTTCGGTCAACGTCGTCAGGGGTAAAGTAGGGTTGAACATGAAACTCGAACCTCTAATTGCATTGCAATATTCGTTATTAAAGTTTTCCTGTATTACACCTTGCGCAAAATACGTATTAATTTCAAGTAAGCGGTTATTAGCTCTTGTAGATGTAAGAAGCCTTCTTTGCCCGATGGTCATTGCATCGGTCATTTCCTCATGAAGCTGGTTTAAATATATTTGTTCCTGCCCGCGCAGTGCCTGATCCTCGGCCCAGTTTGTTACTTGAAGCCCAAGAAATATACCGATCACTACAATGAGTATTTCGGTAATGATCTGTGACCATTTCTGATGACGGATGGCTGATGCCAGACGATGAATTATCATTAAATATTCCCCTGTGTTTTGGAGAGCTTACTTTAATTGATATGTAGGGTCAAATCGGTGGTCTGCTAATGCCTGCTTATGTCATCGGAAGCAGACTCTCAGAATTTTACTGTATAATCTTAAAAATTGTTTCTATCAAACACGCTCGATGACCATGGCGATGCCTTGGCCTACGCCTATGCACATGGTGCACAGCGCGTATTTTCCGTCCCCTCGCTCAAGCTGATTTACGGCTGTGGTGATAAGGCGTACGCCGCTCATGCCTAGTGGATGACCGAATGCGATCGCGCCGCCTTGCGGGTTGATACGCGGGTCATCGTCGGCTAGCTCTAACGTACGAGTACAGGCGAGAACCTGTGCGGCGAAGGCTTCGTTAAGCTCAAGGATATCTATATCATCAAGTGACATTCCAAGACGGGCGAGCAGTTTTTGGCTTGCGAAAACCGGGCCGATACCCATAGTGCGCGGCGGCACGCCAGCAACGGCCATGCCGAGAATTTGGGCGCGCGGTGTAAGGCCGTGTTTTGTTGCGGAAGTCTCAGACGCTATCAGTGTCGCCCCTGCCCCGTCATTAATACCGGATGCATTACCAGCGGTGATGGTACCACCTTCAAATATCGGGCGGAGAGTTGCCATTTTTTCCAGTGTTGAGGCACGAGGATGTTCATCAACATTAAAAATTATAGGATCGCCTTTTCGTTGCGGTATCGAAACAGGTGTTATTTCATTTACCGTATGACCGGCCTCAATGGCGGCAGCGGCTTTTTGCTGGCTCCAAAATGAAAATTTATCCTGATCTTCACGGCTGATATTTAGCTCGCTCGCAAGATTTTCGGCCGTTTGCGGCATAGCGTCTGTGCCATATTGTTCGTGCATTTTTTTATTAATAAAACGCCACCCCATTGTCGTGTCATACATTTTTTGTGTGCGGCCGAAAGCGCCTTCTGCTTTGCCCATAACAAATGGCGCGCGGGACATACTTTCAACTCCGCCAGCGATGCAGAGCTCTGCTTCACCAACCATGATAGAATTAGCGGCAATACCAACCGCATTAAGGCCAGAACCGCAAAGACGGTTAATGGTCGATGCTGCCACTTCAAGTGGAAGTCCTGCCAAAAGTCCGGCCATACGGCCGACATTGCGGTTATCTTCACCGGCCTGATTAGCGCAGCCATAGGTGATATCATCCACCGCAGACCAGTCGACGTCTTTATTTCGTTCCATCAATGCGGATAGCGGAATTGCCGCTAGGTCATCAGCACGAACAGTCGCTAGAGCGCCGCCATAACGACCAACAGGAGTACGAATTGCATCACAAATAAAAACGTCTTTCATAATATCCCTTTAAAACTGATTTTTCATTTTCTTAAGGCCACCGAGAACGGCTTCAGCAAGTCTGTCTATTTCTCTTTCAGTCATAACAGTTGAAAGCACACCGGAGCAAGTATTGATCATCATGATGCCATCATCGAATAAATGATTAAGTAGGGTTTTTGTAAGCGCAGATTCTCTTGGCGTCACATACCCATCACGGTAACTAACTGGTTCCACCTCTTTCATATGAATGCGGAACATTGAGCCCGCACCAGATACACAGGCCGGAACATCAGCCAGATTGATTGCTTCCGAAATGGAGTTTCTCGCATATTCGGCCAGTTTATTGATTTTCAAGACGGCTTCCTCATCAAAAAGTTCCATGGCAACGCGGCCCGCCGTCATCGTGATTGGGTTTGCGGAAAATGTGCCGGAATGGGGGAAAAGAACTTTTTCCGCCAGCGGATCCATCACATCCATCACATCAGCACGGCCAGCAAGGGCACCAACAGGGAAACCACCGCCGATCATTTTACCCAAGGCGGTAAGATCAGGGTTTACCCCATCATACCATTCCTGCGCACCACCATAATTCATGCGGTAGGTGATCACTTCATCAAATATCAACAAGCTGTCATTTTTACGAGTCCAGTCAAAAATTGCTCTTACAAAATTATCATGGGCCGGGATTAAGCCAATCCGGTGGGGAAGAACATCAAGAAGCACACAGGCGAGGTCGTCCGCATTTTCTTCTAGAATTTTTATCGCCAGCTCAGGGTCATTAAAAGGAATGATCACCACATCATCAAGTGCCGCCTGCGGCGTACCGTAAGCAACGGGAATACTTTTTGGATTTTCCTGATCGCCCCAGTTGCCCGGCTTTGATGTCTGGCTCACTTCAGCGTAATCATAAAGGCCGTGGTAAGCCCCTTCGGCTTTGGCGATTTTTGTCCGCCCCGTAAAGGCGCGCGCCGCTTTAAGGCAGCTCATCACCGCTTCGGTGCCAGAATTTACAAAACGCATTTTTGCAAAACTATCACTTCGGCTAACGATATGTTCCGCATAGATAATTTCCGCTTCCGTACCAATGGTAAAAGCGGTACCCTTTGCAAGTTGTTCGCTTACAGCTGCGGTAATTTCCGGATGGGCATGACCATGAACGAGCGAGCACATATTATTGGCAAAATCGACCCGCTGAACACCCTCAACATCAGTGACATAGGCCCCTTCGCCGCGTTCCACATAAAGCGGATGAGGTTTGCGCAGGATCGTGTTTCGGCTGCAGCCACCGGGCATTACTTTTAGGCCACGGTCATATAAATCAGAACTTTTTGACATTTAATTTCCTTTATGCTGCAACCAAAGTGCAGCCAGTTCGTTCCTGTACATAGTCAAAATCGACACCCGGAGCGAGCTCAACAATTTTGAAGCCCTCAGCCGTTACATCAATCACGGCAAGGTCGGTATAAATGCGGCTTACTACAGCTTGTCCGGTAAGAGGAAATGTGCATTTTTCAACCAGTTTCGGATAGCCTTTTTTAGTAACGTGCTGGGTTATAACATTGATGGTTTTTACGCCAGCCACCAAATCCATAGCCCCGCCAACCGCTGGAATAGCGTCTGGATTACCGGTTGACCAGTTAGCCAGGTCACCATTTTTTGCCACCTGCATCGCACCAAGTACACAAATATCAATATGACTGCCGCGGATCATGGAAAAACTGTCCGCATGATGAAAATATGCGGCGCCAGGAATTGCGGTCACCAGTTTTTTACCCGCGTTAATCAGTTCCGGGTCTTCTTCGCCCGGCGCAGGTGCATCACCCATGCCAAGCAGGCCATTTTCCGTATGATAAATTACTTCACGGCCTTCGAGCACATAACGCACGACTTTTTCCGGAATGCCGATGCCAAGATTTACATATGCACCATTAGGAATATCCTGCGCGGCACGCTGCGCCATTTGTTCACGGTCCCAGCCAATAATTTGTTCACTCATGGGTAGCTCTCCCCGGCATTAACCAGTACGGATTCGTGTAAAGGATCAGAGACCGTAATGACTTGATCAACAAATATACCCGGTGTGACAACCGTTTCCGGGTCAAGATCACCAACAGGGACAAACTCTTTAGTTTGCACGATGGTCGTGTTCGCCGCCATAGCCATTACGGGGGCGAAATTACGGGCAGTTTTATTATAAATAAGGTTGCCGTAACGATCCGCTTTCAGGCATTTGATAAGCGCAAAATCCGCAGTCAGTCCGTACTCAAGAACGAAATCACGGCCATTGATATTGCGAACTTCTTTACCTTCGGCTAGCGGTGTTCCCACTGATGTTGCAGTATAAAAAGCAGGAATGCCAGCGCCACCTGCTCTGATCCGCTCAGCGAGTGTGCCTTGGGGAACCAGTTCCAGTTCAATCTCGCCTTTTGTATAAAGATCAGGAAAAACAAGAGAATTAGCTGATTTAGGGAATGAGCAAATCATTTTCGCCACTCTGCGGTTTTCAATCAGTGCAGCAAGACCCACATGGCCGGAGCCCGTGTTATTATTAACGACGATAAGGTCTTTTGCCCCTTGATCGATCAGCGCGTGGATCAGCTCGATAGGGCTTCCCGCCTCACCAAAACCTCCGATCATCACGGTGGCGCCATCATGGATTTCTGCCACCGCTTCCTCAACCGAGTTTATTTGTTTATTGATCATAACCTTAAGCCTCTATGAATTAAGCTTTAATACTAAATAGACCTGCTTCATCATAGATCACCCGGTCTTTATAACCGTCAAACCAAATGGCGTCCGGGTTACGGCCAACAATCGCTGTATGACCTTTCTTCGGCGCATCTTCCGCTGAACGAAGAAGCTTAAATATAACCACACCATTTTCACCGCCTTTGACGCCTTCCATTGGCTCATTTGTCACGGCGACAACTTCTGTTTTGCCGTAATAATGGGTGATGGATAGTCTGGCATGTGCTTCGACACCGGAAAGACCACGCTGCGATGTATTTAAGATGTTCCAAGCTTCTTCAATTGTAACGTTAAAGGCTTTATGGCCAACAATATCGCGACCACAGAAGAAATAATGGTTTTCAACTTTCATGCGTCGCAGTTCACGTTGCATAATGCGAAGCGCATCTGAATCGTTATTGATATTTTTAATAATTGGTGATTGGTTATCAACGGTAATCCAGCCACGCTTGCCAAATTCTGCCACTGCACGTTTTGTAGCAGGCACCCATTCAAGGCCGCCACCTTCAACATCAATATAATTACCGTCTTCGTCTTTGGCGAGAAACTCATCCGGGTGATTAAAATGGATCATGAAACGGATTTTCGTTTCTGGGTAGGCAACGTGGAAATCATCAACCATTTTCCAGAAACTATCATCAAAACGTTCCGGGAAAAACGCAAGCTCTTTAGTACCTAGACGGATACTTTCGATACCCGCTTCTGAAAGAGCCGCCCACCATGAGGCAATGCCTTTATTAGCAAGAACCATTGGATCGCCGCCAGACATAAGAATTTCACGAAGTTTTTCACGGCCCGTATCAGGATGATGGCCGCCATTTTCTTCAACTAATCTATTATGCTCACGAATATAATCCGTAAGCTCCTGAATTTGCGCAAGTCCTTTTGCCTGAATAGAGCCATCTTCACGAATAATTTCTTTTTTGGCGATTAGTTCTTCCCGGTAACAAAAGCGGCAATGAGCCGAACAAGTAGAGGCCACATAAATAAGACCAAGTTCATATTTATGAATAAGACCTTCAACAGGGCTATAGCTCATTTGTTTTCCGGGATCTTCTGAACCGTCAAGATCAAAAGTTTCATTTGGGCTAGCTTTAATCAATGTTCTGATCGGTGAACTCATTCTTGCACGTTCAAAATAATGCCTAGTCATTTTAACAGGCATACGCGCTTCAAGATCACGGTCTGTGCCTTTGAGCGCTGAAATGGCATCAATTTCTTCCTGGCTATAAAAACTCTGCATATCTTCATCAACTTTACCATCGATGAATTTTTGTAGGCCAGCAACAATTTTACGGTCGTATTTGGCGTTTTCAACAGTGCTCAGGAAGTCAGCTTCGCGCTCGCTAGGCTGGTATTTCTTTTTGATCGGTTTTTGAACATTCATAATAGTGCCCCTTAATGGCTTGGATTTACTTGGCTGAAGATAGATTTTATTACCAAAACTCACTTCAAAATATTGCGTTAAATTAAAATTTGTCCTAAAATACATAAAATTAGGTAATAAAACAACTCATTGTTACTCATAAGTTCATGAGTTATTGTAATGGATATTAGATAAATGTTAGGACAAAGAAGGCTCATTCCCAGCACCAGTATGCTGATGGCATTTGAAGCATCCGCCAGAAACGGCAGCTTCACTCTTGCGGCGCAGGAACTTAACCTGACCCAGGGGGCGATCAGTCGGCAAGTAAGCGCACTTGAAAAACAGTTGGGTGTCGTGCTTTTTAAACGCATAAAAAAATCGATCAAATTATCTGAAGCTGGTGAAGTTTACGCCAGCGAAGTCGCAAGCGCACTTCGAACAATCCGAAACGCGTCTCTCAACGCCATGAGCGATACACAAGGCAAAACCCTCAACCTTGCCATCCTGCCAACTTTCGGTATGCGCTGGTTAATGCCAAGATTTCCAGATTTTCTAAAAAAGAACCCGCAAATCACCGTTAACTTCACCAGCAAACTTTCCCCGTTTGATTTTGCCAGTGAAAATTTACACTGTGCCATTCACTTTGGCCATCCCAATTGGCCGAGCACAGAAGGCACCTATTTGATGAGCGAGCAAGCCGTCCCAGTCGCTGCGCCGTCTTTCATTGGTGATCATACCATCAGACAGGCAGAAGAACTGACCCATTTACCACTACTTCATATTGAAACAAGACCTGAGGCTTGGGCCGATTGGTTTAAACAAAATGGCATTAGCCCCCCAAAGGACAAAGGTATGGTACTAGAACAATTTTCTATGGTCAGCCAAGCCGCCATCGCCGGAATGGGTGTGGCGATCCTGCCCCATTTTCTTATTGAAACCGAACTTGAACGCGGTGAGCTTGAGATATTAATGAGCATTCCACTGGAAAATAGCGCCGGGTATTACCTGATCACACCAAAAAGCCATGAAAGCTATGCCCCCGTCGTCGCCCTGAAGGAATGGTTACTTGAACAGACAAAAGAATAGTGAATAGTTATTGATTGAGCCAAAAAAATAATTACAAATAGTATTTAATTATAAATAAAGGATCCAAGATGGCCGTATCACGTCAAGAAATGTTAAAAAGACTTCATAAACAAATTGACGCCGGCGTTCCGATCGTCGGCTGTGGTGCGGGAACGGGAATTTCTGCAAAATTTGCTGAAGCTGGCGGGGCGGATCTGTTGATCATTTATAATTCCGGACGTTACCGTATGGCAGGACGTGGATCGCTCGCAGGATATATGTCTTACGGTGATGCCAATGGTATCGTCATGGAAATGGGCGCTGAAGTGCTTCCCGTTGTAAAAGACATTCCAGTTTTGGCTGGCGTATGCGGCACAGATCCGTTTCGCCTTATGCCCGTTTTTCTAAAGCAGTTAAAAGACGCCGGTTTTTCGGGTGTACAGAACTTTCCCACAATGGGTTTGATTGACGGTAACTTCAGAGATAACCTCGAAGCGACAGGCATGGGCTATGATAAAGAAGTCGAAATGATCCGGATCGCTCATGAAATGGATATGTTCACTTCGCCTTATGTCTTTAATGAACAAGAAGCCATCGATATGGCCAAAGCCGGCGCCGATCAATTAGTGGCTCATGTGGGGCTAACCACCGCGGGCAGCATTGGCGCGTCAGTTGCTTATAGTCTGGATGAAACCATCGAAAAAGTAATGAGCATTGCTGCAGCAGGTCGCAGCGTTAACCCAGAAGTCATAGTGATATGCCACGGTGGACCGTTAGATGAGCCGGAATCAGTTGAAATCGCCCTATCTAAAATGCCCGGTATTAACGGCTTCTTCGGCGCATCAAGTATTGAAAGACTGCCAACCGAGCGCGCAATTACAGGACAGGTAGAGGCTTTCAAAAAGCTGCCTTTGGCTTAACGTTCCCTAAAAGCATTATCCTTTTGCCTGAACTAATAGCGGTAATCATTGACTGAATCATCACTGTTATGATAATAACATTATTAAATGAACATAAATAAAGGGTATCTTCATGGCAGAAATTGTTTTTGGGTTTGGCACTTCTCATAGTCCGCTGCTTTCAACGCCGCCGGATATGTGGCATTTACGGGTTCAGGCTGATAAACAAAACCCATCACTGGAATTTCGCGGCAAATCCTATGTATTTGATCAACTTGTGAAGCTTCGAGCAGATGAAAATCTTGTGCATCAGTCATCACTTCCCGTGCGCACAAAAAGACATGCCGCATGTCAGAGTTCAATTGAGCTATTAAAAAACAAATTAACAAAAGTTGATCCTGATATTCTGATTATTATCGGTAATGACCAGCGTGAAGTTTTTAGTGAAGATTTTACCCCGGCCATAAGCATGCTAAATGGAGACACCGTTGAACACTCAGCCATTTCGCCCGAACGATTAAAAAAAATGCCGCCCGGGATTGGCATCGCCGCGCAAGGGTCATCTGCTAAAGAAGATACTACCTACCCAATTGATAAAGAGCTTTCAAACCATATACTTAGCGCCCTTAACGGCGAAGGTTTTGATATCACAGCCATGAAAACACTGGAAGCCGGCCCCAAGAAACGAAAGGGCATGTCACACGCTTACGGCTTTGTTTATAATAAACTTATGACCAAAACTATTCCTGCAGTTCATATTTGTCTCAATACTTTTTATCCCCCAAACCAACCAAGTGCCGCAAGGTGCGTTGCGCTCGGCGAAGCGATCGGACGAGCCGTTACAAATTATGACAATAATTTGCGAGTTGCCATATGCGGTTCAGGCGGACTAACCCATTTTGTCATTGATGAAACATTTGATAAAAAAGTCAACGAAGGGCTTAAAAATCTCGATATGGATATATTATCAAGCCTGCCGGAAAATTATTTAACATCAGGGACTTCTGAAATTAAAAACTGGATCACTACGGCGGCTATTTTAAAAGGCAGCGGGCTAAAGATAGATATGTTTGATTATATCCCCTGCTACAGATCAGAAGCCGGAACCGGTAATGCAATGGGCTTTATGACCTGGGAATAAGTCCTAAAACACTGTTATTATAATAACTTACCTTAGGTGTTATTGTAATAGCACTTTTTTCTTGATCATTACGACCATAATCTATAGTCTATCCTGATATTAAATTCAGGAGAATAAAATGGATATTAAGACCACATTAGATAAACCCGTCACAGAACGGGCAGAAGAAATGCCATCCTATAAAGGGGTAAAAGGCAAAGGCGTTAAAAATGGCGCCGAGTTTTTAGAAAGCCTTAGAGATGGCCGTGTGATCTACTATCAAGGTGAGCGCGTGGAAGATGTCACCACCCATCCAGCCTTTAAAGATATGGCCCATAAAATTGCTGAGACCTATGATAAACAGCATGATCCTGAATATCAGGACAAAATGAGCTTTGTTGATGAAGACGGTGTCCGCTGTTCTTATTCATATGCCGCACCAAACACCCTTGAAGTACTCGAAGCCAGAAAAGGCAATACCGAAATTTGGGTAAATGATGCTATGGGCATGCTCGGACGCTTGCCTGATTTCGTCGCCAGTATGACCGTTGGTGTTTATGATTTACGCCATGAGCTGGAAAAATTAAATCCTGAGCTTTCTAAAAATGCGGAAAGCTATCTACAATATGCTAGACAGAATGATTTGTGTCTTTCCCACGGACTACATGATCCCTGCATGGATAAATCACTGCGTCCGCCAGAAGATCCAGACCGCTGTGTCCGTGTTGTTAAAGAACGCGATGACGGCATCATTGTTCGCGGCGCCCGCTTTAACACATTCGGACTTTTTTCCAATGAGATTATGATCTGCCCTACTTACGGCTTTAAACCGGAAGAAAAAGAATATGCTATGTGGTTTACAGTACCTTGTGATGCACCGGGCCTGAGCCAGATTGCCCGTGAAAGTTACGGTGGGCGCGACCCACTTGATCACCCTGCATCGGCCGTTTACGACGAAGTGGACAGCCTGATAGTGTTTGATGATGTGTTTATCCCGTGGGAGCGGGTTTTCCTGTACCGCGAACCTGTTATGGCTAATCAGCTTTTCAGAAGCGGTGTTATGACATGGGCCAGTTTTGCCGGTGGATCACTTTCAATTCTTCGTATGGAAATCTTATGTGCTATTGCTGAAATGCTTGCCAAAACATCAGGCATTATCAAAAGACCGGAGGTGGTCGCCAAACTAGGTGAAATGTGCACCTTTACCGGCGCTATCCGCTCAAGTTTTGAGCTATCACTTCTAAAAGCAAGCAAAACCGCCGCCGGAAATTATAAACCGGCCAAAGCACCGGAAAGACGCGCTTTTACCACAATGGTTTCAGAACGTTTCATTGAACTAGTCGAACATATCGGTACCAGTTCACTCATCTTCCTTCCCACTGCGAAAGACTGGGATAATCCTGAAATTAAAGATTATCTTGATGTTTATATGCGCGGTAAAGAGAGCTCACCGCTCGACCGTCATAAGCTTTGTAAATTTGCCTGGGATCTTACCGGAGACGGTTTCGGGTCACGTCAGCAAATGTACGAACGCTTGCATTCGGGCGATCCCAATGTCATGGCTGCCAATGCATGGCGCAATACTGATTTAAGTCATGCGAGAGAGCTAATCTCGGATTTTCTTGATCTTGAAGGGGACTATTAATCAACATACCTGCAAAGAAGCAGCGAAAACATATTGATTTAACCACCGGCCCTGTCGGTAAGCATTTATGGAACATGGGTTGGCCGATGGTCGGTGGCATTGCCGCAACAATGGCATTTAATATTGTTGATACCTATTTTATCGGCCAGCTCGGCGTCCCCGAGTTGGCCGCAATGGGTTTTGTTAACCCTGTCGTCATGACAATTGTATCGGCGTCTGTCGGAATGAGCATGGGAACATCGTCCGTTCTGTCGCGCGCACTCGGTAAAGGCGACCCCACATTTATACGTAATATCGCCAGTAACAGTATCCTTCTATCATTACTACTTTCAATTGCGCTTACAATCATTGGACTTACTTTTAATGATCAGCTTTTTCGCATGCTTGGGGCGAATAAAGCCGACTTGGAGCGCATCTGGCAGTATATGCAAATATGGTGGCCGGGCATTTTTCTTATAATAGTGCCTATGGTCAGCCTCGGTCAGATAAGAGCCATGGGAAGAACCGGACTTCAAAGCCGGATCATGATTTATGCATCAATTATAAATGCGATTTTAGACCCGATATTAATTATGGGATTTTATATGATCCCGGCGCTCGGCTTAAAAGGAGCCGCTATTGCTACCATTCTAACGCGCCTGATGACGCTGATATCAGCCTTTTATTATTTAAAATTTGAATTTGACTTGCTTGATTATAGCAAAAATATTCTTGGCCATTTTTTTGACAATTCAAAAACCTTGCTGCATGTGGCTCTACCCGCCACCTGCACCAACCTGATCACACCTTTTGCCATCGGTGTCATCACCGCAATGGTCGCCACATACGGCACCAATGCCGTCGCCGCCTTTAATATCGCTAATAATGTCGAGGCTATTTGCCGGATAACATTCTTTGCCGCAGCCGCAGCCATTGCGCCCTTTATGGGTCAGAATATGGGAGCGGAAAAATTTAAGCGCATGAAAATTGCGGTGCGCTACTGTGCTTATTTCTGTATTTCCTGGGGGCTATTTCTGGCACTCGTTATTGCTCTGGTCGGGGAAATGATGGCCCGTTTTTTTAATGACACACCCGAAGTGGTCGAGATCGCCACCCTCTATATGTATATTGTGCCGATAAGTTATGGCTTCTTTGGATTAGTGCGAAACATAACGTCTGGACTAAACGCAATGGGCCGCCCCTTACCGGGCACGAGCATTTCTTTTGTGCGCGCCATTATTCTTCAAGTGCCGCTCGCTATATATGGCGGAGCAAATTGGGGACTTGCAGGAATTTTCGGGGCTATATGCCTATCAAACATAGTGGCATCAATTTTAGCTTTTTTCTGGAACAGGCGAATACTCAGTCGGCTTTAAGCTTTTGATGGCTCTGGAATTGTATTTAAAACCTCCCCGATTATGATCCAATCCGAAGCCCGCTTAAAGGGCTGAGGCAAGGCCAAGCGGCCGCCCGAGCCTATGCGAGGTGGGGGGGAAGCGCGCGAGCGCGGGGGGCGAGCCCCCCATTAAAATAATAACCTAAGTGCTCAGAACCCCAATTTCCGCAGAGCGGGAAATCAATTAATTCGGGGACAGTATACCTATTAATTATTTAAATAGGTATACTGTCCCCCGATTACCCCGATTACCCCCGATTACGATGCCCGATGCTGCGACATTATAAGACAATGTGTCAACAGTGGTGTCAGACCGATCATAATATTCTACAGGTGTAGTCATTTCAATTACTCCCAAAGTAATGTTTCATAATTGTTTTGTAACGAGATTGTTTTAGACAAGTGCCTGAAAATATATTTGGCACAAGAGCTACCGAATTAGCTGGATCATTATTATCGTAAAAAATGATAATTTTTGACCCTACAAGAGGTAATGGTCCCCCATAAAAGGGCCATTTTTACCCAAACCTAATTTTGTTCTGACTTTGTATTCCTTCCCATCCACAGTATACCTACTAGTAAAATCCCATGAGCAGGATGAAGGCGCTATTAACCAATTATAAGCAGACCGCCAAACTTCTCCATCAACGTATTCCCATTCATTATAGGGGGAATATGGTTTAGCAAAATAGGTTTTATGAATTTTTAATATAAGAAAAGAAGCAGTAAACGATACTATAAGTATATAAACATTGCTCGTTACTACAAAAACAAATATCATGACAGTAAATGAAAGAAGTAATTCTCTAAAAGCTGACCGAGTGTAGAGATATAATCCCTCCGTCCGAAAATCACCTTCGGCTTTCAACTTCTCAATATAATCTTTCATTTCAGGGGACATCAGGCATCTCCCTTACATAGAATTTTTGCAGACATGCCAGCATGAGTATTCAATTCCATTTTCATCTAATTTCTCCCTTTGTTTAACCATCGAGTGAAGCACTCGAATACGGTCATACTAAGGCATTGGTTGGGAGACTTGTCGGGAATGAGGAAAAATGAATTTTGATAAAAATTAACGGAAAAATGTCGAGGCAGGGCTGCGTCTAAAATGGCGCTTTCATTTGATGGACTTTTATTATTAAAACCGGCTTCTGCCACTGCTTTCCCCAATAGATACCTTAAGATCAGCATCTCAGTTAAAATATGATATAAAATTAACTCTTTGTTAATAACAACTCGACCACATCTTATGGCTGTTTGTCAAGTTCCGATCAATGGGGTCAGAGTAAATTGTTTTCCCGCTCTGCGGAAATAGGGGTTCTGAGACCTTAGGTTTTTTATTTAATGGGGGGCTCGCCCCCCGCGCTCGCGCGCTTCCCCCCACCTCGAAAAGTCTCGGGCGGCCGGTC
>JABJKT010000089.1 GCA_018660225.1 Kordiimonadaceae bacterium
GGTCTATTGACTAAAAGAATACATCCACCACTTTATGAACAGATACAAGCGTACTGAACTCACCGCCTGCGTCACGGTTGGTCAATATCACTGCCGAGAAATTCTTAGACGGAATGCGGTAAAGTATATTTCTAAAGCCGATGGAACTTCCGGTGTGATAAAGAATATCCATACCTTTATAAGTTTCAATGCGCCAACCATAGCCATAATCCATTAATGAGCCGTCATTAATCTTATGATTGGTAAAGGACATATCCATATACTTCTGGCCGAGCAGTTTATCTGTATAAAGCACCTGATCCCATTTATAGAGATCTTCAAGATTCGAATATATACCGCCGTCCCCGAGCAGTGCGCTCCATTTATTCTGGTCGGTTTCGAGGATGCCCTCTTCTTCGATGCTATAACCATAAACGCGGTTAGAAACTTCATTTATACCATTTTCAAAGGCAAGTGTATTTTCCATTCCCACGGGATCAAAAATATTTCCTTTTAAATAATCCCGAAATGTCTGACTTGTGATTTTTTCAAGCACTTGGGTCAGCACCACATAGGCCGTATTGCTATATTCATGTTTCTCCCCCACAGGGAAATCTGCACTTTCTAAGCCGATTGTAAAATCAAGAACGTCTTTATCTTTAAACTGACGAACCACATCCATCGACCCCATTGGGCCATAGTCCGCGATGCCGGATGTATGTTGAAGCAGATGTTCAATGGTAATGGTTTTGCCGTAGTCCGGGAATGTTTCAAAAATATCTGTAAGTGATGTATCAAGTGAAAGTTCACCCTTTTCAACGAGCTGTAAAATGCTCATGGCCGTAAATTGTTTGGTCGCTGAGGCAAGACGGAAATTTGATTTGGCTGTAACCGGAGAATTAGTGGCAAAATGAGCCATACCGTAACCCTTTTGCAGGATCACTTCACCGTTTTCAATGATCATCACTGCCGCTCCTGGCAGGGCCGCACTATCATAAGCGGTAAAAATCTGATCAACTTCTGCTAATTTTTCATCTAGTGTTTTTTCTGAACCACACGCCGTTAAAAGTCCCATAATCAGTACCATCACTATTTTTTTCATTACTATTTCCCTTATATGGCCAAATGGCCGCTATAACAAAATTCCGCAGGTCCCGACATAACGGGCGAACGGTCATCCTTATAGGTTATTTTTAAAGTTCCGCCCGGCATCTGGACAAAAGCATAATCAGAACTAATTAGTCCCCGCGCCCTCGCAGCAGCGACCACCGCACAAGAACCACTGCCACAAGCCATCGTCAGCATGCCCGGCCTTTCATAAACCTGAAACTTGATATGTGTATTATCAATTATTTCAGCAAGTCCCACATTTGCGGACTTTAGAAGCAGCGGGTTTTTCTGTACCCTTGAACCGACTGTAGCTAGATCCACCGCATCAAAATCATCAACAAAGAAAACAAGATGCGGATTTGCAACATTGACGGCAACCCCGTCACTAATGCCCACGTCTTTTATATCCACGTGAAGAGTATCACATTCTTCTGCCAGTGGTATCTGGTCCCAATCAAAACTTATTTTGCCCATTTCCACACTGATATTTTCGCCATCGCGCTGACACTTAAGCACTTCAAAATTTATTTCAATGCCGAGGCTATCAAGGCCGCTCTCTTGCATTAGAAGCTTTGCCACGCACCGGGTCGCATTTCCGCAGGCTTCAGCCTCCGTGCCGTCAGAATTATAGATCCGTGATCTGGCGTAAGCGCCATGTCCGTGCTCGGTAATTGGCTCAATCACTATAATCTGTTCGGCGCCGGGACCGACACCAATATCACAAATATACTTTATTTCATCAACACTTGGCTTAAAAGGTTTAGCGCGCCCATCTATAATGACAAAGTGGTTTTTAAGCCCTTGCATTTTTATAAATGGACGCCCGGCAGGCGCTATATCAGACCAATTTTTCATAATGTTTCATGATTTAAAAAGTGACGCAATGGCATCGGTAACATAATCTATATTGGCCTCGGTAAGACCGGCCATATTTACGCGACCATTGGCCATAAAGAAAATACTATGATCATTAATCAGCGTTTGGATTTGTTCTGCCGATAATGTCAGATATGAGAACATACCATTTTGCTCTTTGATATATCCAAAGCCGCTATTGGGTGCTTTTTTATCCATTTTTTCAACGAATAAAGCACGCATTTTTTTAACGCGGTTTCGCATTTCGTCAACTTCAGTCATCCATTCTGCTTTAAGGTCTGGATTTCCTAAAATATGAGCCGCAACTGCCGCGCCATGATCAGGTGGCATAGAATAATTCGCCCGCACTGCTTTTAACATATGCGACTTATTGGTCCCGTGAACGTCAGCAGACGGTGAAATTAATGTAATGGCGCCTGCGCGGTCGCGGTACATAGCAAAGTTTTTCGAACATGAACTCGCAATCAACGCTTCCGGCAATTTTTTAGCTATAAGGCGGGCAGAGTAACTATCTTCTTCAATACCGTTGGCAAAGCCCTGATAAGCAAAATCAACAAATGGAACAAGCCCCTTATCTAACATTAAATCCGCAAGCTCATTCCACTGGGCGTGACTAAGGTCCGCGCCCGATGCGTTATGACAGCAGCCATGTAAAATTACAACATCACCTGCCTGCGCCGCACTTAAGTCTTCGAGCATCTCTTGATAAAGAAATTCACCGCGCTTGATATCATAATACCGGTACTGCTTCGGATTTAAATCAAGTGCCTTTGTTATAGCGGTGTGGTTTGGCCATGTAGGATCTGATATCCAAATATTCGCATTCGCGTTACAGGCTTTCACAAATTCAAGCCCGATGCGAATACCGCCCGTGCCGCCCGGCGTTTGAAAGGTCGACACCCGGTTTTCTTTTACGGCCGCATGATCTTCACCTAACATCATGTTTTGCGCTAAAGCATTAAATTCAGGATTTCCGGCTGGTGATAAATAGGTCTTTGTCTCTTGGTTTTCGACCAAGAATTGCTCTGCTTTTTTCACACTGTTTAATATTGCCGTGTGGCCCTGCGCATCTTTATAAACACCAACACCCAAATCAACTTTATTGGGGTCTTTTGACGCTTTAAACATTGTTGAAACCAGTAAAATTGGATCGTCGCCAACTTCTGATAAGCCATTAAATAACATTTACTTTTCCTCTTACTTTTTATTTATCAGAAATGGCCAGATTTACACCTAGTCCCATTAAGGTGCTTCCGGATACCCATCTCATTATTTTTTGTGGTCTTTCTGACTTCTTAAGTCCACCAATTATTGCTGATGTTAAAAATATAACGCAAATATCAACCAGTGAAAATAATATATTATTGATCGTACCAAGAATAACAAATTGTAACCACAGCGGATAAGCCGCCGTTGGGTCAACAAATTGTGGCAAAAACGCAATATAAAATATTATCACTTTTGGATTTAATATTTCGACCATCATACTATCAAAGAATACACGTTTTTTTAAATTACTTTTCATATGGGGTAGTTCACTGGCATCCAGTTTTCCGCGTATAATACCAATTCCAAGCCAGACCAGATAAACCGCACCAAATATTTTTAAGGCAGTATAGGCTAGCGGTGAATGGGTAAATACGGCAGAAAGGCCTGCGGCAGCAGCGATAATATGTGCCATACCCCCAACATGAATACCAAAGGCGGCAAAGGCACCACCGCGCTTTCCTTTAGCCAAAGTCTGGGCCGCTGTATATAGAATGGCAGGACCCGGTATAAAGGCAAAGATCATTGCTGCTATAATAAAAGGTATGAGTTGTTCGACCGATGGCATTAAAAATATTTCCTATATAAAATCATTTTATTTAGAACATATTTGATCGCTCATTCCTATAAAAAAATACGGCACACTCAATTGAATGCGCCGTATTAATTATAATTATAAAAGTTCTTTTATTCCGCAGGTTGCTCTTGTTGCTCTGTTTCGCTAACGCTAATAAGCCGGCTGGTAATAACACCCGCAGTCATCGATCCATTTACGTTAAGCGCTGTACGCGCCATATCAATAAGCGGCTCAATGGAAATCAGCAGTGCGACAATCTCAATGGGAAGTCCCATAAGCGGAAGCACGATCAGCGCTGCAAAAGTAGCACCGCCACCAACACCGGCAACACCGAATGAACTAATGGTGACAAACATTACCAGAGTAGCAAGGAACTGAAAATCAACTTCCACGCCAACCGTAGGGGCAACCATAACAGCAAGCATTGTCGGATAAATACCGGCGCAGCCGTTTTGACCAATTGTCGCGCCAAAGGTGGCGGCAATATTTGCAATTGATTTTGGAACCCCTAATTTACGGGTCTGCGCATCAACACTTAGTGGAATACAGGCCGCTGAGCTTCTTGAGGTAAAAGCAAAAGTAAGAACCGGGAATACCCCGCTAAAGAACCTTTTGGGACTAAATCCTACAAGGGCTTGAAGTCCACCATGAACAAAAAACATAATGGCAATTGCTATGTAAGAAACGACGATGAATTTTCCCAAGTTCAAAATATCCGCGAGACTTGAACTGGCAACCACCTTCGTCATAAGGGCCATAACACCGTACGGTGTAAAAGACATAACCATTTTAACCAGTGACATAATCACCGCTTGAGCAACTTCAATAAAATGAAGAAATGATTTTTTATGTTCAGCATTTTCCTTCATCGTCTTAAGGGCTGCTACGCCGAGAAGAATGGAAAAAACAACCACCGAAATGATCGATAATGGTCCGGCAGCACCGGCCATGCTGGAAAATACATTTCTTGGAATAAACTGTACAATCATTGAAGCGACACTTAAGTCCGATACGCTTCCCACTCTGCCTTGAAGGGCAATGGCACGGGCCGCTTCACGGTCACCGGCAACCATACCTTCTGCCGTAAGGTTGAATAAATCGGTTACCCCTATTGCAACAAGTGACGCTATCATGGTCGTAAAGACCAAAACGCCTATTACTGAGCTACCAATTTTACCAAGTGAGGCTACTTCATCAATTTTAACAACGGCCGCGACCATTGAAATCATAATAAGCGGCATGATGATCATATAAAGAAGGCGGATATAGCCGTTGGCGACCACATTGGTCCATTCAAGCGTCCCATTAATGGCATCGCTTCCCACTCCATATAAAACCTGAAGAGCAAAACCAAAGGCTACACCTGCGATTAAGCCCATAAATACTTTTCTCGAAAGCTTCATGTCCTGCTTGCTGAATTTCGCAAGCAAAGCCAAAAGCCCGACAAAAACGGCTAAATTTAATATTACTGTTAATGACATAACGTTATTCCCTTTAAATAAGTGGTGCTAATCCCCAACACCACATTTCCCCTATTGTAAATTTATTAATATTTTTTTATTCGTGAAGGGCGAAGCTTAGCTTAATAGAGTGAGGTTAGTCAAATAGTTGTTATGATGTAGCATGCTGTTTACAATTTATGACGGTGCAGTATAGTCGGTAAAGCACTCTAAATATAAAAACAAAGTGGAGGAAGAATTGAAAAAAATAATTAACCTGATTACGGGACTGCTTGTTACAATATTGATAAGCCCTGCTTCGGCCCAGGATTATTCGAAATATAGCGAAGATGCCTTAAAGAAAATTCTAAAAGAAATTGCTGTTGTTGAATCAAAGGTCCTTATGCCTATGCGCGACGGTATTGGCCTTTCGTCTGATATTTACCGTCCTAAAGATGCTGAGGGTACTGTGCCAACAATTTTTGTCCGCACGCCTTATAATATGAACACGCTTCGTGGCACCACACTCAGAAATACCGTGGAAGCCGTCAGTCGTGGTTATGCCTATGTGTTACAAAATGAACGTGGGCGTTATTTCTCCGAAGGTAAGTTTGAAATTCTTGGCTACCCGCGCACCGACGGATATGATGCCCTTGACTGGATTTCCGGACAAAGCTGGTCAAATAGTAAAGTTGGCACCATCGGTTGCTCCTCTACTGCGGAATGGCAACACGGCCTTGCCGCTATGGACCATCCGGCCCATGCTGCTATGATCCCGCAGGCTTCCGGCGCTGGCATTGGTCGCGTTGGTGACTTTTGGGAACATGGCAACTGGTACACCGGTGGCGTACAGCGCATTCTCTTCTTTATATGGCTTTACGGTGTTAATAATCCGCTTCGTGCTGAAATCCCCGCAGGCTTAACACCGGAAATGAGAACCCGCATCAGTCAATATAATGACCTATCAACCAACAAACCTTCTATTGATTGGGAAACACAAATTTCTCACCTTCCAATTCAAGACCTGTTAACAAGCATGGGCGAGCCTGAAGGAACATTTGAAGAATTTGTTTCGCGCACTCCGGCTTCACCAGGCTGGTTTGAAGGCGGCCTTTATCATGATAACGAGCCATGGGGCGTACCCGGGCTTTGGTTTAATTCATGGTATGACGTATCCATCGGCCCGAACATGACGCTGTTTAATCATGCTCGCGCTAATGGCGTGGACGCGGAAGTTCGTGACAACCAATATGTTGTTGCTGCGCCTAACCCGCATTGTCGCTTCGCTAGCCTCGGTCCTGACTTTGTTGTTGGTGAACGTAATATTGGTGATACGAGCTTTGACGTAAATGGCTTGGTATATGACTGGTTTGATAAATGGCTTAAGGGCGACGAAGACGCCATGGACCCTGAAACACCACATGTACAATATTACACAATGGGCTCAAACATATGGCAAGGCGATGATCAATGGCCCCCAGTTGCTGCTGAACAAGTTAAGATGTATCTGACATCAGACGGAAATGCCAACAGCCTTTATGGTGACGGTAAGCTCAGCTTTAATGCCCCGAGCGGTAACGGATCAGACAGCTATGATTATGATCCGATGATCCCGGTTAAAACCATTGGTGGCGGTGACTGCTGTAATGGCGGCATTGTAACCGCTGGTGCCTTTGATCAACGAACCATTGAAGCAAGACAGGACGTTCTTGTTTATACCAGTGATCCGCTTGACGAGCCGATTGAAGTCACCGGCTTTGTTGATGCTATTCTTCACGTCTCATCGGACGCAAAAGATACCGACTTTGCTGTGAAGCTTGTTGATGTAGCCCCTGACGGTACGGCTTATATCATTGATGATACGATCTTTCGCGCCCGCTACCGCGAAGGATACGACAAAAAGGTTCTGATGGAAAAAGGTGAAATATATGAAATTGATATGACACCAATGACCACCAGCATCAGCTTTGAAAAAGGCCACCGCATCCGCGTTGAAGTAACCTCTTCAAACTTCCCGAAGTTTGCAAGAAACCTCAATACTGGCGGCAATAACTATGATGAAAGCGAAGGCGTTATTGCTCATAACACCGTCCATCTTTCAGCAGAACATCCGTCTTATGTTGTTCTACCGATCGTGAGATAATTCAATATAATATAAGCCCGCTGAAAAACTATTTTTGGCGGGCTTTTTTATTCAGAATTTCGCCGACTGGACGTCATGATATATTTTTTTACCCAGCTTAACCCACCATCATATGAGTGATAAACGTGTTTGCGAAAGCCGTCCTTGGTGACATCACGGTCCACGGCTTTAATATCAAACTCTTCCTCACCGCTATAACCGCCAGGAACGATTGTGGTCATTTCACCGTCAAGTCGGTAGGCGTCAAATTTGTGCCACCGCTGCGCTTTTGAATTTAAAAACATTATCTGCCACTTATTCTCAGCCACATTATAGCTTCTTATATCCGTTGAAAAAAAACCATTATCCATTGTAAATTCGCTTTGAAAACTGCGACCGTCACTATGGTAATATGCTGTAACATAGGCAACATTTTCTAATTCTTTAAAATTACCGCGCTCATCACTCGCTTGCATATGTACCACCCAGTCCCCGCGCATATATTCAAATTGCGAAAGTTCCTCGATATCGGTAGCCGCTGCGCCATACTCTTTTTGATCGCCATAAGCCGTGCTTGAGCACAAAATAGAAAGTAGAATAATAAATAGTTTCATTTCCAATCCTTTTATAAACTGGTTTAATTCGCCAGTTGCTTTTCAAGTTCAGCAATCTTGTCCTGTAAAGCTTGAGTAGTCATCATTACCTCCGCCTCAGTATATCTTGGTGTGATATGCTGTGGACAATTCCAATCGAAGGCTTCGATTTTAATAATTAATCCGCGTTCCACCCGTGCACGATAATCGGCTACAGTGAGTTTTTCAAGAATATCCGTCTCTGCCGCATCCACAACCGCTACTCGGCCAAGCATCTTTAAACGTCTTTTGTTTTTATAATCCATAAAAAATAACGAAACACGGTCGTCTTTATTGAAGTTTCCCACGCTGATATATTGTTTGTTACCACGGAAATCGGCAAAGCCGATGGTCTGCGCATCAATTATTTTGATAAAACCCTGTGGCCCGCCGCGGTGCTGAACATAAGGCCAGCCGGTCTCACTAACAGATGCCATATAAAAGCTGTCGCGCATCATAATAAATTCGGCTTCTTTCTCGCTCATAACATTATTATAATCCTCGCCTTGTTCCATCTTGGCATAACTATTCCGGCTGCCTTCAGTTTCTTGAATGCTTTTTACGCTACCGGTAAACATTAGTTCTGCATATTTATGGGCCATTTCACTTTCCTTTAGTTGGTGCCGTTCAGGCTTGTCACCCGAACGGCTATTGGTTTTATAATTATGCGGCTTTTAACAGCTCTATTTTTGGAAAATCAATTTCCACCTGCACAGCTTTGCCAATTAAATTGGTTAAAATATTCATTCCTACATGGGTGATGATCTCAACGATTTCTGCGTCGCTATAACCCGCGGCACGAACGGCTTCAAATTCAGCCTGGGTAAGATCACCCTTATGCTCATTTAAGTTGCGAGCAAATTCTACCGCTGCCGCCGCTCTTGCGTCTTGCGAAGATCCGGCTCTATTGCTTTCTATTTCACTTGTCGTAAGCCCTGCTTTGCGACCAATTGCCGTATGGGCGGCAACACAATATTCACAGGCGTTTTCTTCGGCAATGACGAGCGCAATACGCTCACGTGTCTGTGGATCAAGCGCGCCGCCTGCTGCAATTTCATGAAGCCCTAAAAAAGCTTTCAGTGCATCAGGCGATTGTGCCAGCACGCCAAGGAAGTTTGGGACCATGCCCATTTGGCCCTCAATAGCGTTCAATAAATTTTTCTGGTCCAAATTTGCCGTTTCTGGTGTCACGGTGTTAATTCTGCTCATAATGATATCTTTCTAAATTAATGATTAAATTGCTAATCGGACAATTTGTCCGGTTGATCAATAAATAATCTATTTCATTAAATGACTGAATATGTATAATATTGAATATATAATTTCATTTTATGGAATAATTAATGGACCGCTTTCGATCAATAGAAACATTTATCAAAGTAGCAGAGTGCGAGGGTTTTGCTGAAGCGGCCCGTATGCTAACCATGTCTCCCCCCGCAGTCACCAGGGCCATTGCCCAACTTGAAGAGCATCTTGGCACACGTCTTTTTATTAGAACGACCAGATCGGTGCGCTTAACCAAAAGCGGTTTAAACTTCTATCAGGATAGCAAACGGGTTTTACAAGATCTCTCCGAAGCCGAAGCGGCGGCCACTGGCACTCACACAACACCACAAGGAAATTTATGCATTACGGCGCCGGCTTTGTTTGGGCGAACTTATGTGTCACCTATTATTGGTGAATATGCGGACATGTACCCGCTCGTTACCTGCCACGGAATGTTTGTGGACCGGATTGTCAACTTAATGGATGAAGGCATTGATGTTGCCATCCGCATCGGCGAACTCCCTGATAGCTCCCTTACCGCGACCCGGGTTGGTTCAGTCAGGCGGGTTTTCTTTGCTTCACCGGATTATATTAAAAAAAATGGCATGCCCTCGCATCCCAAAGAATTAACGGATCATAAATTAATCAAATCCATGGCGCTCGGTGCGGCAAACGAATGGCCCTATAGGGAAGACAGTAAAATTAAAAATATAAAAGTAAATTCGCAGATTAAAATGAATACGAACGATGCCGTAATTGAACTTGCTTTAAAGGGATGGGGGATTTCCAATCTTTTATCATATCAGGTTGCCCCTTATCTCGCCAAGAACCAGTTAAAAATAATATTAAGCTCGTTTGAACTACCTGCTGTACCAGTTCATATTATTCATCAGGAAGGGCGTATTGTATCTGCCAGAGTACGATCCTTCGTTGATTATATGGCCCAGCGACTGCGCGCCAATCCTGATCTCAATTAATTTATTATATTAGAATAGCTCTAGACAAATGTATTTGAGCAGAATAAAGTTCACTCATAAAAAAAACAGGGTCTCAGGTAAAATAGTAACTTAATATCATGAGGCATTCTATGCATGTAGATACCACTAAACAATTTTCAGAAATTGCAGTCGTAAAAATTAATTATTTCAGAAGAAACCCGGTTGGCTTTCTGCTTTCGACCATGATGGCGGGCGCTTATGTGGGCATTGGTATTATGCTGATCCTTACTCTGGGCAACGAAGCTGAAGCGGTTTCACAGAAATTGATCATGGGCTGCTTCTTCGGCATTACGCTGACCCTGATCGTCTTTGCCGGAGCCGAGCTTTTTTCCGGCCACATCATGTATATGACTTTCGGCTTTTTCTATAAGAAAGTATCCTTTTTCACAGTCGTTAAAGACTGGATTATCTGCTGGTGCGGCAACTTATTCGGCGCCGTCCTGCTTTCCTGTTTATTTGTTCTTGGTGGTGGTAGCGGTTTTCTGGGTGACAGCACGGCCCTCGTTCACACACTCGCAGATTCGAAAATGAACAGTGGTATCATTGAGCTTCTGGCCCGGGCCAGCATCTGTAACTGGCTTATCTGTCTGGCGATCTGGATGTCATCCAAAACTGATAATGACACGGCAAAATGCATTTTGATTTTCTGGTGCCTGTTTGCCTTTGTCGCCGCCGGGTTTGAACACGGTATTGCCAATATGACCGTATTCGCCATTTCACTTCTTGGTAATCACCCTGAAGGTGTTTCCATTACGGGAATGCTTTATAACCTCGCCTGGGTGTCTGTCGGCAATATCATTGGTGGTGCCGGTTTTATTGGCGTCGCTTACTTCCTGACCTCAAATCCCCTTATCAAAGGGACCGCCCCACTGATTACAGATAATGAGCCTGCCGAATAATTACATTCTGCTCATCAATACTTTTTTTACGCGCTGACCGACGGTTATTTCCTGACCTTCGGCTAGTGCGGCAGTGGAGATATGAATGCGGCCACCAGCAAATTTCAGTGCCCGAAACCGTATTGAAGGATTGCCTGCTTTAAGCTCATCAATCAATTCTTCGTTGGTCATTTTAATAACCGCCTGGTCCCATTCCAAATCAAGATAAAGCTCACTCACCATCCCTTCATCGACAATGACATTTTGTTTGAGTGTTGGCACATCATTCATCTGATCCGACATGCGGGAAAAAACGACCCTTTTTCTGGCGAAATCTTCATCTTCATTAATGGAAAGGGCCGTTTCAAACGCGACCATCATGCCGAGATATTCTTCAGGCGCCACCTTCATTCCCCGGCCTAAAGCCCGTGAATAAGGTGAGCCGTTAATCCGTGCATAATGAACCAGATCTTTTCTGCCGAGGAGTAACCCCGCGCTATAAGGACCGCGAAGCCCCTTGCCGCCGGAAAACCCGACCAAATCAAAACCAAGATTACAGGCGTCTATTACGTTGCTCGCTGGCGGTGTCATTGTCGCACCGTCTAGATAGGTCGGAATATTATGCTCGCCGGCGATGGCTAGATAGCGGTCCATGGGTATGCTGTCCCCATCAGGATTATGGTTAGCTAGCAACCAGAACATCATCGCAGTTTTATCGCTTATCGCCGCGAGCAGCTCTTGTTCATTTGCCACTTCAACCAACGTCGCCCCGGCAACGGTTAACGCCCGGTCATAAGTATAGCGATGATTTTTTTGAATAATCACTTCACTTTTAAGCCCGTCAGTGGTGGGGAGCTGTTCTATTTTTTCCTGGTCGCCCATGGTCATGCAGCCTGCCGTGGATAAAACCATCGCTGCCGTCGCACCAGATGTAACCATAGCCGCTTCCACCTCAGCCATTTCAGCGATACGCTCGCCGACCGCATCATGAAGGTCATCAACCTTGGCTTTATTATAAGTGCCGTAACGTATCGCTTCGGCCACTTCGGGCCGCATACGCGCACCGCCGAAAGCAGAATAACCCCCCGCCGCATTGATAAGCGGCGTGACACCAATTTCGCCGAAATAATCACGGGCAAATGTGGTCGGCGCTTTATATGTTTCTTGCTTTACTTCCGCAGTGGCCTCATCCGACTTCTCAGCGGCGCATGCCATTAAGCTTAGCGGGTAAAGGGCGGTTGCTGTTTTTATAAATCTGCGTCTTGTTGTCATGTCCATATCCCCTTACAAATTCTCGAGTAAAATTGCTTTTACCCGGTTGGCGACGATGATTTCTTCGCCCGCCTTTAACATATTAGCGGTGAAATGAAATTCACCGAAAGCCAGAAAAATAGCCCTGATCTCAATACAGGGATCACCATTTCGCAGCGCCAATTTTAAATCATCTTTGTTAATCTTATATTTGTTCTCGTCCCATTCTAATTTAACGAACGGTTCATAGCCCTGCTCAGGATCAATCACAACCTCCGCCGTTACCCCGTCAAGCTCATTTATAGACGCCGCCATATAGTTGGTAAGCTTTTTATAATGAACCAAGTCAGCCTCTTCATCATGCTGAAGGGCCACCTCAACGGCGACCATCATGCCAAGATACTCTTCCGGTGCTACTTTCATGGAACGACCAAAGGCCGCATGATTAGGTGAGCCGTTTGCTTTAGCGGCCATAATTAAATCTTTTCGCCCAAGAAGAAGCCCCACACTATAAGGCCCGCGAAGACCTTTTCCGCCCGAAAAGCAGCAAAGATCAAAACCAAGCTGCACCGTATCAAGCAATGCCTGAATAGGCGGCACCGTCGTTGCCGCATCACATAGGGTCGGCACATTAAGCTCTTTGGCTATTTCAATCCAGCGCTCAAGGCTTATCTGCCCTTTCATTTTACGAACATAAAACATCATCGCCGTTTTAGGACCGATCGCCGCGCGGAGGTCTTCTTCGCTATCAACAAAGATGAGCTTTGCCCCGGGCGTCCGCAGGGCCCTGTCGTAGAGATATTGATGTGATGTTTGCAATATTACTTCGTCTTTTGCCCCTTCAGGTGGATGAGGAAGAGCGTGAAGTAACTCCGGATCAAGCCCCGACATGCATCCGGCCGTCGCCAGCATAATAGCCGACGTTGCCCCAGCCGTTACACAAGCATATTCAGAACCGACCAGCTCAGCTATCCTTCTTCCGACCGCATCATGAAGCTCTTCCATATCGGCTTTGTTGTGGGCGGCATAGTCCATCGCCTCTATCACTTCGGGCCACATTTCTTCGCCGCCTAGCGAAGAATAGGCACCAATGGCATTGATGAAAGGCTTCTGGCCAAGCTCTTTATGGTAATCTCTGGCAAACGTTGGCGCGCCAACAGTAGAGGCACCGATGAGCATATATTGTAAAAAAGACCGACGATCTGACATTTTATTTCCCTATATTTATTTATTGACTATAAATGAAAGAAGACAAAACACAAATAGGGATAATTAATGCTTAAAAAACTTTGCCTGACGGGATGTCTATGTTCAATGATTATGTCCTGTGCCCCTGAGCCTAAATCAGTTGCTCAAGGTGATATAAGTTTTTATGTCATGGTAAAATCAGCCAATTATTCACAAGGCCCCGATGACAGCCTCGAATTTCTAAATAATCACATGTTTTCAGAAATATTCTTTAACGAAGGCAGGGACATTAAAGGCGCGACCATTATTCGTGATGCGGATCCTGATCGTCCAATGTCTTACGTAAAACGCGACCATGATTATTATTTCGAAGGCGGTCATTTTGACAGCGTAACCGAGCTGGATGCGGCTTACCCCAACGGCGATTATACCTTCACGATTGAACTTCAAGATAGATCAGTAAGTGCGACCATGAATATTGCCGGGCCGGGCGGTAAAACAGATATTCCCGCCCCCGTTACCATCACTTTTCATCAGGACGAAAACAAAGTCCCTTCCACCGCCATTGATCCCGCCAAGCAGCTGACCATTCGCTGGACTGATTATTCAAATGGCAGAAAGGATCCAAAAGGCATTGTCGATGATATGATTTTTGTGGTGATGGCCGATTGCTACGGCGAACGGATCACCCATACCGGACTGCCGTTTCAAGGCGAATACACAAAATTTGATGTAAGCGAAATAGTCGTTGAAGCAGAGTTCCTAAAAACGGGTCATCCATATTCAATCTTCGTCGAATTCCCCCACGTGGTTGATAGCAGCATAGTAGACGGCGTTCCCGGCTTCACATCCTACGCCACCGCAACCTATATGGACGTCTTCACCAGCGGACCCGATACATCCTCCACCTGCCCCGCCAACAAAATTCCCATGGATACGGGTCAGACAGACAGGATGGATGTGCAGTAGTGACAGCCGAAATCAATATTGGTTTAGTATTTAGGCTAAATTCTGAGAGTCTGCTTTCGGCCCAAAGCAGACATTCGCGAGAAGCTATATGGCTCCAGTTAATTAACTTAATTTAGCAGTATTCTGTAGTGGTAAGGAAATTGTAACTGTTGTTCCTTCGCCTACTATACTCTCGATATTTAATTCACCCCCATGAACATCAACTAAAGACTTTACGATAGAAAGGCCCAATCCCGTACCCTCTTCATGACTAATTAATGCTGAAGGTTCAGCCCTCGTAAAGGGTCTGTCAATTATTTTAATGGCTTCTTCCGATATACCCCATCCTGTATCTGAAATTTGGAAAAAATAATTATCATCAGAGACGTTATAACTAATAGTTATATTCCCGTTGGGTGGTGTAAACTTTATAGAGTTTGTAATTAAGTTCATTAATATCTGCTTTACAGCTTTTTTATCCGCATAAACGTTAGGTAACTTTTCTGTATTATTTATAGCAATATCAATATTTTTATCATCAGCTAATTTAAAGACAATATTTTTACATTCTAAAGTGAGCTGTTCGCCGTCAAAACTTTCATAATTAAGTTCTCTTTGATCTGCCTCAAGAGCAGATAAATCAAGAATGTCATTAACGAGGTGGAGTAGGTATTCACCTGATGAATGAATATCATTTATATATTCGACATTCTTCTTATTCTTTATAGGTCCAAAAGTTTCTTGTAAAAGGGTTTCTGAGAAACCAATGATAGCATTGAGCGGAGTTCTTAAATCATGGCTCATGGATGCAAGAAAATCAGACTTTGCCTGGCTTGCTATATTAGCCTTAGTTTCAGCTTGAACGCGCTTTGAGACTTCTTGACGAAGTTTTCCAACCCATATATATGATGCAATCAGAATGATGACAGCTAATCCAATTACATAATAGAGAGGCCCATAATCAACCTTGGGGACAATCCGTTGTGTAAGCCATCTCGTAAATATTACACTTCTGGCTTCAATACCAATATTTGTTAAAGTCTTTTGAATTGCACTGCTCAGAAGTGGTAGTTCGGATGAAATCCCAAATGTCAATGCCTCAGAATATGGTGTTGTTCCTACAATTCTTAAATTTTTAATGCCAAAGTTAGAAATGTTAGCAAGTCCCCCAGGAATATTCTCTATGAGTGCGTCTGCGCCTCCTGAGGAAAGAAGTTCAAGAGCCTCTTTAAAGGATTCTGCTTCGATAATTTTAATGTTAGGATAGTTTTCACTGAGGTAACCAATTATTGCGGTTTCTTTTAATTGCACAAGTGTCCTACCATCAAGAGCATCCATATTCGTATAAACAGAACTATCATCACGAGCAAATATCACACTTTCCAAGTTCAGGTATGCTTCTGAAAACTCAAGAAAACTTTGTCTTTCTTTAGTTGGCGCTATCAATGTGATCATATCAGCATCACGAGAATGAATTTTCAAAAGTCCATCATTCCAGTTTTCATTACCTGCCCAGACAAAATCAACATTTAACCGTTTAGATATTTCATTTAAAAAATCACCTGAAACACCACTAAGTCTACCTTCGTCGTTAACGAAATCAAAA
>JABJKT010000090.1 GCA_018660225.1 Kordiimonadaceae bacterium
GGTTTCGGCGCAGGGGCCGCTTTGGTCTAAAGGCGGTGAGCGCGGTGTTTATAAAACAACCGACGGCGGGCAAACATGGAATAATGTGCTTGAAATTGATGAATGGACCGGTGTTGGCTCGCTTGCCATGGATCCAAGCAATCCCGATAAACTTTATGCCGCAGCATGGCAGCGTCAACGCACCATTGCTGCTTTGATGGACACAGGGCCGGGATCGGCGCTTTATACATCAGACGATGGCGGAGAAACATGGTCAAAAATGACAGAAGGCCTACCCAAAGGTAATATGGGTAAAATGGGTATTACGGTATCCCCGATAAATACCGATGTGGTTTATGCTGTAATAGAACTTGATCAGAAAAAAGGCGGTTTTTACCGTTCAACAAATAAAGGGGCGAGCTGGAGTAAGATGTCTGATCAGATGTCAGGCGGCACAGGTCCCCATTATTATCAAGAAATTTTCGCTGATCCGCATACTTACGGCCGAATTTATATGGTCAATGCGCAAAGTTATTATTCTGATGATGACGGTAAAACTTGGGCCAATGTCAATACCACAAACCGTCATGTTGATGATCATGCTTTTGCCTTTCATCCTACCGATAAAGATTTTATTTTGATAGGATCGGACGGCGGTGTTTATGAAAGTCGCGATGATATGACTTCATGGCGCTTTATGCAGGGTATCTCTGTGGCACAGTTCTATAAGGTGGCCATGGATGATGCACTACCGTTTTATAATGTATTTGGCGGTACACAGGATAATTCGACCCAGGGCGGGCCTAGCCGCACTATGCGTGCGAACGGCATTAAAAATTCCGACTGGTATCTGACGATGGGTGCTGATGGCCATCAACCGGCGACCGAGCCGGGCAACCCGAACATTATGTATTCACAGATGCAGCAGGGCGGCCTGATGCGCCATGATGCGCTGCTGCGTGAAAATGTATCCGTTCAGCCACAACCGGCACCGGGTGATCCGGCGGAACGCTTTAACTGGGATGCGCCGATTAATGTATCGCATCATAATCCAGCCCGGCTTTATCACGCATCGCAGCGCTTATGGCGTTCTGATGATCGTGGGGATAGCTGGCGAGCAATATCTGGTGATCTGACCCGCAATGGCAATAGACTTCATATGCCAATGATGGACAGAACCTGGAGCCGCGAAGCCGGTTGGGATCTTGGCGCTATGTCAAATTTCTTTACCATTGCTAATGTGGCTGAAAGTCCTGTTGATGAAAATATCCTTTATGTGGGTACTGATGACGGTCTTATTCAAATGACATCGGACGGCGGTGAAAATTGGACCCGTTATGAAGTGGGCGATATAAACGGCGTTCCGGAAAATTCATATGTCAATGATATCCGTGCTGACCGCTTTGATGCCGATACGGTTTATGCGGCGCTTGATAATCATAAAGAAGGCGACTATGCCCCTTATCTGATTAAAAGCACCAACCGCGGCCAATCGTGGAGCATGATTACCGGTGGACTTCCTGATAAAACGCTTGTTTGGCGTATCACTCAGGATCATGTGGATCAAAACCTGATGTTCCTTGGAACTGAATTTGGTCTTTATTTCACCGTCGACGGTGGTGATCAATGGATTGAGCTAACGGGCGATGTGCCTACTATATCATTCCGTGATGTACGTATTCAGCGCCGGGAAAATGATCTGGTGGCTGGTAGCTTCGGGCGCGGTATATTCATCCTTGATGATTATACGGCACTTCGTGGTCTTAATGCGGACAGTCTTGAAAGTGAAGCGCTGTTATTTGCCAATGCCAAGACACCTTGGTACCGCGAAGATACTTTGCATAGCGGTAGTCAGGGTGATGAGCAATGGACCGCTAAAAACCCTGCTTTTGGTACCACTATGACATATTACCTAACAGACAGCCTTAAATCCGCAAAAGACATTCGTGTTGAAGCAGATAAGGATTTGGTGAAAGACGGGCAGGGCACAACCTTCCCGTCCTTTGATGTGCTTGAAGCCGAACGCCGTGAGGCAGAACCGGAGCTTTATATCACCATTAAAGACGCGAACGGTAATGTGATCCGTAATGTGGAAGCGGCCAATAAAAAAGGTGTTAACCGTGTAACATGGAACTTGCGTCATGCAGCGCAAGTGGCCATTACCAGCGAAACTAGTGGTAATAACGCCCGCCGCCCATCAGGTACATTCGCTGTGCCGGGTACTTACACCGCGACACTTAATGCCCGTTCTGACGGTACTTCACGTGAACTTGCCGCACCGGTCAGCTTTGAATTGGTCAGAATTACTGATCAAGCACTTCAAGGCGCAAACATGGCAGACGCAAGCCGCTTCCAGAATGAAGTGGCGGACGCGCAGGCATCTGTTGCTGCTGCTAACTCAACGGTTACGGATCTGATGGATAAGCTAAAGCTTTACCGTATGGCTATGGACCGCGCAAGCGGCGGTGCAGCGCTTGAAGGTGACTATAATGCTATGCGCGCCGAACTATACGCCATTGATGAAATGTTAAATGGTGAACGGTCCCGCGGTGGACTTGGTTCAAGACCGGCAACGATTACCAGCCGTGTCAACTACGCTTCCAGAAGCAGTGGCACCACTTACGGGCCAACAATTCAAAGCCGTGAGCAGCTTGGTTACGCTGTGGATGCGTTTGGCGGTGTTAAAGCGCGCCTTGCTACCATGACCAGTACTACGGTTCCGGCCTTTGAATCAGCTATGGAAACTGCTGGTGCACCTTGGGTTAGAGGCGGCGATATACGCTAATATAATATTGAGAGCGCGGGGGGAAACTCCCGCGTTTTTACATCACCATGATAAATGAAAAAATTGATCATCATTTTAATGAGCTCTCACCGATAGATTTCAATATCTTCGATGCGGCTTCGCTATATCAAAAACTGCAAAAAGAAAAGCCGGATCACGCCAAAGCGCAGGCCCTCCATGATTATGTCAGTGGCATTAAAGAGCAGATAGAAAGCCTACTCAACGAAGAAGACGAGCAGCTGAAGATAACCTATGATGTGCCCCTGATTTGTTAGACACTTTATGACTTCATTATTGTTTGTTGTTCAAAATCTATCGGTGACAACAATCCGTTGTTACCATGCTTTCTCTTTGGATTGTAGAAAAACTCGATATAATCAAATATGTCATCAC
>JABJKT010000091.1 GCA_018660225.1 Kordiimonadaceae bacterium
CACTCGCATGCACGCCTCACTTATACGACTGTTAGTAATTGGTTAACGGCCGAGGATTCAGCGGCTGATGATCCTATCTTTGAAAAACTGAAACCGCTAGTCGATTTGTATCACATACTTGATGAGCAACGTCGGGAAAGAGGTGCGCTGGAAGTAGAGACTGTGGAGCCCGTGTTCACCTTTAACGAAGACAGAAAGATAGAGACAGTTGAGCCACGCAGCAGAAACGACGCACATAAAATCATTGAGGAGTGCATGATCGCGGCTAATGTTGCTGCCGCCGAAGTGCTTTATCATGATGATGGCTCCGTAAAGGGGATCGCGACCGGTGATATGGGGGTCGCGGAAGATGGTAGCCAAAAAGATACTTATATGCAGGGCATGGAACTTCATGCGAAATATACTTTTTTTGCCGAAGGAGTTCGCGGGTCACTTTCCAAACAGGTGATCGAAAAGTTCTCGCTACGGGAAGGGCGGGAAGTGCAAACTTACGGTCTTGGCATAAAAGAGCTTTGGGAGGTTAAGCCCGAACATCACAAACAAGGATTGGTTATTCATAGTCAGGGATGGCCGCTGGATAGTGACACCGTTGGTGGTGGCTTTTGTTATCATTTAGATAATAATCAGGTGGCAGTTGGTTTCGTCGTTGGGCTTGATTATGCAAACCCGTATCTGTCACCGTTTGAAGAAATGCAGCGTTATAAAACCCATCCGGCACTTAAAGACTTGTTTGAAGGCGCTAAGCGCATTTCATATGGTGCGCGCGCCATTAATGAAGGGGGACTTCAGTCGGTGCCTAAACTTTACTTCCCCGGCGGCGCGCTTATTGGCTGTTCAGCAGGCTTTGTTAATGTGCCGCGCATAAAAGGCAGTCATAACGCCATGAAAACGGGGATGCTTGCGGCTGAGGAGGCTTTTAAAGCCCTGGAAGCAGGCGGTTCTAACGAACTTACGGGCTACGCGACGGCTTATGAAGCGAGCTGGGTTTATAAAGATCTTAAACGGGTGCGAAATGCTAAGCCGGCCATTCATAAATTCGGCGCCTTCTGGGGCACGCTTTATGCTGGTTTTGACATGTGGCTTAATAATATCGGGCTTGGCTTTTTGCTTCCATGGACATTTGGTCATGATGCAGATCATAGCTGCCTTAAACCGGCCGAGGAATGTGAAAAAATCATTTATCCCAAGCCGGACGGGAAGGTGACATTTGACAAACTTTCTTCGGTGTTTTTATCCAATACCAATCATAGTGAAGACCAACCCTGTCATTTAACCTTAAAAGATGATAAAATACCGCTTGACGTGAATTATAAAATATACGCTGGCCCCGAGGTGCGTTTTTGCCCGGCTGGGGTTTATGAATTTATTGTGGATGATGGTGGTGAAAATCCATCATTGCAGATTAATTCACAAAATTGCGTTCACTGTAAAACCTGTGATATTAAGGATCCATCGCAGAATATTAACTGGGTCGTACCCGAAGGGGGCGGCGGGCCAAATTATCCTAATATGTAATCTTCGTTTTAGTAAAATATTAGGATTATCAAGCTTATGCTTAAAGAATTGCAGAAAGAGCCACTATAGAAATGAATAAAATTATGAAATTCATAAATACTACTTTTCTTTGTCTGATTATGTTCATGACCAGCCCAAATCTGGTTAATGCGCAAAGTCTGTCTGCAGATGCACCGGATTTTCCGTTTGGTGAATATCTTACGGGCAGGCACGCATACGCAAATAATCAATACGGCGATGCGGCGGATAATTACCTAAGAGCGCTTGATCTGGATCCTGAAAATGTTGAACTTAATAAAATTACCATAACGGTTCTGATTACGGCCGGTAAAATTGATGAGGCAATAAAAATTGCCAACAGGCTCAAGGATATTGATCAGGAAAGTGATATTTCGACACTGCTGTTATTTTTTGAACAAGCTAAGAATAAAAACCTTGATCAAGCACTGTTAATGGCTGAAGAACTTTCGAGCACCGGTATTTTAAATCTGGTAAAACCTATTTTTAAAGCATGGACCCTTGCCGACCTTGGCAGATTTGATGAGGTTGAACAAATTATTTCGAGTTTCGAAGAAGAGGCTGCTTTTAATTTCTTTAATTATTATCAAAGCGGCCTTTTATTTGAATTTATGGGCAATGCGCAAAAAGCGGAACTTTATTATTTTAAGGCTTTAGGTCAGAAGGGTTTGCTTAATTTAAGAGCTGCTGAGGCTTACGGCGCCATAATGAGAGCTCAGCAAAAAAATGGACAGGCAATTACTGTTTATAAAGAATATGTCGAAAAAGCCCCGACGAATGAACAGTTAAAGGCGAGGTTATTTAATGCTGAAAATAATATTTCGGAAAAGCCTTTCATAGAAAATGTAAATCAGGGCTACGCCGAAATGTTTTATACGGTCGCTGTCGTTTTGATGCAGGATAATATATCGCAAATAGCGACAAACTATCTGCAATATGCTCTTTATTTTAGCCCTGATTTCCCGCTCGCTCATTTTATGCAGGCGCAAATATTTGAAAATGACAAATATTTTGAAGGGGCTGCTGAGCACTTAAATGAAATTACAAACAACAGTCCGTTATATTTTCAGTCAAAATTACAAAGAGCCTGGCTATTTAATGAAATGGAACAGCCGGATGAAGCGTTAAGGGCATTTAAAAAACTTGAGACGGAATATCCAAAAAGCAGAGAAGTGCTTAACTCAATCGCTGAATTTTACCGTACTCATGCAAGATACGCAGAAGCCATTCCGGCATATAATAAAGTTGTTGATGTTATTACCGAGGAAATAGAGCGCGACTGGATGCTATATTATACCAGAGGCATTGTTTTTGATCAGGAAAAGCGCTGGTTAGAAGCAGAAAAGGATTTCCAAAAAGCATTGGAGCTTAGACCTGAACAGCCAATGGTTATGAATTATCTGGCATATTCATGGGTGGACCAGGGGAAAAATTACGTTAAAGCAAAGGGTATGTTAGAGCGCGCGGTGGAACTTCGCCCTAATGACGGGTATATTGCCGATAGTCTTGGCTGGGCTCTTTATAAAATGGGTGATGACGAAGAAGCCGTTGGTGTACTTGAGCGCGCCGCTCAACTTCAAACCCAGGACTGGGCGATTAATGATCATTTAGGGGATGCCTACTGGACTATTGGCCGCAAAAACGAAGCCCGTTTTCAGTGGCGTCACGCCCTTTCACTTTCACCGGATGCTGATAAAATTGATGGGATAAAGACCAAAATAAAAGTTGGTTTTAATAAGAAATAATAAAGGCGTATAGTGCTAGCTGCGGCAAAAATTAATCTTGATCTTTTAATCACAGGCAGAAAAGATGATGGTTATCATTTACTTGATAGCTTTGTAGTTTTTGCCGATGTCGGTGACGAACTGACCGCAGAACTTAGTGATGGACTTTCACTAGAAATATCAGGTCCATTTTCGGGCGACTTACAAGGCTCTGATGATAATTTAATTATTAAAGCGGCTCGTCTACTATGCAATGAAGCGGGCGTGCCAGCTGATATCAAGTTTCATCTTATCAAAAATTTACCGGTTTCTTCTGGGATCGGTGGCGGTTCTGCCGATGCGGCTGCGGCGCTCAAATTAACAATAGAAAAATTATCCCTGAATGTTGATGAAGATAAGCTAAATGAAATTGCATTGAAGCTTGGAGCCGATGTTCCAGTTTGCCTTAAATCAACAGCTTGCATAATGAGCGGTATAGGTGAAGAAATTAGTGAAATTAATCTAAAGTCACCAGCATATCTTCTTCTGGTAAACCCCGGGGTTAGCGTTTCGACAGAGGAAGTATTTAAACACAGTCATAACCTACGTTCAGCTTTTGATGAAAAAAGACAGATATATACTGATGAAATTAATTTTACATTCATATTAGACCAATTAAAAGAGAGTAGAAATTCATTGCAATTGGCCGCGTGCGATATTGAAGTGAAAATAACTGAAGTTATAAATGAGATATCGCAAACAGAAGATGTTCTCATAAGTCGGATGTCGGGAAGTGGCGCTACATGTTTTGGATTATATAAAACAAAAGAAAGTTGCCAAAAAGCGGCAAAAAAGATAAAAGACAGTCATAAAAAGTGGTGGATTGTTGATAGTCAGTTTCACTAAATAAATAATGTAATACTTGCGCTTAGATGCTTATATGATAAATTCGCCAATATGCTTTGATGATATATGGTTAATATATCACAATTTGAATAACTTAATAGGGTTTCATACGGAATGATCAAAAGAAAACTTAACATTACAAAGATACTTTCTTTCTTCTTTATCTTGGAAATTATTTGTAGTGCGCAATTGTTTGCGCAGGGACTGGATCAAAACTTATTTGATCAGATCAGGCGTCAAACAGGGGCAACTACAGCGACGACACAGGTACGTTCGCCACTTGATCAACTTCGTGAGCAGGAACAACTAAATAGACTTAGTGAACAACTGCAAAAAAGAAAAAATGCCGGACCTTCAATCATCGAGAATGATTATAATTCAAGAATAGATAACCTTGACGATGAAGATAATAATTACTTAAGACAGTTTGGCTATTCTATTTTTGATAGACTTCCCCTGCGAGATCAATTGATGACTGGGGCCGTTCCTGATAATTACAGGCTCGGAGTTGGTGATACACTGGTCGTAAGCTTCAAAGGCTCGAGAGAAGAAATCGTTTCAGTAAAAGTTGATAGAGAAGGGCGTCTGATTATTCCATCATTGACGCCTTTTAGTGTCGCTGGCTTGACTTTTGGCGAAGTTAAAATGGCGTTAGAAAAACAGGTTGCAGAAAGCCTGATTGGCACAGAGATTTATTTATCTATAGCAACCCTCCGACAAATTTCAGTTCTGATTGCCGGTGAAGTTGAAAACCCTTCTATGGTCCGAACTACAAGCCTTGCAACTCCTATCGAAGTATTACTTCGTGTGGGCGGCGTAAAAAAGACAGGTTCTTTAAGAAATTTAATTTTGCAGCGTGGTGATCAAAGAATACCTGTTGATCTATATAATATTATCGACGGATCAAGCGCAAAAATTGAAACCCTACAGGATGGCGACAGACTTATTGTGCCGACCATAAGGTCAACTATAGCCGTTGATGGTAATGTAATACGCCCCGGAATATATGAATTACCGGGGGAGCAACAGACTATAGGGGCGGCAGAAGCAATGGCCCTGGCCGGTGGCGCTATAAGGGCTAATGGTAATGCCTTAACTCATCTTAGGTTTGATGAAAATGGACGATTAAATTATGAAAGATTAGATTTTGAAAGTAATTTAACCAGCGGCGAAATGATCATTGTAAATTTACTTGAAAATTCACAAGTTGGAAAAATTTCCCTTATGGGACATGTTAAAACTCCTGGTGTGCGTGCTTTAGATGTGTTTGGAACTGTAAAAGATTTAATAGGATCAGTGAAAAATTTAACCGAAAATCCGTATTTGCTATTTGGTGTGGTTGAACGCACGGACCAAATGACGCAAACGCGCCAACTAATACCTTTTAGCCCACAGAAAGTATTATTTGGTGAGGAAAATGTTGCCCTCCAAGATGAAGACCGGGTGGCAATCTTTGGTAGAAATGATGTTGAATTCCTAAAATCGGATGTAATTAGACAGGCTATTTTTACCAGTGAATATCTTGAAGAAGAGTTTCTGCCCAACGGTGATAAAAACAACCTTTATTGTGCGCCGGTAAAAAAGCTGGCACGAATTATATCTGATACACAGTCAGACCGGTTTGCTACAGCTATTCGTGCTGTATTTGTTAGACGAGAAAGTACACGTGAACAACAAAAAGACCGCGAGATAATGCTGGATGATACAGAGCTGCAGATGCTTGAAGAGCAAAGAAGGGAGACACTTCTTTCGGTCGCGGTAAACCCTACCAACCGTGCACTCATGGAATTGGAAGGCGTGAATGTAAAAAATAAAAATACCAAAGATAATTTCGCATATTGTCCTTCGGTCTATCAGGATGTGGACAACCTTCTTTCATTTACTTTAGAACATATCATTTCAGTTGACGGTGCTGTGAGGTTGCCGGGAGTTTTTCCTGTTACCAATGACACAGCCGTAGATTTGTTGTTAGCTGTTTCTGGCGGCACTTCAAACGACGCTAATATGGGCAGGATTGAAATCACAAGTTACCATGAAGAAGCCACGGATGGTAATCTGGTCATGAACTGGGAGTATATAGATGCTTCCATGACGGAATTAAGGTCAATAAGTGTGAACCCCGGCGGAGGCGTTCGCGTTAGCAGTGTATATACCAATTTTGAAGCAGGGGCAGTTTTACTATCAGGTGAATTTCTTCAACCCGGTGTATATACAATCCGAAAAGGGGAAAAGCTGTCAGAACTTATTGCCCGCGCTGGCGGGGTTACAAATCAGGCTTATCCATATGGTGCTATTTTTACCAGAGACCGCGTTAAAGAAATTCAACAACAAGAAATGCGTCAAACGGCCCAGCGATTGCAGTCGGCCATGGTGTCAGCTTCTGTTAAGAAAAATGTTGAACCCAGCGGGGCTATAGCCTTGCAAAGAATGGTTAATCAAATGGCAGAACAGGATTTTGTCGGTCGGGTAGTGATCGAATCTGATCCGGTTGTCCTTAATCTTGATCCAGCCAAAGATATTGTCCTTGAAGCAGGTGATAGTTTATTTATGCCAAAGCGTCCAAACTTTATCGTCACCGTTGGTGATGTGTTAAACCCAAGCGCTTTACAGTTCGTGCCAGGAAAAGGTGTTGGCAGTTATCTTGAGGAAGTAGGTGGCTTTACCAGAGCCGCTGATGAAGATCGCGTTTTCGTCGTATATCCAAACGGTGTTGCAAAACCGATTAGTCTGGCTTCATGGGGAGGGGATCGAAATCTAAGTATTCCTCCGGGCTCGGCGATTGTTGTACCAACAGACTTAAGCCCATATGATAGCTTGACGCTGGTCAGGGAAATTGGAGACATCTTCCGAAATCTCGCTGTGTCGGCTGCATCGATCGCTATACTTGTGCGAAATTAATGTCTGAATATCACGGCACAAGGGGCGTATTTATATGAAAAATTTACAATACGCTCTTTGGCCTGTTTTAATTTTGTTACCTGAAAGCCTTAAAGCTCAATCAACGGAGCTCTATCCGCAAGCGGAAGTCGGCTCTGTGGGGCTTTTTGGTGGCACTGGACTACTTGAAATGCGCAATGCACGTTTTTCAAATGATGGTGAACTTGCCATTGGTGTCGGTCAAGCGGGCGGCGGACAAAATTATTACGCAACATGGCAAGCGACCCCTTGGCTTGAAACCACTCTCAGATTTTCCGACTATAATAAACCCAGTGATGGCATTGATAAAGGGCTTGATATTAAGCTCCGACTGCTTGAAGAAGGTAAAAATAATCCCGCTATAGCGATCGGCCTTCAAGATATGCTTGGAGATGGTTTATTCAGTGGAGAATATATTGTTGCCAGTAAAAGAATAAACGATTTTGATATTACGGCAGGTTTTGGTTTTGGCAGTATGGCGAACAGGTCAAGGCTCAATAATATTTCAAGGATTTTTGGCAGTAGTTTTGAAACGCGAAGTTTTTCTGATCCGGGTTCTGAAAAATTTCGTTTTGGAAATTATTTTGCCGGCGAAAAAATGGGATTTTTCTGGGGGATAGAATATAAGACCCCGGTAGAGGGCTTAACGGCAAAAGTTGAATATTCCACTGTCGATAAATCGAAAATTGCAATATTTGAAGACTATAAAAGCAAAACCGCCTTTAATTTTGGTCTAAATTACAAGGTGGAAAAATGGCTTGAAGTCGGTGCAGGGCTCCAGCACGGCAACCAGTTTGCCATTCATTTCACATTAAAACAAAATATGCATAGTCCCAAGCGACTGACTTTTGCTAAAGGGCCTGCCGTTGATGAAATAAGGTCCCGGCAACTGAAAAATACTGCGACAAGCGTGACTGACTATAAGGGAACAACCGATCAGGATATTATTTTCGAACGTTTGAGGTTGATGGGATATGTTATTAGCTCAATCAATTTATCGGAGGGCCATATAGAATTAGAAGTCGAGCCGAATGCTAACGCTGAATATAGTGAAATGGCGACTTTGGGGGCTGTTCTTGAGAATTATACTGAGGCTACGATTAATTTCCCAGGTCGTGAGCTACACGCATCAAAATCAGATGAATTAGGTAAGCAGGCTTCAGATGAATTTAGGGCCACGGCTATAAATTCACGTGAACGTGAATTCGCTGAAATTAACGCCCAGGATAAAGCGCTCATATCAAAATCTATTTTTGACAGAATGCAGAACAAAAAACTAAAGCCGGGTAAAATCCTGGTAAAAGAAAATGAAATCATCGTTACGAAGAATGTTGCTCCCTTTGATAATATATCAAGAAATATAGGCAGAACAGTAAGGATATTATCAAACGAAGCCCCTGATAATGTTGAACGGTTTACCGTTGTTTCCAAAGAAAGCGATATCAGTCTTTCGCAAGTTTCTGTTCTAAGAAAAGATTTTGAAAATATTGCAAATTTTAACAGCAGCCCTGAAGAAATCCTGGCGAATGCAACTATCGAAGAACCTTCAATAACACTGGAAAATGAACCTTCATATGAAACATTTCCAAAATTTGAATATGGTGTTTTACCTGATGTTGAGGGTCATTTCGGATCAGATAAAAATGATCATTTTAAAGCCGACCTGAATTTAAAAATATTTGGCCGCATTGATATTGCCAGCGGTCTTCAGTTATATGGCGAAGCCAAACAGCATCTAATTGGTAATATTGATAAAATACCGGGTTCAACAAACCCTAATATCCATCATGTCAGAAGTGATATCGGTAAATATGCGGCTGAGGGAACCACTAGTATCCGCCGGATAAGCCTTGAATATATTAAAAGCCCGGTAAATGATTTTTATACCCGGCTTACCGCAGGCCATTTGGAAGCTATGTATTCCGGTATAAGCGGTGAATTATTATATAAACCCCATGATGCGACATTTGCTTTTGGTCTGGATATGAATTTCGTCAAGCAGCGCGGTTTCGATCGGCTCTTAAGTATGCGCGGATTTAAGACGGTAACCGGCCATGCGAGCCTTTATTATGTAAATAAAAAATATGATATTACCAGTAAAGTCAGCATCGGTCGTTATTTGGCAAAAGACTGGGGAACAACTATTGATATTTACAGGCAGTTCAGAAACGGCATCAGGATAGGGGCAAATGCAACCTTCACAGATATGTCAGACAGCGACTTTGGCCGCGGTAGCTTTGATAAGGGTATTTACATGACCATACCGTTTGATTTCTTCTGGTATAAGCAATCACGGGATAAAGCGCGCTTTAATTTCAGGCGCCTTGGCAAAAATGGCGGACAGAAAATTAATCATAATACTGATTTATTTGATTTAATGTCAGCGGGACAGTCTTACAGAATAACAAATGGTTGGGACCGGATTATAGATTAGTTATAGGGTTATTAAACTGAATTTAATTTATATTCTTTTTAACACTTTCAAGCTAGTGTAACGCCAACAAAAATAAAAATGGAATAAAACATGTCTTCATTATCATTAACATCTGAAACAAACGTTGTTGTTGTCGGGCTCGGTTATGTGGGCTTGCCACTTGCTGTGGCACTGGCCAAAAAATTCAATGTAACGGGTTTTGATATTAGCGAACAGCGTATATCAGAATTAAAAGATGGTTACGACCGTACAGAAGAAATTGATAAAGATAGGCTTGAAGATAGCACTCTGGAATTATCGAGTTCATCTGAGAACATAAAAGATGCAGCTGTTTATATCGTTACGGTTCCGACCCCGGTTGATAAAGACAACAAACCGGATCTAACACCTGTTCGGTCGTCATGTGAAATATTAGGCCCAATTATTGGTAAAGACAGCATTGTTGTGTTTGAAAGTACTGTTTATCCGGGGGTAACAGACGAAATATGCGGGCCAATGCTAGCTGAAAAATCGGGTATGATTTGCGGCGAAGATTTCTTTCTAGGATATTCACCTGAACGTATTAATCCGGGTGATAAAGTTCACACGGTCGATAAAATCACTAAGGTAATTTCCGGACAAACTCCGGAAGTAGTTGATATACTTGAAGAGCTTTACTCCGCAGTAACCAGTGGCGGTGTGTTTAGGGCATCGAGTATCCGGGTCGCCGAAGCGGCCAAAGTAATAGAGAATGCCCAGCGCGATATTAATATCGGTTTTGTAAATGAGATTACGATGATATTTCAAAAACTCGGCATTTCTGTTTATGATGTGCTCGAGGCAGCAGGAACTAAATGGAATTTCCTTCCGTTTACCCCGGGGCTTGTCGGGGGGCACTGTATCGGTGTTGACCCATATTATCTCGCAGAGCGGGCAAAGCAGATCAATCATGATCCGCGAATCATCCTTTCCGGTCGGGCCATTAATGATGGCATGGCTGATTTTGTTGCAGAACGGATATGCGCCCAACTTAGTGAGGGCGGTACTATCCTTGTGCTTGGGCTGACATTTAAAGAAAACTGTCCGGATCTTCGAAACACAAAAGCTGTAGATCTTATTAACGGTCTAAAAGTGCGCGGTTTCAAGGTCGATGTCCATGACGCTGCGGCAGACCCGGTTGAAGCGAAGCAATTTTTTAATATTGATCTCAAACCGTCTTTAAACGACTTGCCTGATCATAGCTACGCTGCCGTAGTCGGCGTCGTATCACATGATAGTTATAAAGATATTAAGGCCTGTGAGTTTGAACGCCTGCTAGAGCCTGGCGGCCTGATCGCCGACATCAAAGCCATGTGGAGCAATGTCGAGAAACCAAAATATATTAGAAAATGGCAACTTTAATTATTTATTCCACCCCAGGAAAAAGTGCGCTTGATCTTCCGGTGATGTAATAGGCGAGCAGACCTATATATTCGTGGATGACCAGGTCGAAGTTTCGTAGATTTTTTGAAAAATCAATACTGAATATGCCTGCATATTTCAGGGTTGTTTTGTAATCGACCGGGTAGGGCTGGATATTTATGGCGGCCTCTCTGAAGGCGCCAACAGAACGTGGCATGTGAAAGGCGCTTGTGATCAGAAGCCATTTATTATTTTCATCAGGCCTTATCAATTTTTTAGTCATGGTGGCGTTGGTATGGGTGTTATAGGCCTTGTCGTCAAACTTAATTCTTGAAAAATCAATTGCCGCCTGCCTAAAAAACATCTTTGCGACATCATTTTCTGAAAGCTCGTCTGGTTCGGCTCGGCCGCCACCAGTATAAATGATGGGAAGTATCGGTAATTTCCGGGCCAGTGCGGCGGTTTCAATCAGCCTCTCACCACCGTGATTAAGGGTAGCCTGATTAACAGAAGTACTGATCGCGGATTTTTCTGAGCCAGAAAGGACTATAATGCCGCTATAGGGTCCATTATCTGTTTCATTGGTATATTGCTCAAAACGGCCTTCTATAGGCCACAGTAACCATGCCGAGAGGTTTGTAAAGCCGGCAAAGCATAAGATTATCAGGCTTAACGATATGATTTTCTTAGCAAATTTATTATATTTTGAGTTTTTATGAGCATATTTGCTAAAAAGATAGCCGATGATCAGCATCATAAAAAGAAAATTGCTGGGCTGAATTAGTACCCAAATTCCCCTTGATAATATGTTATCCCACGCCACTTTTTAGCCTTTGTAATAATTGAAAATTTACTCTGTGTGAGAGACTATGTTTTATACAAAATAATTTAAAGTAAAAAAAAGTGAAAATAACTAAAAAACATTATTGCATGTTTAACTGAAACTCACTATGTTCGCACCACCTTGAAGCAATCTGTTGAATTTTTGGGGTGTAGCCAAGCGGTAAGGCAGCGGGTTTTGATCCCGTCATCGCAGGTTCGATCCCTGCCACCCCAGCCAACAGATTATTATCCCCGTATATATTCAAATTAGTTATTAAACAGACCGTAAATTATGTCTCTGATGCGTATCGCCGTTTTGCCATCCCAATTTTCGGGTTTTGTGCCGTGTACCCAATCACCCTCAAGTATTTGATCTACATATCCTGATAGTGCACCTGGCTTAAGAAGTTTATTGGTTCCTTCCGTGATCGTAATCGGGCGTTCTGTATTATCCCTGAGCGTAAGACAGGGAATATCAAGATAGGTTGTTTCTTCCTGAATGCCGCCAGAATCAGTGATGATAAGTTTAGCGGATTTAACCAGTGACATAAAAGGAACATAACTGATCGGCTCAATGAGGATCAAATTTTTATTATTTTGCAATTCATTCCAAAGGTTATATTGCTCCAAGCTTTTTCTGGTCCGTGGGTGGACGGCAAAAATCAATTTTATTTTCTGTGAATTTTCAACAAGGCCGTCCATTATAGTTTTTAAAATTTCAGGATCATCAACATTTGAAGGACGGTGCAGGGTAACCACACCATAATCTTCATTTTCAAGGCCGTATTTAGCGGGTGCATGTTCATCATCGATTTTTGCTGATAATAATTCATAACTATCCATCATGATGTTACCTACACGAATGATACGGCTATCTGGATGGCCTTCATTTTTCAAATTTTCATCGGCGTCGGGGGAAGGGGTCCAGAGATAATCACATATAGCATCCGTTACCAGACGGTTTATTTCTTCAGGCATGAGTCTGTCACCACTTCTTAGGCCTGCTTCAAGATGAGCGACTTTAATATGCAACTTTGCTGCAACCTGAGCACAGGCGGCAGTGGAATTAACATCACCAACTACAATAAGCAGGTCGGGTCTCTCTATATTAAGACAGATATCTTCATAGGCCATCATTACCTTACCGACTTGTTCGGCGTGTGTGCCGCCGCCAACACCAAGATGAAAATGTGGTTCAGGCAACATTAAATCAGCAAAAATATCATCAGACATGTTGGCATCATAATGTTGTCCCGTATGTATAATGCTGACCTTGCACCACTGCTGACTGTTGAGTGCATGATATAGCGGGGCTATTTTCATGAAGTTGGGGCGAGCCGCAGCGATGAGATGAATATTATGTGACAATTTTTTTCCTTATTTTTGCGAACGAAATGATTGAGCTATTAAATCTTATTTTTCTAATCTATCGATACATTCTTATTTTAGATATTTAAACCTTTTATTGATAGTGATTCTATTTTTTTGGAAATTTTATTTCTCTAATATGGTTAACAAATTAAACTAAAATCCCAAAATGACACAAATTATGGTTAACAAAAGAAGTTTTTTTGCTTTTTTGTTCATATTTATTCATTTTTTCAGAATTTATGATAGGTTAATGTCGTGAATAAATTCAGATTTCGAGGATGAGTTTATTGGCATGAGAAACAAATGTTGTTCGTTAAGTTATAGTGAAAGAGTAAAATCAGAGTATTGGGTAAGTCTAGGGATTAGGAAATTTTCAAGATAAAAATATTTATTGTTCTTGATTAGTTAACATCTTAGATGTTTCAACGAAGTAGGAAGAGTTCTCCAACTATTCAGCAAAGTCACACTATAAAATAAGAATATTTTCAATTTGATCTCAATGATAAAAACTCTCTTTTAAATTTTTTATTTACGAGAGATTAATAAATTACTAGTAAAACAATATAATAAACTCTGATGTGCCCCTGATTTGTTAGACACTTTATGACTTCATTATTGTTTGTTGTTCAAAATCTATCGGTGACAACAATCCGTTGTTACCATGCTTTCTCTTTGGATTGTAGAAAAACTCGATATAATCAAATATGTCATCAC
>JABJKT010000092.1 GCA_018660225.1 Kordiimonadaceae bacterium
GTTTGGATGAATATAGTCGCTTCTGTTAATAGCAAGAATGATATCCGCTTCAAAATGACTGTTAAGCGGCGGGTCAGCAATAACGGCGCCAACCTGATAACTTGCCGGCGCACCATCTACCCGCATGGTCATTTCAATGGTTTTACCAATAGCGGGAGCATCACCAAAATATTTTTCCGCCATGCGGCGCGTTAATATGACCGACGACATATTCTTTAGAGCTTCCGCACCATTTCCCGCTTCAATATTTAAATCAAAAATTTCAAAAAACTGAGTGTCCGCAGCCCAAAATTCTTCCTGAAAAACATCGCCGTTGCGTGTTAACATATGTCTGTTTCGATAGAGGCGCGAAACAGCGTCAAATTCACCACTAAAATTTTCAGCGAAAGTATCACGCAATTTCCCCGGGCTCATGGCAACGAAGTCATATTCCCCCTGATTTTGCTGGAAGGCAGCTTCTAATCTGTAAATGCTGTCACTACTCGTGCCCCAATCATCAAAGGAAAGTTCGTCTTTTACGAATAGAAAAATCAAAATACACGCGGCAAGACCGATGGCAAGGCCGCCAATATTAATCATTGTATAAAGTTTATGACGCATCATATTTCGGATGGCGGTGGTCAGATAATTTTTAAACATAGTGACTTTTCCCCTTTTTGATTAAATTTTAAGTTTAAAAGTGCAAATAGTATGCCATTCATAAAAACCAAGTATAATCAATATGTTATTAAAAACAGTCCTCGATGATAAACGCCAAACTGTTCACAAATGAACAGCAAGTGTTCATTTTCGGACAGCACATATGAGCCTTTAAGCCAGTCTTTTATCCCGTCAGCCATACTTGAATATGATTGTCATTGAACGAAGGACGAAGGCAGCACAGTATAGCATATCCCGCCTGAACGACCGTTTCTGACGACAAGCAGACTCTCAGCATTAACCGTTTTGACCTATTAAATCATTTAATGTAAGCTCTCAAAAACTCAGGGGAGAAAATAATGATACTTAGACGTATGACCGGTGCATTAAAGAGACAGGATTGGTTCCAGATTACAATAGAAATCTTTATCGTCGTGATCGGTATCTTTCTCGGCCTTCAGGCGCAGGATAAATAACGTCAGGCTTATTGAAATAAATTCGCGCGCAGCTTATGGTAAATTAATTGGCGCAATATTGAGCCGCTAAAAGGGAGGGTAAGTCATGTATCAGGTTAAATTGGAAAAATCGTATTTTCCGGCACAAACCAATCTAGCGGTTGAAGAAAAGACCGTCGGTGAAGTGCTGAGCGAAGCGGCCTCTCGTGACCCAGACCGCACGGCGCTAGTTGAGCTTATTGATGATGGCACCACAGGCAGAAAGTGGTGCTATCAAAAGCTTTATGATGAAGCCTTATTGGTGGCCCGTTTTCTTGCAAGTCATTTTAAAGCCGGACAGAGGGTCGCCGTTTGGGCACCAAATTCACCAGAATGGGTGATCGTTGAATTTGCCTGTGCCTTCGCCGGGTTAACCCTAGTCACGGTAAATCCGGCGTTCCAGCCAAAAGAGCTTAAATATGTGCTAGACCAATCGCGGGCGTCGGGGATTATTTATTTGAACGAATACCGCGGTAATCCAATGGGGCAGATCTTAAAATCGGTTACAGATGAAATGGAAAATGAGCTTAGCTCCTTTGTGATTACCGATATTATTGACCTCGCTAAAAACGCCTATGAAAAGGGGGAGACAAATGAGCCCCTGCCTGAGGTAAAACCAACGGACATCGCCCAAATTCAATATACATCCGGAACTACTGGTTTTCCAAAAGGGGCGCTTCTTTATCACCGGGGGCTTGTTAATAACAGTCGTCATCTGTTTAAATGCAGTGGGATAGAAGAAAAAAGCAGGTATTTGACAATGTGGCCGCTGTTTCACACGGCCGGCTGCTCGGCGTCGGTACTAGGCTGTGTTCAGCAGAGTATGACCAATTATATCATGCCCATTTTTATTCCGGATGCCCTAAACAGAGTGATTGAAGAAGAAAAAATCAATGCAAGCGGCGGCGTGCCGACCATGGTCACGGCAATGCTGGAAAGCAACCGTCAAAAGCCCCGTGATTTTAGCTCGCTGACTTATTTTTTTGGTGCCGGATCGATGGTTTCACCGGAATTAAGCCGGGCGACTTATGAAGCGTGGAATTTAAATCTTTGTATCATTTACGGCCAGACTGAAGCCCATCCGGTCATTACAATGACGATAAAATCCGACACCCTTATTGACCGCACGCAGACCATCGGACAGCCAGCAGAACAAACGGATGTGGCCATAATGGACCCAGAAAGCAAAGAAATAATGCCGCTGGATGTTCAGGGCGAGATTTGCTGCCGTGGCTATCTCGTTATGCCGGGCTACAATGATAATCCGCAAGCGACCGCAGAAACAATTGATGAAGAAGGCTGGCTTCACACAGGCGACCTTGGTTCAATGGATGCGCGGGGTTACATTAAAATTACTGGGCGTGTTAAGGAAATGATCATAAGGGGCGGCGAAAATTTATTCCCAGCAGAAATTGAAAATACCTTGCTCGAGCATGCTGACGTAGCGGAAGTGACGGTTGTCGGGCTGCCTGATGATAAGTTTGGTGAAATTGTTGGGGCCTTCATTCGCTTAAAAGAAGGTGCTTCAGCGGATGCGGATATGTTAAAAGCCCATTGCCGCTCTGAAATGTCCGCGCAGAAAACGCCGGCCGTGTGGCAATTTGTTGACGCCTTTCCGCTTACCGGATCGGGGAAAATAAAACGCTTCGAACTTCGTGATCAATGGATCAAAGAAAATAAATCTGAGTAGGCACTGCAAGCACTTTCTTAAATCCGTTATATTCCATTGAGCTTTGAAATTCGGGCGAAATGGCTTTATTTTTGATTAATTTTTAACAAATTCTAGGAGTCCGCTTTCGACCCAAAGCAGACATTGGCGTACACCAGTTTTGACTGATTAAATCAATTAATGTATTCTATTTTCGTCTCAGAGGAGGAATTCATGACATATGTAGATGGTTTTTTACTTGCAGTACCGACAAAGGACAAAGATGATTATCTCTCAATGTCTGAAAAAATAGCCACAATTTATAAGAGGCACGGCGCACTTTCAGTTTGTGAAAGTTGGAGTAACGACGTACCGGAAGGCAAACTTAATTCTATGCATACGGCGGTTATGCGCAAACCAGATGAAGCCATAGTATTTTCATGGGTTACTTGGCCTAATAAGGAAGCGCGAGATAAAGCACATTCAAAAATAACCGATGATATGCATACGGAATTGGAGAATGTCCCTATACCATTTGACGGCGCTCGTATGATATATGGTGGTTTTGATGTTATACTCGAACGATGAGATGATTAATTCAATAGTATCGTTTTAATTTGTTACCATCAATGTCCGCTTTTGGCGACAAGCAGACGTTCAACAGTTTATCTGATTTCAAAATTTCTCCAAGCTGTATCGCCGTAGAATCAGTGGCATATTCGGTGTTGATTTAGACTTGGAGCAAGGGCAATAATTGCGGGACTACAGTCCTGATCTCGATAAGGGTAAATTTAATGTTCGAGTATACTCAGACACTCATCACAGCATTAAAACAATACCTATCCGGCCAGGCAATTGATGAAGTGGCTTTCGAATGAGCATCAATCCAGCGCGAGCTTGACGGCTGCGGCGGAGGCCCAGGGGGTGATGGCGAGGCTGAAAAGGGTGAAGGCGGCGAGAAATAATAGTGGTGCGTTGCCGCTGCCCATGACCAGAGTATCAACCGACATCACACCAAAAATCAACACCGGAACATAGAGCGGTAAAATAAGCAGTGAGAGCAGCACGCCGCCGCGCCTGAGCGATACGGTTAAGGCGGCGCCGATTGTCCCGATCAGTGACAAGGCCGGTGTCCCCGCCAGCATGGCATATATCAGCGGCATAAAGGCGGCATCATCCATATTCATTAAAATACCCAGCAGCGGTGTGATCAAAATAAGCGGCACGCTTGTGGTGATCCAATGGGCCAGTGCTTTGGCCATCACGACCATTTCTAAGGGTATCGGGCTTAAGGCATATTGATCAAGCGAGCCATCTTCATAGTCCGCCTGAAATATCCGGTCAAGCGACAGAAGGCAAGCAAGGAGCGCCGCAACCCAGATCACGCCAACGGCGATCCGCGCCAGCATATTTTGCTCCGGCCCGACACCAAGCGGGAAAAGCGAGACAACAATAATAAAAAACGCCACAACCATGCTGCTAGTACTGCCCTGATTCCAGCTTAAATTAATATCGCGTTTTACGATCTTCCAGAACATTACCACTGATCCCCCAAATCATGTACGGATACGGTGAAATTTGCCAGATCAAGACTTTTAACAGAACCTTCATCAAGCCCCAGTTCAACATGGGTCGCACATATAATCATGCCGCCAGCCTTTAAATGATTTTTCATGGCATCGGCGAGCAGGCTTAATCCCTGCTCATCAAGCCCGACGGTCGGTTCATCAAAAAGCCAGATATTTGCGCCGTGGCAAAGCGAGCGCGCCAGCGCCGTGCGCCTAGTTTGACCCGATGAAAGATAGCGCACGGGAGTACCGGTTAAATAATCAATACCCATTTGATGAATTGAAGAGTTTACTTTATCTGGATTGCCCCAGATACCGGCCCAAAATTCAATATTTTCAAGCACGGTAAATTCGCGCTTAAGGGCGTTTTTATGACCGAGATAGCATATATTTTCCGCCGTCCACTCACGGTCCCCCTGCACCGAAAGCTCGCCCTTTAAAATATCGCCTTTTGCGGCTTCGATAAGCCCGGCCAGTGTTTTAAGCAGGGTCGATTTGCCGGATCCGTTCGGTCCGACAAGTTTTAAAAGCTTGCCCGGCGCTAATTCAAAACTTAAGTTTTGAAAAACCGGCCGGTCGCCACGATTTACCGATAGATTTGATGCTGAAAAACTCTGCTTGTCAGTCACGTGCTATATCTGCCTATTTTTGCTTTTAAAAAGCTATAGCAGTATATTTAAGCAGAGAGAAGACCAGAATTAATTTAAAGAGTTTAACTATAAAGCTTTTTTGAAATATCCCCGGCCCAGATTAGAACTCCGGCGCCAAGCGTAAATAGGCCCGCACCAACAACAATTGATAAGACGTCGCCGCCTTCATTAAAAGTACCTGTGCCGGAAGCAAAAACCATAAAAGTTGCCACCATAAGGCCAACGAGGAAGTTTTTGCCATTAATAAATCCGCTAAGAAATTCGGTTTTTGTTTTTTTATATAAGATCATTATATCTACTCATCTTCATTTTGAATTATTTCCATGAAAGCCAATATGAAGGGAAAGTTGGGTCATTTTTAGACCCGAATAAGGTCTTTTTCAGACAAATAAAGGCTACCGTGCCATAATTTAATAATAAACAGGATGATTTTCCTTGAAAATTTACCGTTTTTAAGTAAAACAGAAGCTATATTTCACTAATAAAAATAATAAGGAGCTATACCGTGGCAACAGTAGGTCAAGACACCCTGAAAACGCGCCGTACACTTAACGTGGGCGAAAAAGAATATGATTATTATTCCCTTCCCGAAGCAGCAAAGGAACTAGGCGATATTTCAACCCTGCCTTATTCCATGAAAGTGCTACTTGAAAATTTACTGCGCTATGAAGACGGCGTTACAGTAACGACGGATGATGTTCAGGCTATTGTCGATTGGCAAAAAGATAAACGCATGAACCGGGAAATTCAATATCGCCCGGCGAGGGTGCTGATGCAGGACTTTACCGGCGTGCCGGCGGTCGTTGACCTTGCGGCGATGCGTAATGCTGTGGTGAACCTTGGCGGCAATCCGGATCAAATTAATCCGCTTAGCCCGGTTGATCTCGTGATTGATCATAGTGTGATGGTTGATAATTTCGGTGATAACAGCGCTTTTCAGAAAAACGTTGATCTTGAAATGTCCCGTAACAATGAACGCTATCAGTTCCTGCGCTGGGGCCAGAATAGTTTTGATAACTTTAGCGCTGTGCCGCCTGGAACAGGCATCTGTCACCAAGTTAATCTTGAATATATCGCAAAAACCGTCTGGACCGCTGATGTGGACGGCAAAACTGTTGCTTATCCTGACACCTGCGTTGGTACGGACAGTCACACAACGATGATCAATGGCCTTGCGGTTCTTGGTTGGGGTGTTGGCGGTATCGAAGCGGAAGCAGCCATGCTCGGACAACCAGTATCAATGCTGATCCCTGAAGTGGTCGGCTTTAAACTTGAAGGCAAGGCCCGCGAAGGCATCACCGCCACCGATATCGTGCTTACCGTTGTTGAAATGCTGCGCGCACACGGCGTTGTTGGTAAGTTCGTTGAATTTTACGGAAACGGTCTTGATCAAATGACCCTTGCTGACCAAGCGACTATTGCCAACATGGCACCGGAATATGGCGCCACTTGCGGCTTCTTCCCGGTTTCAGCGGCAACGCTTGACTATCTTGAATTTTCCGGCCGTGATGCTGATACGGTCGCGCTTGTTGAAGCCTACGCCAAGGCACAAGGCATGTGGCGCGATGCGTCAACGCCTGATCCTGAATATACCTCAGGTCTTTCGCTTGATCTTACCACCGTTGAGCCAAGCCTTGCCGGACCGAGCCGTCCTCAAGACCGCGTAGTGCTTAGCAATGCAACAAACGCTTTTAATGAAGTGCTGGAAAGCCGCGGTAAAGGCGGTGAGCAAGATAAAGGTTTCGCCGTTGACGGTGCTGATTATGAACTTCACCACGGTGATGTGCTGATCGCCGCGATTACGTCTTGCACCAATACATCAAACCCGGGCGTGCTTATGGCCGCTGGTCTTGTGGCGAAGAAAGCCAACGAACTTGGCCTTAATTCCAAGCCATGGGTTAAAACATCGCTCGCACCCGGATCACAGGTTGTTACGGACTATCTTGATAAAGCTGGTCTTAGCGAGCATCTTGATGCGCTTGGTTTTGATCTTGTTGGTTATGGCTGTACGACTTGCATTGGTAACTCCGGTCCATTGGCCGATCCACTCCGCAACACAATTAATGACAATGAAATGATTTGCGCCTCTGTGCTTTCAGGTAACCGTAACTTTGAAGGTCGTGTCAGTCAGGATCTTAAAACATCTTATCTGGCTTCGCCGCCGCTTGTGGTCGCTTACGCCATAGCCGGAACGCTGCAAATTGATATTACAAAAGATGCGCTCGGTCAGGATAAAGACGGCAACGATGTTTATTTAAAAGATATCTGGCCATCTAACGCGGAAATTGAAGAAACTATTCGCGCATCGCTCACCCGTGAAATGTTTGTTGAGCGTTATAAGGACGTCTTCGCCGGAACTGAGCAGTGGCAAAATATCAACTTCCCAGAAGGTCAGACCTACGCCTGGGATGATACAAGTACCTACATTCAGCATCCGCCATATTTCCAGGGCATGACCATGGATATTGGCGGACTTTCTGATATTAGAAACGCTAACCTGCTGGCACTTCTTGGTGACAGTATTACCACGGACCATATTTCACCAGCTGGTGCCATTAAAGCCGATAGCCCGGCCGGGCATTATCTGTCTGAAAATGGTGTTGAGCGCATTGACTTTAACTCATACGGCTCACGCCGCGGTAACCATCAGGTAATGATGCGCGGAACTTTTGCCAACGTACGTCTGCGCAACCTTATGGCACCGGGCACGGAAGGTGGCATCACCACTTATATCCCAAGCGGTGAACAAATGAGCATCTATGACGCGTCCATGAAATATCAGGAAAGTGGTACTTCACTAGTGGTTGTTGGCGGTAAAGAATATGGTACCGGATCATCCCGTGACTGGGCCGCTAAGGGTACAAACCTGCTCGGCGTTAAAGCCGTTATTGTTGAAAGCTTTGAGCGTATCCATAGATCAAACCTTGTCGGCATGGGCGTACTTCCGCTTCAGTTTAAAGGGGATGATAACCGTGAAAGCTTAGGCCTCGTCGGTACAGAAACGTTCGATATTACCGGCATCGCTGACGGTATTGAGCCACAACAAGATGTCGATGTAAAAATCA
>JABJKT010000010.1 GCA_018660225.1 Kordiimonadaceae bacterium
ATTGAAGAATTTATTGAAATCAGACGCCCAACCGGCGGCGACCCTAACCGTAAAGCTCTTAATCTTCATCACGGCATAGCCGTGTCAAACGCCTTTATGCGTGCGGTTGAAGCTGACGAAGACTGGGCCTTAACCAGCCCTCACGACGGCACAGTTCAAAAAACCGTAAATGCCCGCGAATTATGGATCAGAATGCTCACCGCCCGTATCGAAACGGGGGAGCCTTATATTTTAAATATTGATCATGTCAATAACGCTACGCCAGAGCATCACAAACTTGCCGGCCTTAATGTTAAGACATCGAACCTTTGCTGTGAAATTACCCTTCCAACCGGTAAGGACCATTTAGGAAATGAGAGAACGGCCGTTTGCTGTCTTTCTTCTATTAATCTTGAAAAATATGATGATTGGAAGAATGAAGAAATGTTCGTTGAGGATATTATGCGTTTCCTTGATAATGTTCTTCAGGACTTTATTGACCGGGCACCGGATTCAATGTCACGCGCCAAATATGCGGCTATGCGCGAGCGCAGTGTCGGTCTTGGCGCTATGGGATTTCATTCATTCTTGCAGGACCGGATGATACCGTTTGAAAGCGTAATGGCGCAGGTTTGGAATAAGAAAATTTTCAGCCATATTAAAAATGGTGTCGATGATGCGTCTATTAAGCTCGCTAAAGAAAAGGGCCCATGCCCTGATGCGGCAGATTATGGCATTATGGAGCGTTTTTCCAATAAAACGGCCATCGCGCCAACCGCATCAATTTCAATTATTTGCGGTGGTGCTAGCCCCGGTATTGAGCCAATTGCTGCAAACAGCTTTACACAAAAAACCCTTTCTGGATCCTTTAATGTAAGGAGCCGTGCGTTGACGAAGTTGCTGGAAGAAAAGGGCAAAAACACTGAAGAGATATGGTCAACCATTACTGTAAATGGTGGATCCGTTCAGCATATTGATTTTCTTGATGATCATGAAAAGGATGTGTTTAAAACGGCGTTTGAGTTAGATCAGCGCTGGGTGGTTGAGCATTCTTCGGACCGCGCATCACTGGTTGATCAGGCACAGTCTGTGAATATCTTCCTCCCGGCGGATGTTCATAAACGTGATCTTCATCAAATACATTTTCAGGCATGGAAAAAAGGCTTGAAAAGTCTTTATTATTGTCGCTCCCTATCCATACAGCGCGCTGAAAGCTCTGAAGCATCTGGTGAGACGGCAAAAGAAGAAATGCTCAAAGCAATGGCAAAAGCACAAGAAGGCTCAGATTATGAAGAATGCCTATCATGTCAATAATTCGTATAGAAAACAGGTATAATTCATGAGCTTACTTAAGGAACGTATCCAATATAAACCTTTCCAATATCCTTGGGCTTACGATGCATGGCTAACGCAGCAGCGTGTGCACTGGCTTCCTGAAGAAGTGCCGATGGCAGATGATATTAAGGACTGGAATTTAAAGATTACAGATGGAGAACGCAATTTGCTGATGCAGATTTTTCGTTTCTTCACTCAGGCTGATGTGGAAGTAAATAACTGTTATATGCAGAAATATGGTCGCGTCTTCAAACCGACAGAAGTTCAGATGATGCTGGCGGCGTTTTCTAATATGGAAACCATTCATGTGGCAGCCTATAGTCATCTTTTGGATACCCTTGGAATTCCTGAATCAGAATATGAAGCTTTTCTTAAATATGATGAAATGAAAGCCAAATATGATTATATGCAAATGTGGGGTGTTGATACCAAAGAAGATATCGCCAAAACATTGGCCGTATTTGGCGCCTTCACCGAAGGGCTCCAGTTATTTGCATCTTTCGCTATTTTGATGAATTTCCCGCGTTTCAATAAAATGAAAGGCATGGGCCAGATTGTAACCTGGTCTGTGCGTGATGAAACGCTTCACATGACATCGATAATCAAATTATTTCATACGTTTGTTCATGAAAATCCGGAAGTCTGGACGGACGAGCTACAAAATGATCTAACCGAAGCCTGTAAAACTATCGTTGAGCATGAAGATGCCTTTATTGATCTGGCCTTTGAAATGGGTGATATCGAAGGACTTACGGCAGCAGAAGTGAAAGAATATATTCGTTATATTGCTGACCGCCGCTTGACCCAGCTCGCGCTTAATCCGATTTATTTTGTCGGTAATAATCCGCTTCCATGGATGGATGAGATTTTAAACGGTGTTGAGCATGCCAATTTCTTCGAAAATCGCTCAACCGAATATTCCCGCGCTTCCACACAGGGAAAATGGGAAGAAGCATTCGATTAAGCTTTCGATTTTTTAAAATCCAATGAAAGGCTATTGATGCAGTATCTAAGGCCTGTTGGCGGTGGGCCGTCCGGGAATACATGTCCTAGGTGGGCGTCGCAATTTGCACATATAACTTCTTCTCGGACCATGCCGTGACTGGAATCGCGGTTGATGGTTATTGCTTTTTCGTCATAAGCCTCATAATAGCTAGGCCAGCCACTACCGCTTTCATATTTGGCGGATGAGCTAAAGAGAGGTTTGGCACAACATAAACAAATATAATCTCCATCCTCGTCATGGTGATAATATTTTCCGCTAAAGGGTTGCTCAGTTCCGCCGCAGCGGGTGATGCGATATTGCTCTTCACTTAAACCAGTTTTCCAGTCTTTGTCTTCTTTTTTCATTTTGTTGACTTTTCTTTAATGTCGCTTACCTATAGATATTAACATATAGGACTATATTTGGAGAATAAAATGGAAAAGGCAATATTTGCGGCAGGATGCTTTTGGGGTGTGGAGCTTAATTATTCAAAAGTGGACGGTGTTGTTGAAACTCTAGTCGGTTATATTGGCGGTGATACGAAGGACCCGACGTACGAAGATATCTGCGCCAAAACCACCAACCATGCCGAGGCCATTGAAATTAAATATGATCCTGATGTGGTAAGCTATGAAGAGCTGTTGGAAAAGTTATGGCAGTTCCATGATCCAACAACATTAAACCGTCAGGGTCCTGATCAGGGATCACAGTACCGTTCAGCCATTTTTTATCTAAACGATGAACAAAAAGATCAGGCTGAGAACTCAAAAGCTACCGCCGACAAGTCAGGCCGCTTTTCGGGCCCAATAGTGACAGAAATTACTGCAGCAGACAAATTCTGGCGTGCTGAAGAATATCACCAAAAGTATTTAGAAAAGAAAGGCGTTAGTATCGCCTGTGTTTAAATACTTTAATTTTGTGAGGGGTCTTTTTTATCTTGGAAAGTTCTAAGATAATCTATTATTTCGACCAATTCATTTTCCGTAAGAAATCCTTCCCAAGGTGGCATTTCAAAGCTTAAACCGCCAGCTTCGCCACCCATTCGGATGACCAGGTCGAGTTCTTCATTTGTGCGAGAGGTTTGAAATTCGGAACTGGTGAAGTCGGGTATTTCTGCTTCAAGAAGTTCACTATCAGGGCCATCTCCTACGCCACTGACACCATGGCAGCGGGCACAGTTTACATTATAAACTTTAGCTATATCAATTTGCATTGAGGCTTCTTGGATAGTTTGTTCTTCATCTTTCTTGAGCTCTTGTTGTTTTATATCCAAAAATTCCGCTGTCGCAGGAACGAGTTTAAGCAATCGTCCCGTTGGAATTTGGCTGTGACCAAGGCTAGTCGCTAGAATTTCCCCTGTTGGAGATGTAATTATTGATGTAATTCCTCTCTGGGCAACCTGTTCGCTTCTTGTGAGGGTTACAGGGTTTTCTAATATATCACGATCTGCATCTATCGCATATATTCGTCCAGAATAATTATCCATATAAATATAATTATTACTAAGCTCAGGATACTTGTTTGGCCTATAAACAACGCCGCCAATGATAGAGCGTTCATAAGCTGTATGCTCATAATAAAATTTTGGCTTAATTTCCGTGCCAATTAAAGTGGCGGGTTTTTCAAAATCAGTGGGAGTAAAGCCTTCTATAAAGGGGAATTGATAGTTTCCGCCTTTTTCAATAACGTTTATTTCTTCAAACCGGGTTGAGCCTACATCGCCGAGCCAAAGTTTATCAGTTTCAGGATCAAAGGATATTCTAAAAGGGTTGCGAAGGCCTAGGGCCCAGAATTCTTCAAGAGCATTACTTTGCCCTACAAAAGGATTATCATTAGGAATATAATATCCTTGCGAAATTGTTTCTTGGGCTTGCCTCGGAGGTTCATGACTTATTTCGCCCCCTACTTTGTTGACATCAATTCTAAAAATACCACCATGTAGTTTTCGATCAATTGTTTGGTGTACACTAGGCTCGCTGGATTCGCCGATTGCAATATAGAGGAATGAGTCTGGCCCAAACTCTACTGAACCACCATTATGATACCCATCTGACGGTCGGAAAAATTCGATTAATGGGTATTCAGATGAGTTCCGTTCTTCAATATCGTTCGAAGTTAGATCAAATCTGGATAATCTATTGGTTTGTTGGTCGCCTGTAACAGCAGAAAAATCTGTATAATATATATAAACGTATCCTTTATTCTCTGAACTGGATTGTCCGAAATCAGGATGGAGATCAAAGCCTAGCGCTCCATTTTCCATATCTACCTCACCAACCATTTTTGAGAAATCTAATACCAGAATTTTATCATTTTTATCTTTGTAATTAATTTTATAAAGACGACCATGGCGTTCCAGAACGTAAACGAAATCATCATTGTTGGGATCAAACTGCGCCATTATTGGCTGAACAAAAGTAATATCAGGGACCGAGTTTACTAGGACCCAATTTTCGTATTTTTCCTGTGTAAGGGCCAGCCTAATTTTTGTAACAAAATTAGCAACATCACGATTAGAGGTATAGGCCTTCATGAGCAATAAGGGAGAGCAGGCAAAAAGAAGTATGATTATGCCTCCTACGGAGAAAGAAACTTTAAAGAGTTGAGTAAATTGAAGTTTTAGATTGTTTATTAAAGTAGAGATTGAATTCAGTGTTCCGTAGACGAGATCGAATATTTGTTGAGTAATAAGAAGCAAAAAGAAATATAAAATGCCTGATGCGGCAAAGAAATTTGGACTGAAAAGAAGGTCAGTAGCAAAAAAAATGTATAGCATACTGAACGTAAAACTTGTTAAAGTAGTATAGAGTTCCTTCATAGTTCGTTTATAATTTTTAAAATTCACGGATGAAAATACTACGGTTGATATAGTATAAAAGATCAGGCCTATTGTGATCAGAGTGTATAATGTCTGCAGGAACACTTCGTCTGTTAAAGGTGTTGCAGGTAACCTAAAGAGGAACCGCGGAATAACATTGTATTCTGAGCTCCAAGCTTCTCCCAACAAGAGTGCCAGTACTAATATCAGAAGTTGCATGAAAATATAGACGGATGCTTTAAAAATTTTCTTGAACAAAACTATGCCTTCCAGCAATTTTTTTACTGTTAATTAGTAACAAGTTACTTTACAAAATTCAATAATAAATTATGTTTTATACCGTGCTGTATAAAAGCAGATTTGTTAGTTGAATATTTTTAAAAATAGAAGTGAATGGTTTAGGGTATAATGGGTAATATAAATGTTAGGTTGGCTTCTGCTATCTGTTTGATAAGTATCAATTCTTTTGAGAATTTAGAGGCAGCAGAAGATATTGATAACATCGTAGTAACAGGGCATAATATTACTTTTGACGATACGAACACGCAGTCATTTAATGAGGAATATATATTTGAAAAGGCAGAGGGTAATTTAATAGATTTTTTTCGTGGAATATCCGGAATTGATGTTTCACAAGTTGGCGGAGATGGCGGCATCACCTTTCTTTCAATAAGAGGAGGGGAGCCAAATTTTACAACAATTCTTATTGATGGAGTAGCGGTAAATAATTCAAGTAATAGCCGTGGTGGAGCTTTTGATTTTTCATCTCTTGATCCGGCAATGATAGAGCGCATTGAGGTTGTTAGGGGGCCGGCGTCGCCAGAAATAGGTTCCGGTGCCGTCAGTGGCATAATAAATCTAATTACACACAAGGCCACGGAACAAGAAAAATTATCAGCAAGATCATACTATGGGACAAACAATTCTTATAATATTTCGACAAGTTATGCGAGACCTATTGGGCAGAAGGGCGATATGTCAATCGGTGGAGCTTATACAAATGGTGGAGATGATATTGAAGGAAATAAACTTCAAAGATTAAATCTAAATTTTGGAGGAGGTACAGTAGTTTCAGACGTCCTGAAGATTAGAACTAACGTTTTTTATAGTGAAATTGATGCAGAAAATTTTCCCGAAGATAGCGGGGGGCCAATTCTATCCATAATTAGAGAAAATCAAGTCAGAAATTCAAACTTTTTATCTGCTAATGCCAATATATCATATCAAGTTAATGACAAATTGGCGATTAATTCCATTTATAATTTGTCACGAATAAAAGAAGATGTACTTACACCAGCTATCGCACCCGGTGTGTTGGATGGTGTTCCACCCTATCTTTCGGACACTCAATGCGTCTCTCAATTTGTATCCATTATCAATAGTTAGGTTGAATTAGTAATAGTTCTGATTTAACATTTTTTATGGTATCAGTTATAGAATTAAAATATTAAAAAATTATTGATGCAAAAAAAAGAATGGAAGTCAATATGGTCGCAGCCTTAATGTTTATCATGATAGCGCTCGTTTTCTATGTCATTTACAGTTCAGTATATGAAGAAGAAAAAGAGAAAAAAGAAAAACTTAATAAGTCAATGAAAGACGAAGACTAATATTTAGGTCCAATCTAGTATTACTTTTCCTGAATCGCCAGAGCGCATTATTTCAAAAGCCTCTGCAAAATCATCAATTTTATAGCGGTGCGTTAACACTGGGCTAAGATCCAGACCACTTTCGAGCATGGCAATTATTTTATACCAGGTTTCAAACATCCTACGGCCATAAATTCCCTTAATTTCTAGTCCTTTGAATATGACATGGTTCCAGTTTATCGCTGTATCTTCCGGCATAATGCCGAGCATCGCAATTTTGCCGCCATGGTTCATAATTTCCAGCATATCTGAAAATGCCCTTGCATTTCCCGACATTTCAAGGCCCACGTCAAAACCCTCAGACATTCCCAGATCTTCCATCACATCCTGAAGGGAGTTCCGTGTCACATTGATGGCGCGGGTAGCTCCCATCTGTTTGGCAATACCAAGTCGGTAATCATTAACATCGGTGATGACGATATGCCTTGCGCCTACATGTTTTGCAATGGCAACGGCCATGATGCCAATGGGGCCTGCTCCTGTAATAAGTACATCTTCACCGACCAGATCAAATTCAAGCGCGGTGTGTGCGGCATTGCCAAGCGGATCAAGCATAGCACCAAGATCGTCACTGATGGTATCCGGTAGCGGGCAAATATTTGTCGAAGGCACATTTATAAATTCAGCAAACGCCCCTGGGCGATCAACGCCAATTCCGTGGGTATTTCGGCATAGATGCCTTTCCCCAGCGCGACATTTCCGGCAGTGGCCACAGGTTACGTGGCCTTCGGCTGATACGCGGTCACCAATTTTAATGCCTTTCACTTCAGAACCTGTTTCAACGACGACGCCGGCAAATTCATGGCCGACCGTCATAGGCACGGGAATAGTTTTCTGGGCCCAATCATCCCAGTTAAAAATATGGATATCTGTACCGCAAATCGCGGTTTTATTCACTTTTACCAGAACATCATTATGGCCAATTTCAGGCTTTTCAACATCTTCAAGCCAGATGCCTACTTCGGGTTTTGCTTTTACGAGGCTTTTCATTTGCTCACCTATTTAATTATTTCGAGTTCACGGCCAATTTTCGCGAACGATTCTATGGCTTTGTCGAGTTGTTCTTTTGTATGGGCTGCTGACATTTGTGTGCGAATTCGCGCCAATCCTTTTGGTACTACGGGAAATGAGAACGCGGTGACAAATATTCCCTGCGAGAGTAACTTATCGGCCATTTCGCTCGCCAGACGAGCATCGCCCAACATCACAGGAATAATAGCGTGGTCAGCACCAGCAAGATCAAAGCCAAGTGATGACATTTGATCACGGAAATATTGACTGTTCGAAGCCAGCTTTTCAAGCATATCGTCGCGTTCATTTAAAAGATCAATCACTTTGCAAGATGTTGCGGCGATAACGGGCGCTAAAGTATTTGAGAACAGATATGGTCTTGAGCGCTGTCTTAACCATTCTACAATTTCTTTTGAGGCGGCGGTATATCCACCTGATGCGCCACCCATGGCTTTGCCGAGGGTGCCGGTAATAATATCAACGCGGTCCTGGACACCAAAAAATTCAGGTGTTCCGGCGCCAGTTTTTCCAGTAAAGCCAACTGCGTGACTATC
>JABJKT010000011.1 GCA_018660225.1 Kordiimonadaceae bacterium
AAAATATCAAAAATAACATTATGTATTTCAATATATTATAGATGGCATGGTTTTTGCACTTATTTCTAAGCAAAGAGGAGCAAACCATGAATTCAAACATTATTTTAATCAAAGACCATAAAAAGCCCGCTAAAACGGATTTACGTAAAAATACCAATATTTTTTCTGAAATGGAGAAATTTGGAATTGATCCAGGACCGTTTCTAGAAATTGCTGCACAGGATTTAAATAATCAATACGGGACTGATGCACTTAGCTTTTCTCTTCAGATAAGTCAGGAATTTATCGAAGACGGTGACAAACAATCGGCAAAAATATGGCAGAAAATTTCTTGCCATTTATCTCAACTACATCAATTTGGAACTGTAATATCCCATTAAATTAACAGGTCATGGCCCTATGATATTTTCTTGGCGACAAAGCCACTGAATAGACCTACAGAAATAGCAACTATTACGGCCATTATGCCGTAATAGGACGGATATTCGTGAGCGAAATTATAAACAACCCGCTCTATCCCTCTTTTATCAACAGGCAATAATATCTCGTCAGTTATGATAATATTGCCATCGCGAACCAGATAAATAGCGGCTTTATATTCCCCGACCGGCATATTTGAGGGGAAAACTAAATTGGCCCGAAATAAAATTTCATCTTTAACCGTAACGTTATCGCTACTTTCTTTATAGAGCTCTTTATTAATCATGTTGCGGATTAGGGCCTCTTTATACTCATCAACATTTTCACCTTCTTCATTAGTGATATTTATGTTGTCCAAGCCAAGCCCAAGTCTAACCTGATCTGATTTTGATAAAAATTCATCAAGAGGTCTCGTGGAGCCAATAACATAATAACCGGGGACATCGTGCATCAATTGATTTTCAATATTTACCCAAATGCCGGCAATTTTTTCTTTTTTTCTGATAACCAGATCAGTCGGCTCGCTTTGGACGACAACGATAATATCATAATCAAGTCCCTGAACTGAAATTTCATCGCTCTGAATGCTTTCTATCGCATGACGTTCAAGGGCACCAAAAAGCAATAGTTCACTACCTGAAAATTGTGATGTGATCTCAATGGCATGCTGGGATAGGTCCGTGACAAGGGTTTCCGCACGAGCGAAATTAAATGACATAACAAAATATAGAGCGACTAAGGCTGATATGTATTTATTGCTATCCATCTTAATGCCCCTCAACGCCGATGGTAGAAATAGTGAATAACTCATCAGGTTCAACCACAAGATCAAATGCCATTTTCAAACAAACCAACAGCACCATGCTAGCAAGCAGAATACGCAGTTGTTCACCTTTTAACTTTACCCCGACCACCGCGCCGATTTGAGCGCCGATAACCGCTGCTGTGAGGAGTATAACCGCAAGCACCACATCCACCGTCTGCGTGTTGATCGAATGAAGGTATGTGGCTGACGCCGTGACAAAAGTAATTTGAAAGAGAGACGTTCCAATAACCACATTTGTCGGCATATGCAGCAAATAAATCATCGCCGGCACCATAATAAAGCCGCCGCCCACGCCCATAATAGCGGCAAGCACGCCGACCAGTGCGCCAATAGCAATTGGCATAATTACACTGATATACATTTTTGATTTTCTAAAACGCATTTTAAAAGGAAGTGCGTCAATCCATGTGCGTTGGCGCCGCGTCACTTTAACGACTTCCCCGCTCCTCGCGCGCAGTATACTGCGGATGCTCTCAACAAACATCAGACCACCAATGCTACCGAGGAAAACAACATAGGCCAGCGAAATCATTAGATCAACCTGACCAATTGAACGCAGATAAGTAAAGATCATTGCGCCAAAATAAGTGCCTACGACACCGCCACCGATTAGCACCATTCCCATTTTAAAATCAACTCCGCCGCGACGCCAATGGGCCACGGCACCGGATACGGACGCTGCTGTAATTTGATTAGCTTCGGTCGCAACGGCTATGGCTGGGGGAACACCTGTAAAAATCAGCAATGGCGTCATAAGAAAGCCACCACCAACACCAAACATGCCAGATAAAAAACCCACACCGCCGCCCATAGCTAGAAGAACAAAAATGTTCATGGATAGTTCGGCAATGGGCAGGTATATCTGCATATGGTTTACATTTTAATTGGTGTTTAATCTTTTCTTGCTGCTTTATACATAAAGTGGCAAGCCCTTTAATTACGAATCAATCTTCGGCCTTATATAGACCCAAAATGCACCTGCTGCAAGTGAACAATTTTTACCAGAAATCATCAATTTCTATTTAGATATCACTATTATATTAATATATCATTACATTCTAATGAAAAGCCTTCAGCTACAATAAATTTTCTTGTGTCACTCTTGTTATATTAATGATAATATTTAATTATAATATAGCGATAATTGATAATGACAGAGACGCAAGGAAAGCCTATGCCAACATATAAAGCTCCCGTAAACGATTATAAATTTCTGATGCATAATGTTTTTAATTTACAGCAATATAATAACTATCAAAGCTTTAAAGAAGCCACCCCCGATCTAATCGATGCCATACTCGAAGAAGCTGCCAAGCTGACCGAAAATATATTCCAGCCCATCAATCAAAGTGGTGGCGAAGAAGGCTGCTCGCTAGAGAACGGAATAGTATCAACACCGAAAGGATTTAAGGAAGCTTATGATCAATTTCGCGAAGGTGGTTGGCAAAGCTTAACGGGGGATCCTGAATATGGCGGACAAGGGCTTCCCTTATCACTTGGTGTTGCGCTTAATGAAATGATGATATCGTCAAACTGGGGGCTTGCTATGTATCCGGGCCTTACAAAAGGCGCTTCTGAAACTATTCATGCATGGGGAACAGACGATCAAAAAGGCACTTATCTTCCCAACATGATTTCCGGCGATTGGGCCGGCACCATGAATTTAACCGAACCACACTGCGGTACCGACCTTGGCCTCCTGCGCACAAAGGCGGATCTTAATGATGATGGAAGTTATAGCATCAGCGGTACAAAAATATTTATTTCAGCTGGCGATCATGAACTTACAGAAAATATCATTCATCTTGTGTTGGCCCGCATTAGCGGTGCGCCGGATGGAATGGACGGCATAAGCTTATTCATTGTGCCAAAATTTATTGTGAAAGATGATGGAAGCCTCGGAGACCGCAATGGCGTCAGCTGCGGATCATTGGAAGAAAAAATGGGCATTCATTCAAATGCTACATGCCTGCTCAATTATGATAATGCTACGGGATATCTGCTCGGACCGGAAAATAAAGGCATGCGTGCCATGTTCACTATGATGAATGAAGCGCGGCTTGGTGTTGCTATGCAGGGTCTGGCCATTGCCGAAGTGGCGCAGCAAAATGCAGCCGATTATGCCAGAGAAAGAATTCAGGGCCGCGCTCTAACCGGCGCAAAATTCCCAGATGATGCCGCGGACCCGATCATTGTCCATCCGGATGTGCGCAGAATGCTCATGACAAACCGTGCGTTTAGCGAAGGGTCTCGCGCCATGGCACTATGGGCGGCACTTCAAATTGACATTTCGCACGGCGACCCTGAAGAGGACGCCCGCGTTAAAGCAAAAGATATGCTCGCACTTTTAACGCCCGTGCTTAAATCATACATGACCGATCAGGGGGTTGAGGCGGCGAGCCGCGCTATGCAATGCCTAGGCGGGCATGGCTATATTTGTGAATGGGGCATGGAACAATTTTTACGCGACGCACGTATTGCTCCCATATATGAAGGCACCAACGGTATTCAGGCACTTGATCTTGTTGGCCGCAAGTTGCCCCGTAAAAATGGCGAAGTAATCAGAGCATTTTTTAAAGTCATTCAGAACTTCATTGACGATAATAAAGAAACAGAAGGCCTGGAAAAATACTGCAGTTTGCTTGAAAAAGCACTGGGCAGGCAACAGGCCGCTACCATGTGGTTGATGCAAAATGCCCTGGAAAATCCCGATCATGCCGGTGGGACGGCCCATTATTACCTGAACTTGATGGCGCTGGTTGCCATGGGGTATTCATGGGCTAATATGGCGCTAACAGCGAAAACTATGATTGCCGCGGGCGAAGGTGATCAGGCGTTTCTGCAAAATAAACTTAAAACCGCTGATTTCTTTTTTACCCACCTGCTGCCTGAAACAACTGCCCTACGAATAAAAGTAGAAGCCGGTTCAGATGATGTAATGTCACTTGATGCACAATATTTTTAAGGATAACAAATGACTGATGCTTTTATATTTGACAGTGTTAGAAGCCCTCGCGGGCGAGGTAAAAAAGACGGAAGTCTCCATCCGGTAACACCCGTTAATCTACTCACACAAATGCTTGTGGCTCTTCGAGAGCGAAATGAGTTTGATGTCACCGCCGTTGATGACGTGATCACTGGGTGCGTAACGGCCGTTGGTGAACAAGGCGGCGATATTGGCCGCTTTGCCGCAATTATGGCCGATTACAGCGATTCTGTGCCGGGCGTACATGTCAACCGGTTCTGCGCGTCAGGGCTAGTTGCGGCAAATTACGCTGCGGCCCGTGTTATGGCAGGACAGGATGATCTTATTATCGGTAGCGGTGTTGAAAGCATGTCACGTGTTCAAATGGGCTTTGATGGCGGGGCCTGGCTTTTTGATCCGCAAGTGACTAATAAAATAGGATCGGTGCTTCAAGGCATCAGCGCTGATATGATCGCCACAAAATACGGCTTCAGCCGCGATGATTGTGACGAGTATGCGGTGCTTAGTCAAAACCGGGCCGAAAAAGCACGAGACGACGGCCATTTCAAAAATTCTATCATTCCTATAAAAGACAGCATTGGTAGGGTCCTACTCGACACTGACGAACATATGCGCCCGGGAACAACGATAGACGATCTGGCCAAACTGAAAAGCTCGTTCAATGATATGGGTGAGCTGGGTTTTGATAGTGTTATTCTACAGAAATACCCTGAAATTGAGCGGGTAAAACACGTTCATCATGCGGGAAATTCAAGCGGCATTGTTGATGGTGCAGCAGCCATACTAATAGGCACGGAAGAAACGGGTAAAAAATACGGCTTAAAGCCAAGAGCGCGCTTTGTTTCCTTTGCCGATGTTGGCTCGGAACCCAGCATTATGCTAACCGGTCCGGGGAAAGCGGCAAGAAAGGCCCTTAAGCGGGCGGGCCTAACAAAAGATGACATCGATGTGTGGGAAATAAATGAGGCTTTTTCATCGGTAGTACTCCGTTTTTGTCAGGAAATGGAACTAGGTACTGATCAGGTTAACATTAACGGAGGCGCCATTGCCATGGGCCACCCGCTCGGTGCGACGGGCAATATGATTTTAGGTACAGCCCTTGATGAGTTGGAGCGCACCAATAAACGCTATGCGCTTATAACATTATGTGTCGGTGGCGGCATGGCCACAGCAACCATCATTGAACGCGTGTAAGGAGCAAATAACATGACAGGAAAAGCAATTAAATATGATCTTGATAATGACGGTATCGCGCTTCTTACAATAGATGTAGAGGGTGAGAGCATGAATGTCATCAATCAGATCTTCATGAGCGAAATGACAGGACATTTAAAAACTATAACGGATGATGAAAATGTGAAGGGCGCCGTAATTTGCTCCGGCAAGGATAATGCCTTTATGGCCGGTGCCGACCTTAATATGGTGCTTGGTGATCTGGCCGGGCGTGATGATGCTAGTGCTGCAGAAATTTTTCAGGCGTCTTTTTCCTTAAGTAAATTATTCCGTGAGATAGAAACCTGCGGCAAGCCATTTGCTATCGCCATAAATGGCCTTTGCTTGGGCGGTGGGCTTGAGCTTGCGCTTGCCTGTCATTACCGGGTCGTCGCCGATAATGAAAAGATTAAACTGGGCCTGCCTGAAGTACAGGTCGGGCTGATCCCCGGCGCCGGTGGCACACAAAGGTTACCACGTCTAATGGGTATTCAGATGGCGCTTCCCTTTTTGCTTCAGGGTAAAAATATGAACCCAAAACAGGCACTGTCAAACAATGTCATCCATGAAATTGCCCCCGTGGGTGAAATCGTCGGTAAGGCAAAAGCGTGGATCCTTGGCGGCGGTAAGCCCGAGCAGCCATGGGACCAAAAACGCTTTAAAATTCCCGGTGGTCAGGGCGTTTATGATCCTAACATCGTGCAAACCTTTATGGGTGCACCGGCGATGACCCAAAAGCAGACAAAGAATAACTATCCCGCGACGGTCGCTATTCTTTCATCCGTTTATGAAGGCCATCAATTGCCAATGGATGCTGCCATTGAAATTGAAAGCAAATATTTCTGCGAGCAATTAATGGGCGACGTGGCACCAAACATGATCCGCACACTCTTTGTTAATAAAAACAAAGCCGACAAACTTATTCGCCGGCCAAAAGATCAGCCGGAAATGAAAACCAAAAAGCTTGGCATGCTTGGTGCTGGACTTATGGGAGCCGGTATTGCTTACGTATCCGCAAAAGCAGGAATTGAAGTTGTGCTGCTCGACCGTGAGCAGGAATATGCCGATAAAGGCAAAGACTATTCACGTAAAATCCTTGAAAAAGGTATCAAACGCCGAAAAGTCACTCAGGAAAAAGCTGATCAGTTGCTCAGCCTTATTAAAACGACTACTGATTATGTTGACCTTGAAGGATGTGATCTTATCATCGAAGCGGTTCTTGAAGATCCGAAAGTAAAAGCAGATGTGACCGCCAAGGCCGAAGCCGTCATTCCAAAGAGCTGCATTTATGGATCGAACACATCGACACTACCGATTAGCATGTTGGCAAAATCATCACGGGACGAAGAAAAATTTATTGGCATTCATTTCTTCTCTCCGGTCGATAAAATGCCGCTTGTTGAAATAATTCTCGGTAAAAATACCGGTGATGAAGCCCTTGCCAAAGCCCTTGATTATGTGCGTCAGATCAGAAAAACGCCGATCGTCGTTAATGACAGTCGCGGATTTTATACCAGTCGTTGTTTTATGACATACCCGCTCGAAGCGTCCAACATGCTTGCAGAGGGCATAAGTCCGGTCCTTATAGAAAATAGCGGTGTTTACGCAGGCATGGCTGTTGGACCCTTTGCGGTAAATGATGAAGTGGGCATTGACCTTAGTCATCATATTGGCAAAGCGACTAAAGCAGCGCTTGGTGATCAGTATCTATCGGAAGCAAGTCATGATGTTATTGGAAAATTATACGAACTAGGGCGAATGGGTAAGAAAAACCAAAAGGGTTTTTATGAATACCCAGAGGACGACAAAAAATATATCTGGCCGGGACTTGCTGATCATTACCCATTATCCGATGACCAACCATCCCAGGAAGATGTTACAAAAAGGCTATTATACCGCCAGGCGCTTGAGGTCGTGCGCTGCATGGAAGAAAATGTCGTCACCGCGCCGGAAGATGCGGATATCGGTGCCATTTTTGGCTGGGGCTTTGCGCCGTGGACCGGTGGGCCGATAAGTATGATAGACACAATCGGCATCGACAATTTCGTAAATGAATGTGACAAACTAGCAGAAATTCATGGTGATGCTTTCAAGGTACCGGCTTCACTTAGAAAAATGCAAACGGAGGGAACACGTTTTTATAGCCAATAAATCTTGCATGAGGTGATGCCATGTGAGATATAATTCAATACACAAAAAATAAATCAGGGTAACGAAAATGAACAAAATTAAATTTATGATTGGCACATTTATAATGTTTGCCACAACAACCGTTTTTTCAAGCTCCGCACTAGCGGACTGGACACTAGACAGCGCAAATTCAAATATATCATATGGCACGGTAAAAAATGATGCCATTGGAGAAAGTAATACCTTTAAAAACATATCCGGCACCATTTCAGATAACGGACATATTAATATTGATATCGATCTTTCATCTGTTGATACGCTGATAGAAGTTCGCGATGGTCGCATGCGGGACATTGTTTTCAAAGTCGCAGAAAATATAGCGGCCAAACTAAGCGGCGATATGAGTTTGCAGGACCATAATGATCAGGCCGTCGGTACGAGCCGCGTGATCGAAGCGACAATAGGACTTGAACTGGTCGGTGAAAAACTTGAGCATGATGTGATGCTCGTGGTCACCAGACTGGCTGAAAACAAAGTTATGGTTACGCCCCACGGTGTAATCTTTATTGATGCAGATGATTATGAACTTGCCGGTGCCATTGAAACATTACGGGAACTTGCCGGGCTTGATACCATTGCCACAGTTGTTCCCATGTCATTTTATTTAACATTTACCAAATAGGACTAGAAAAGAATAATGACTACTAAATATAGTAAAGCAGCCCTCACAGCGGGGCTGTTGTGCCTTCCGCTTTTTCCCATGACCGTTCTCGCTGAAGTTACGCCTGAACAATTCAATTTACTTTTAACTGCCGCTGAAAAAGACGGCGGAAGAGATTTTGAAATTCTGGTTGATCTTCTAATCGCTGCAAATCCTGAAGATGAAGCCGATATTAGACAGACTGCCGCTCAGATTAGACCAGCGCCGGCACCTACGCCTGCTCCGGTCCAAACGTCACCATCAATTGCTGATGGCACTATTTTTTCTGATAGTTACGCAGAGAAACTTTCAGCTATGTTTTTACCCGGCTGGGAAAAAGAAGTTGAAGTTAACGCGCTTTACAGTACTGGTAACACAAGCCAAAAATCGTTTGGCACCGGGACTAAGTTTTTTAGAGAAGCTGGTCCATACCAACAAACCGTTACATCATATTTCGATTTAAACACGAGTGATGGCATCACCAATAAGCGAAGGTACGGTCTTGCTTTTAAGAATGATTACAGCATCAATGAAATATCCTATGTCAGTGGCTTCGCAAGTTTTGAGGGCGATAGTTTTGGTGCCTTTAACAAACGACTTACGCTAAATGCTGGTTACGGTATCAGGATTTTTGATAATGATACATTTAAATTGAATATGGAAGCAGGCCCCGCACTGCTCATGACCAAGCCGCTTGCAACGGACGATTATGAAAGTGATCTTACTGCTTACGCAAGCAGCCTGTTTTCATGGGTTATTAATGACCGAAGTGAATTTGAAAATGAAACGAAAGTTTATGTAGGAAGTAGAGTGGTGATTGAAAATAAAACCGATTATAAACTACAGATCAGTGGCGCCCTTAGCGGTAAAATTTCCTTTGACGTGCTCTATAACCGTGATGCACCAATTGACCGTAAAAAAACCGACACCATTACCCGTGTCGGCATTCTTTACGATTTCTAATTTTTCTTAAACGTCCGCGAGCCCGGCTTGCGGACGCTAAGCTAAATATATTTTCAGCTCCGCCAACATTTTATCCACATCTTCATTGGTGGTAAACATATGGTTTGAAATACGAATGGCATTATACTGCGGCAAGCTTTTAATGGTATAATTTTTATCATTCATAATTCGGCGAAAATCCCCATTCTTCTTCCCTTCGGGCAAACTGAAGCTGACAATAGCAGAACCTAGTTCCGCCTTATCTGAGCTGATAATTTTTATCCCCTCTACTTTTGCCATTTCGCTATAGCAATAAGCAGCAAGCTCCATACAGCGTTTTTCAATCCGCTTTGTGCCGATGGCCATGTGCCACTGCGCCACATCACCAAACCCAATTATATTCGGTGCGTTTCGGGTTCCGGAAGAAGCAGAGTAAACTCTATAGCCACCAGAAAGGAAGACATTATTCACTTGGGCTTGTACCGCGCTACGCATATAAAGAAGGCCCGTTTCCTTTGGTCCCATAATCCATTTATGGCCACTACAGGCATAAACATCACAACCTAAATCATGAAGGTCAATATGCAGCATGCCCGGTGCCTGTGCACCATCAACGATGAAAAGAATATCCCTGCCTTTAATCAGTTCGGACACTTCCTTAATGGGCCAGCGAAGGCCAGTTACTGTTTCAACATGACTGAGCAGTAACATTTTAGTTTTTGCCGTGAGGTTTGATTTCACAAGATCTAGTAGCTGTTTTTTACTCTGCGCCGGATAAGGCATTGTCATTTTTTTAATCACAGCGCCTTTGGTGGCCTTCAGAAAATTAAGCCCTGTTTCCGCGCCGCCATGTTCATGATTGGTGGTGAGAATTTCATCACCCGCGGTCCAGTCAATGCCGGAACAAACCGTACTGATCCCTTCTGTGGTATTACGCGTTAGGATAATCTCATCTTCATCCGCACCCATAAAGCTTGCTATCTTGGCGCGCGTTTTTTCCATTTCCTGACCCATCGGACCAAAATTTTCAGCGGCCGGGTTGCCTTCAAGGCGCTTCATCATCATTGACACTTTATCAAAAACCAGCTGCGGTGCCGGGCCAAGTGTGCCTGTATTTAGATAAATAAGTCCCGGTTTAAGCATTAACTCTGCGCGCACTTCTGCGAATAACTGATCATCGGAAATATTTTCGCTATTTTTAAAATCTACCCCTTGCGAGAATGCTTTTGCCGTGCCCGTCATAAGGGCAAGCGCTGATATACCGCCCGCTTTTAGAAGTCCGCGGCGGGTGTTTAGTAATTTATTTTGTGATATTAGATTATTCATAGTCTACTTTCTTATTCACCGATCAAATGTAATGATAGTGTTCGTTTATGGGCGTGAGCCCGGTGTTCAAAAATATATATTCCCTGCCACGTGCCGAGCATCATCTGCCCACCATTTACCGGAATGCTAAGCTGGGTTTGGGTTAATGCTGATTTAATATGGGCCGGCATATCGTCTGGGCCTTCTGTATTATGGCGATAAAGATGATTTCCTTCGGGGACCAGTTTTCTAAAAAACACGTTTAAATCATGAAGGACATTCGGATCGGCGTTTTCCTGAATAGTTAGCGAGGCCGAAGTATGGCGAATGAATATAGTAAGCAGCCCGTCGCTCATTTCCTGATCCATGATCCAGTGACGAACGGGATCGGTGACATCAAGCAGGCTTGATCCCGTGGTTTGAAAAGTTATGTCATGTGAAAACTGTTTCATGCTAATTGTCTTTTAGCTCTTTCCCTACGCTTAGACCAGTTTAAATATAGCCGGTACAATAAAAGTATCGACAGAATAGTAGCATGAATAAGAGGAATAAGTACATCCGCTTTAACCATCATGTAATTATGCACAGTCACGGATATGGCGAGGATATAAATAAGCTGGTGTAATTTTGTCCAGTTTTTGCCTAATTTAATTTTCGTGAATTTAAATGATGTGATTGCCAGTATTACAAGCATGGCAAAGCCAGCCATACCAAATGTGATCGCTGGACGTTTTAGGACATCTTCAATAATGAGCGACCAGTTAAAAAAGTAATCAAGCATCATGTAGTTTAAAAAGTGAAGCAGCCCATATAAAAAAGCATATAGCCCAATTGCCCGGCGATATTTTAACAACCGCCATTTAGTAAGCTTGACAAGCGGTGTGATGCTCAGGGTAAGAAGCAAAAACCGTATGGTCCAGTTCCCGGTAAAATCAGTAATATATTCAATGGGGTTTGCTGAAAGTTCATGCGGTAAAAAACTATACCACAGCCATATTTGCCAGCCGATCCATAGTGCGGGAAGTATCGACAGTGTATGAATTAACAGTCGGGATAATTTCTTTTCCATCAGTAATTTCTTCGCAGGTCCATCCCGTCATAAAGGCCCGCGACCATTTCGCCGTATCCATTAAACATTAATGTTTTTCTTCTTCTGAAATCTCCAATGCGTCGCTCACTGGCTTGCGACCAACGCGGATGGGAAACGGCCGGGTTAACATTGGCAAAAAATCCATATTCTTGGGGCGCGAGCCGCATCCAGCTCGTATTGGGCTTTTCTTCAACAAATGAGATTTTAACGATTGACTTAACGCCTTTAAAACCATATTTCCACGGCACAACAAGCCTGAGCGGTGCGCCGTTTTGATTTTCAAGCGTTCGTCCATAAAGCCCCACTGCCATAATGCTCAGCGGATGCATCGCTTCATCCATGCGAAGCCCTTCGCGGTATGGCCACTGAATGATATTTCTCGCCTGACCGGGCATTTGTTCCACGTCTTCAAGCGTTTCAAAATAAATGTATCTTGCGCTCAAGCTTGGTTTTAATTTCTCGATCACCTGTGATAGAGATACACCAACCCAGGGTATAACCATTGACCAGGCTTCGACGCAGCGCATGCGGTAAATTCGTTCTTCCAGAGCGTTAAAATTAACCAAATCTTCAACGGCATATTCACCGGGGTTTTCACAGTGCCCATCGACGGTTATGTTCCAGGGCTTGGTAACAAGAGAATGTGCATTTTTCGAGGGATCGTCTTTTTCAATACCAAATTCATAGAAATTATTATAGCTGGTAATGGCACTGAGCACCGTTTGCTCATCCTTTATATCACTGCCATTATATTTGCCGGAAGGCGGGGTCTCAGCTTGATAAGCCCCAGCAAGTGCTGGTGTCATTAAATTCACGGCGCTGCCAACACCCATAATTCCGGCGGCTTTGACAAAATCGCGTCTTGAGAAGAAATCCTCTTCTGAAGTCACATCTTTCTCACTTAAATCCCAAGAGTTTTTAATCTTTATCAACATAGCTTTACCTGATTTACTTTATTTATTCTAATAAATATAATTCGTTTTTTCCAATGATGCTATTAACAGCATATCACATTTATGTTATTGGCATAATCATAATCAATAAAGAAAGTACTTCCATGGCTCCGCCACTGCTGACATTAACTAATATGGGACTTAGATTTGGTCCTGATCCGCTTTTTAACGGGATGGAATTATCCATTGGCGAATATGACCGCATTTCTTTGGTGGGCAGAAACGGTGCTGGAAAATCTACGCTGATGAAAATCATCCATGGCACCGTTGAAGCGGATAGCGGTGAACTTTTCGTAAAGCCGGGAACCCATGTCACCTATCTTGAACAAGACCCGGATTTATCCGGTTTTAAAACCGCCCACGATTATGTAGTGAACGGCCTCGTACATGGTTCAGAAGATGACCATTTTCAGGTGGATATTATGCTGGCTGAAATAGGTCTTGGTGCGGGGATGGAAACCGCCACTATGTCTGGCGGGGAACGTCGCCGTGCGGCCATCGCACGTGCACTCGTTAGTGATACAGATATTATGTTACTTGATGAGCCAACCAACCATTTAGATATCGCGACCATCGAATGGTTAGAGCAAAAGTTAAAAAGTTGGCGCGGAGCACTGGTGATAATCAGTCATGACCGTGCATTTCTTAATAACCTGACCAACACAACCTTCTGGCTTGATCGCGGTAAAGTCCGCCGCCTTGATAAAGGGTTCGCTCATTTCGATGAATGGTCGACAACTATTTTGGAACAAGAAAGAACTGAACGTGCTAAACTTGATAAGTTAATCGAAAAAGAAACTGACTGGTCCCATAAGGGCATAACTGCGCGGCGCAAACGCAATATGGGACGAATGCGTAACCTTTGGGAACTTCGCCATCAACGCGAACAACAAATTTCAGAAGTCGGTTCTGCCCGCATTGCCGCCGATAGTGGTAAGGCATCAGGTAAAAAAGTAATTGAGGCTTTAAAAGTCAGTGTTGCTTTTGATGATAAGCCAATATTAAAAGATTTCTCCATTAAAATCCTACGCGGTGATCGTGTTGGTATTATCGGACCAAATGGCGCCGGTAAAACAACACTTCTTAAAGCCTTAACCGGTAAGCTTATTCCCGACCAAGGACGAGTAAAACTTGGTACTAACCTAATTCCAACTTTCCTAGATCAACACCGTAGCCTGATTAAAGATGACGACACGGTATGGGAAACCTTAAGTGATGGTGGTGACCATATTATGGTTCGTGGTCATTCAAAGCATATCATTTCTTATATCAAAGACTTTCTCTTTGATGCCTCGCAAGCTCATAGTCCTGTGAGCTCTCTTTCAGGCGGCGAAAAAAATCGCCTGCTTCTTGCAAAAACTCTCGCACATCCCACTAATTTGTTGATCCTTGATGAGCCTACAAATGATCTAGATATGGATACACTTGATTTACTACAAGATGTTTTAAATGATTATGAGGGCACATTGCTACTCGTGAGCCATGACCGTGATTTCCTTGATCGTTTGGTAACATCCACTATCGCTATGGAAGGAAATGGCGACGTGGTTGAATATCCCGGCGGTTATAGCGATTATGTAAGGCAGCGCAAGAACCGTACGGATGCCCCATCAAAGCAACAAGATAAGAAGCGTAAATCAGAAAAAAGCCAAACAGGCGCAGAAAAAGAAGCCGTTAAAAAAATAAGCTTCAAACATCAGTTTTCTCTTGAAAATATACCCAAGGAAATAGAGAAAATCGAAAAGAATATAAAAATGTTCGAAAAGAAGCTCGCCGAACCAGGCCTTTATAATAAAGACACCGCGCTTTTTAATAAATGTACCGCAGAACTAGAAAAGCTAACCGTTAAGCGAGAAGAAAAAGAAGAAGAATGGTTAGAGCTAGAAATGCTCCGCGAAGAAATAGAATAGTTGCATATGTAACAAATATTCATTATTATCATAACGAATCTACAAAATAAATAGGCCACCTTATGTCAGAAGAAAATAACAAACACCAATCCTCCATTCCGCTTGATCATGAATATGTCGAACTGCCAATCCCGCACCGCTGGGAAATGAGCGATGATGAAATGATCAAAAAGTCACAAGAGTTTTATGAACTAATGAAAAAACGTCATACGGTCCGTGAATATTCAGAGCGCGCCGTACCGCGCGAAGTGATTGAAAACTGCATTAAAGCGGCTGGACTTGCCCCAAGTGGCGCCAATCACCAGCCATGGCATTTTGCGGTAATTGAAAACCCTGATCACAAGCAAAAAATCCGCGAGGCGGCCGAAGAAGAAGAAAAAACATTCTACGCCGGACGCGCCAGCGATGAATGGCTCGGCGCGCTTGAGCCAATTGGTACGAACGAAAGCAAACCTCATCTTACCACTGCCCCGTGGCTTATTGTTATATTTGCCCAGCGCACCAGTATTGACCGCAATGGCCGCAAATTTAAAAATTATTACGTTAATGAAAGCGTTGGCATCGCCACAGGTTTTCTGATCACCGCTCTTCATAAAGCGGGGCTATCAACCCTTACCCATACGCCTAATCCGATGAAGTTCCTTAATGAGCTATGCAACCGTCCCGCGTCCGAAAAGGCGGAAATGATTTTAGTCGTTGGTCATCCTGATGAAAAAGCGACGGTACCAGCCCACGCCAAATGGAAAAAACCAATCGACGAAATTATGTCCGTTTTTTAATGAACGGCTTAATGGACACCGTGCATTGCTTTTTTAAGCAGCGGCGTCATTAAAAATATAAAAATCCCGACACCAATACTGACCGTGCCGACAAAAGTATAAATATCCATTGTCGCAGCCACATCGAGCTGGGCGCTCGTCTCCCCGTGCTCTGCACCACCAGCAAGGGAGCTGATAATACCTGCCAGATAATTACCGACTGCCATAAAGAGGAACCACGTCCCCATAACCATACCAACGATTTTAGGCATACTCATTTTCGTAACAATGGATAGCCCAACCGGGCTTAAGAAAAGCTCCGCTAATGAGAGCGAAAGATAAAGAAACACCAGCCATAAGAAATTTTTCGACGTGCTGTCATCAAGCCCCATTCCGTAGGAAAAGATAATATAACCCGCCCCTATAATAATAAGTGAAAGACCGAATTTTACCGGCGTTGAGGGTTCCATATTTCTCTTGCCAAGCGCGACCCACAGCCACGCCATAAGGGGCGCTAAAAGCACGACGAACAAAGTATTCATGGTTTGAACCTGAGATGCTTTTACCTGCCAGCCAAAAAGGTTTTTATCAAATTGCTGATCCGCAAGCAGTGTGAGGCTGGCACCCTGTTGTTCAAACAAGGCCCAAAATACCGCTTGGACAACAATTAAAAAACAAACAACCATCAAACGTTCCCGTTCAACCTTGCTGCATTTTATAAAGCCATAAAGCACGATAATGCCGATCATAAAAAATCCTGAGAAGCCAAGAAGCATGCCGACCAACTCTTGATATTGCATCAATAACCAACTTGTAATCACCATTACTATTCCGCCCAGATATATGGCGTTTTCCTTATTAATCCCCCAAATAGCTTTTTCTTTCAAAAGGGCCGGGTTTCTTGGCTCGGCATGACCATCAAGCAGTTTTTGACCCCATAAAAAGACCAGCAAGCCACAAAACATGCCAATACCAGCGATTGAAAAGCCATAATTCCAGCCATAGGTTTCGCCGACATATCCAACAATAAGCATGGATACAAAGGCCCCGAAATTAAGACCCAGATAAAAAATGGTAAATCCACTATCCCGGCGCGGATCTTTGGGCCCGTAAAGCGCGCCAACGATGGTCGTTATATTTGCCTTTAAAAAACCAACGCCTGTGATGATAAGTGCGAGCGCCAGAAAAAACACTTTTAAGTACAGTTCATCCCTTACCACCACGCCACCATCCATATAAGCGGCGCTTCCGTGAAACGCCATCAGACCATGACCAAGTACCAGTAAAATAGCACCGTATGTAACAGCCTTTCGACTTCCCAAATAGCGATCAGATAAATACCCCCCAATAATCGGCATCATATAAACCAGTCCAACAAAGGCGCCATAAATCATGCTGGCTTTTTCAGCACCAAATAAATGATATTTGGTCAGGTAAAGAATAAGAAGCGCCCGCATCCCATAATAGGAAAAGCGTTCCCACATTTCAGTAAGAAAGCAGATATAAATTCCTGCAGGATGGCCCATAAAGTTTCTTTTTTGTGAGCCTTGATAAAGGTCTTCGGACATATTAATGGACCCCGTGCATTCCTTTTTTAAGCAGCGGCGTTAGTACAAGAATGAGAACGCCAACCCCGGCACTGACAAGGCCGATCATGGTATAAAGTTCCATGGTTGCCGAAAGATCAAGGGTGCCGCTTGCCGCTCCTACCTCGTTACTGCCCATCATTGAGCTGATCCAGCCCGCGACATTATTACCAAGCGCGGTAAAGAGGAACCAAGTTCCCATCATCATCCCGACAATTTTCGGCACGCTAAGCTTTGTGACCATAGATAGACCAACCGGGCTTAAGAATAATTCGGCGAGCGTCAACATGAAATAAATATATATCAGCCATAAAAAGCTTTTCGATGTGCTGTCATCAAGCGTCATGCTCCAAGAAAAAACGATGTACCCCGCACCAATGATCAGCATTGCATAGCCAAATTTAGCCGGCGTTGATGGTTCCCAGTTCTTACGCGACAGCGTCAACCAAAGCCAGGCCATTACCGGTGCAAGGGTAATGATAAAGAGCGCATTCATGGTTTGAACCTGTGAAGCAAGAATATTCATTCCAAGGAAGTTCAGATCATATTGCTGATCAGCGAGCAGCGTTAAACTGGCGGCCTGTTGCTCAAAGAGTGCCCAGAAAACAGATTGAATAGCGATCAAAAAAAGCGCAACAAAAAGCCGTTCCCGGTCCACTTTTTCACATTGCGAATATGCATAATAAAGGATAAAGCCGATCATAAAGAGCCCAGCTATACCTACCGCCTGAATAACCATGGCATCATATTGCATCATCACCCAGCTTACCCCGACAAGACCAAGACCGAATAAATAAATAGTGTTTTCTTTGTTAAGGCCAATGGGCGATTTTTCTTTGAGAATGGCCGGATTTGATGGCTCAGCGCGACCACCAAGGAACTTTTGACCCCATAGAAAAACCATCAAACCAAAAAACATTCCAATTCCAGCAATGGAAAATCCATAATTCCAGCCATAGGTTTCACCAACATAACCGACAACAATCATCGAAATAAATGCACCAAGATTAATGCCCATATAAAAAATAGAAAACCCACCATCTCGGCGCGGGTCACTGGGGCCATAAAGCGCCCCGACTACCGATGAAATATTGGCCTTGAGAAATCCCGTTCCACCAATGATCAGCGCAAGCGCGAGGAAGAAAATATTGATATAAAATTCGTCGCGTACAACGATATCCCCGCTCATATAAGCGGCAGGACCATGAACGGCCATCAAGCCATGCCCGGCCACCAGCAATATGGCGCCGTAAGTAACAGCCTTGCGGCTTCCCAGATAACGATCCGCCATATAACCACCAATTATCGGCATCATATAAACCATCCCGGCGTAAGCACCGTAAATCATACTGGCCTTTTCAACGCCGAAAAGATGATATTTTGTCAGATACAGTATGAGAATAGTACGCATACCATAATAAGAAAAGCGCTCCCACATTTCAGTGAAAAAGAGTACTGAAAGTCCAATAGGATGGCCCATAAAGTTTCTTTTTTGCGAGCCCGCATAAATCTCGTCTGAGTAGTCCGACATTCCTATTCCCTAGTTTTGTTTTTTATTTTAAACACTCTGCCAGAAGAAAAAGTAAAAGTCACGTTTACGTTCTTAATTTTTCAGATTATACATTATGAAAATATAAAGTGAGAGACCATCATGAAAATCAGCAGTAATTTCGATAGCGGCAACATTAACGTGATTGAAGCGGACGCCCCGGGCAACATCCGCCTTAACATTAATAAAGATAATAATTCTGATTTTTATCAGTGGTTTCATTTCCGCCTGACCGGTGCCAAGGGTCAGCTCTGCGCGCTGAATATTGAAAATGCCAGCGGTGCGGCCTACACGGGCGGCTGGGAAAACTATCAGGCGGTCGCGTCATATGATCATGAAAACTGGTTTCGGGTAAGCACGGTTTATAAAGACGGCACCTTGACCATTCAGCATGTACCAGAAACCGACAGCGTTTATTATGCCTATTTTGCGCCCTATAGTTATGAGCGTCATCAGGAACTTGTCTCCTCAGCCGCTATGCATGAACGAGTACGCCTTGAGGTTATCGGCGAAACTTGCGACGGGCGCGACCTTGATCTGCTTACAATTGGTGAGGCTGATGATGAAAAGAAGAAAATTTGGATTATCGCAAGACAGCACCCCGGTGAAAGCATGGCCGAATGGATGGTTGAAGGCATTATTGAACGTTTGCTCGATGATAATGATCCTTTATCGCGCGATCTTCTCAGAAAATGCGTGTTTTATATCATGCCAAATGTTAACCCAGACGGCAGCATTCGCGGACACTTACGCTGTAATGCCAAAGGTCAGAACCTCAACCGCGACTGGGGTGATCCTGACCGTCTTAAAAGCCCTGAAATATTTCACTTGCGAGCCAAAATGGATGAGCTCGGCCTTGATTTCAATCTTGATTGTCATGGCGACGAAGCTCTTCCCTATAATTTCATCGCCTGTTTTGAGGGGGCACCCGATCTAAACCAGTATAATCTCGACACCGCCTATATGTTTGGCCGTGAACTTGAAGCCTGTAATCCCGACTTTCAAAACGAAAAGGGTTACGGCAAAAGCGCGCCGGGCACAGGAAATCTCGGCATGAGCACAAACCAGATCGCCCACCGCTTCGATGCCGTCGCCATGACCCTTGAAATGCCGTTTAGAGATACGGTCGATAGCCCTTATCCTGAAACCGGCTGGTCACCAGAGCGCAGTATCAAACTGGGCTATAGTTGCCTTGATGCACTTTCATCTGTCCTTGACCGCCTTTGAGATAAAACCCATGAACATCTTAAAACTAAAAACCCCCTACCTTATTTTTCTTGGCAGTGAAGAAAACAAGCTAAACGCCAAAACCGGTGCCGGGCTTGTGGAATGGCGGCCAGAACTTTGTAAAGCTCAGTTTAATTTAACCGAGAGCGGCCTTGATCTGGGCCTGCCGCGCATGAGCATCGCGCAAGCAAAAGAAGCGGGCATCAAGTCGCTTATCATAGGCACCGCGTCTATTGGTGGGGGACTACAAGATGAATGGATGGATGCACTGGTTGAGGCGGCGCAGGCGGGCATTGATATTGTCGCGGGGCTTCATAATCCTTTAAACGGTAACGCCGCACTAAAGGCCGCGAGCGAAAAAACCAGCTCCAGTCTAATCGATGTGCGGACCCCGCCAGAAAACCTACCCGTGGGAACAGGCATAAAAAGAACTGGCAAACGAATATTGATGGCTGGAACAGACTGCGTGTCCGGTAAGAAATTCACCGCTCTTTCAATGGAGAGGGACATGAAAAAACGTGGCCTTAATGCGGATTTTCGCGCCAGCGGTCAAACCGGAATTATGATTGCCGGAAGCGGCATCCCCATTGATGCCGTTGTGTCCGATTTTATAGCCGGCGCGGCCGAGCAGCTTTCCCCTGATAATGCAGATGATCATTGGGACGTGATCGAAGGACAAGGCAGTATTTTCCATCCCGGATATGCCGCCGTCAGTATGGGCCTTCTGATCGGATCACAGCCCGATGCTTTTGTCGTCTGCCATCATGCTTCTAGGTCTCATATGGACGGTTGGGAAAGCTATATCCTTCCAACAATTGAACAAGTGATTGAGCGAACTACAGACATCGGTTCCCTCACCAACCCGAACATCAAATGCGTCGGCATCAGCGTCAACACATCCGGCATGAGTGAGCAGCAGCGCGAAGATTACTGCGCTGACGTTAGCAAAAAACTAGGCCTACCCTGCATTGACCCGCACGTTCACGGCACAGATAAGATTATCGACACGCTTGTCGCATAAATTGTACAGTTTATCGCAATTCTCTTTCGCCTCGAAAAAAATTAATAAATATTATGACCAAATGGGAAAGTTCGCGCTTTACTGAAGCTGAAACTTTGGTGGTGCTCGAAAATAATGATAAAAATGGGAGGTCACTATCTTGTTAAGAAATTACGTAATCACCGCACTTAGAAATATCATTAAAAACAAATTGGACGCTTTGGTAAATATTGGCGGCTTAGCTTTGGGGTTTTCGGCAAGTATTCTTTTAATTCTGTTTGTCTCTAGCGAAATTGGCTACGATTCATTTTGGAAAGATTCCGAAAAAACCTTTCGTATCGAAACCACTATGAAGCGCTCTGGTCAGGCTCCTGCTTATTCCCCGCAGGCTCCCGGGCCACTTCAACCACTTCTGGATAGAAATTTCCCTAACGAAATAAAAGCTTCAACCCACTTTCTATATTGGCCTCTTGGCATTAGCAAAGACGAACTTTCTTTTTATGAAGGCGTTGTCGTAGCAGATGCCGATTTCAATAATGTTTTTGATATTGAAATGATTGCCGGACGCGCAGAAGATGTCTTTGCTAATTCAAATTCTATATTAGTAAATGAGACACAAGCCAAAAGATTGTTTGGCAGTACTTCAGTAACTGGAGAAGTCATTTCTGTTAATATGGGTCGCAGAATTGGCACCGTGGAATTTAATATTGTCGGTGTAATGGCGGATTTGCCAAAGAGCACACATATGAGCATCCCTTATCTTACATATCTTGACCCGAACAGATATTTAGACCAGCCATGGCTTCTTGAAAGTTGGTCCTCGCAAAATACATATACTTATATAAAATTATTTGATGGTGTTGATATTGATAAATTAGCAATAGATTTCCCTGCATTCATAGACCGAAATTTTAGCTCCGCAAGTGCGCTTGGATCTTCAGTTGGACCAGATGTTAAAGCCTCAGACTTAAAAGAATTTTCATTTATGCCTGTGCAGGATATTCATTTATATTCTAGTTCAGCACCACAGCTCAAGGCTGGAGGTGATCATGTACAAATTAAGATCTTATCATCCATTGCCGCCGCAATATTATTTATTGCGGTCATTAATTTTACAAACTTAGCAAATGCCCGCGCCCTAAGAAGGTTAAAAGAAATCGCTATTCGCAAAATTCTCGGGGCTCAGCGCATTCAACTGATTATTCAGTTTTTGGGAGAGGCCCTTGTCGTCTCTTTTATAGCCTTTCTTGTTGCTCTGCTGATTGCACAATCGGCTCAGGAATTATTTAGTGATTTGGTGGGAAAAGAAGTCGTTATTTTCGCATTATTTGAAAAGGCAAATTTCGTATTTATGCTTTCAGTTGTATTTTTCACAGGCGTGCTTGGTAGTCTATATCCGGCGTTTATTTTATCTCACAGCCGTCCGATAGATCTTCTTTTGGGCAAAGATCAGAGTAAAATTGAAGGACGGCAGTTAAAATTTGCTTTAATTGCTGTTCAATTTACGATTTCAATCGCATTAATCATTATGACGTCAATAGTCCTGCTCCAGACTAATTATATAAATGAGCGTGAAATAGGCATTAAAGATGAAAACACGCTTCTTCTAACGGGAATGAATTCCAGAGAAGCACAAAGTGTTGCAGGCACCTTTTATAACGAAATAGACCGCTTGGCGGACGTTGTTAGCCACGGCGCGGCTAACCGAGTTATTCCGTTAGAAGGACAACATTATGCGTCGGCCGATATGACACATGATAATAATAATTATCAAGTTAATATTGAAATGATCATTGGCAATTATGGCCTTCTGGAAACACTGGATGTAGAATTATTGAGCGGCCGCCTTTTTTCCAATAATTACCTTGGTGATCTGCCGGTTAAAGATGAAAAAGGAGACGTTGTTCGGGGCGTTGTTATTACAGAAAAAACTGCGCGATCTTTTGGTTTTAACACTTTAGAAACGGCTATTAATCAAAGCTTTCAATACATAAGTAGCGATGGACCGTTAGAAACAATGATAATCGTTGGTATTATAAAAGACCTGAATTTAAGGTCTGCAAAAACCGAGGAGGAAAATATTATCTTTAAGCTGGATGAACGCCCCCCTAGTGTTGTTTTTATAAAGCTATCTCCAACAAACCAGAATGAGATCATAGAAAAAATTGAGCAGATATTCACAGACCTGCTGCCTGATCAAACATTCCGCGGGGTAATGCTGGATGAGGTATTCCAAAATTTTTATACCGATGACGAGCGTCAAGCCCGTGTGTTTGGATATTCGTCCTTATTTTCTATCCTAATCTCCTGCGTTGGGCTTTTTGGGTTGGCTGCTTTAACTGCTGAAAAACAAATTCGTGAAATTGGTGTTCGAAAAGTACTGGGAGCACAAGTTTGGCAAATTGTTATACTCATGATGTGGCGTTTTTCCAAACCTGTCTTATTCGCTAATTTAGTGGCATGGCCCATTGCCTGGCTCACTATGGCTGACTGGCTCAATAGTTATATCTTTAGAATAGATTTAACGGTCATGCCCTTTATAATGGCGGGTTTTCTAACTATTGTAATTGCCTGGATGACGATTGGATTTCATTCTGTCAAACTCGCTAAAACAAGGCCTATTATTGCTCTTAGACATGAAACATAAAAATCCAGCCCCGGTTATTGACCGGCATTACTTAAAGCTCCTTGCATAGAGGCGTCAAAGCCGCTTACTATATTTTCAAATGAAAAATATAGAGGGATCCTGTTATGTCTAATGGTTTACTGGCGGTATTATCGCTGCTGCCGATAATTTCAGTTGCGCTTTTTCTGGTGATATTGCGCTGGCCGGCGAGCCGGGCTATGCCGATCTCTTATGTGGTGGCGTTGATCCTAGCGTTATTCGTCTGGCAGGTGCCTTTTATTAATGTTATGGCCGCGTCTTTCAATGGACTGGTCGATGCGATTGAGCTGATTTATATTATTTTTGGTGCTATTTTACTGCTTAACACCTTGCAAGAAAGTGGCGCGATCCATTCAATCCGCAAGGGATTTTCAGATATTACCCCCGACAGACGTATTCAGGTTATCATCATTGCCTGGCTGTTTGGCTCTTTCATTGAAGGCTCGGCCGGTTTTGGCACGCCGGCGGCAGTTGTCGTGCCGCTTATGGTCGGCCTTGGTTTTCCGGCCATGGCGGCGGTAGTTGCCGGTATGATCATTCAAAGCACGCCGGTTTCGTTTGGTGCGCTCGGCACGCCGATGCTGACCGGAGTTTATACCGGGCTTTCCGGTGACGCGGAAGTGCTGGCCTATTCGCAGTCGCTCGGACTAGAGTGGCTTGATTTTATTGCCTTTATCGGTGCCAAAGTTGCCACTCTGCACGCTATTGCCGGAACCTTTATTCCGCTTATTCTGGTATCATCGATGACTTATTTCTTTGGTAAAAATAAATCATTCGTCGAAGGACTTAAAATATGGAAATTTGCCCTGTTTGCCGCTTTTTCCATGACGGTTCCTTACTGGCTTGTGGCACAGTATCTCGGCCCAGAGTTTCCGTCACTATTTGGTGGGTTGATCGGGCTTGCGATCGTCGTTAGTGCGGCAAAAGCCGGATTTTTAATGCCCCGCGAGGATGAGATTTGGTCCTTTGCCGATAAATCAGAATGGGACAGTCATTGGGTTGGTCGCTTTGAAATGAAAGAAAAAGTGATCGAAGGAAAAACCATGGGCCTTGTTAAGGCATGGTCGCCTTATATTCTGGTGGCGGTTTTATTGATCCTGACACGCTTACCACAACTTCCTTTTTCAGGCATGGTGCGCGGCGAGATGGCGACCTTTACCCTAAGCAATATTTTCGGCACAAGCATTGGGCAGTCGATACAGCCCTTTTATTCACCGGCGAGCTTGTTCCTCACCGTTTCCATAATCACCTATTTCATCCACGGCATGGACAGAAAATCATATGTTAATGCGTGGAAATCATCGGCAAAAACAATTTTCTCAGCCGGGGCCGCGCTTGTTTTCACCGTGCCAATGGTACAGGTCTTTCTTAATTCCGCCGGTGGCGCGAGCGGTTATGACCAAATGCCAATAGTTTTGGCGGAAGGTGTCGCGGCACTGGCCGGAACCGCATGGCCGTTCTTTTCCACATTCATCGGCGGCATGGGTGCCTTTGTCGCCGGAAGCAACACCATCAGTAATATGATGTTCTCCCTGTTCCAGTTCGGTGTCGGTGAACGCATCGCGGCTGACCCTACATGGATTGTCGCCCTGCAAGCCGTTGGCGGGGCGGCCGGTAATGTTATCTGCGTCCATAATGTCGTTGCGGCATCCGCCGTGGTCGGCTTGATCGGCCGTGAAGGTGAAGTGATCAGAAAAACTCTTCTGGTGTTTGTATATTATGCGCTCTTTACCGGCTCTGTGGGCTACGGCATTGTCAGCTTTTCAAAAACCGGCTACATCAACCTAGGCTTTATCATCGCCGCGACTATTGTTGCCTGTGCGGTAGGGATTATCCTAAAACATGGCGGCAGGGCAAAGGCTTAAACGTCCCTTAACGTAAAATGAATAGGGCATTCAGCACTGCTTCAATCTGACTGTGATTAATTGAGACACTAGAACTCAATTAATCATCAGAAGGAGCTTTTTATGAATAACCGAAATATAATTGGGGTAACTCTGTTGGTGGCTGCACTGCTAGCACCGTCTTTGGCATTTGCCGATGGGGAATTTGAAGGACCTTACGCAGGCTTCAAAGTCGGAAATGGCAGCCTCAAATCAAATGGATCTATTTTGTCGGGCCCGTTTAATGAAACGGCAAATTCCGCTCTTTTCGGTGGCATAGTCGGCACAAGATCGAACCTCGGCAATGGCCTTATTGTCGGCGTTGAATTTGATGGTAATTATTATAGCGAAGGTTCCGACTGGCGCTACGGTGGATCAGCCATCGCCGGACTTGAAATGGGAAACAATGGCTTCCTATACGGCCGCGTCGGTTACGGCAAACTAAACCAGCCCGGTGAAGACCTTAAAGGTCTGATTCTTGGCGGCGGCTATGAACATGTACTTAGTGATAGTATGAACATTCGCTTTGATTATCAAAATATCGGTTATACCGATTTTGATTTTGCCGACAATGTCGTCAATAACACCGGCCATGAATTTACCGGGGCGCTGATTTTTAAATTTTAAACTTCTGGCCCATCAAACTTAGCCACCTTTTGAGCGATGCGTCACAAATCAATTTTTAATAAATTGCGGAAGTACGCTCTATTATCATACTCAAATTCACGTTCACCGACCGAACAGTTAAAGTTGTTTAATTTGCATGAGTTGCATGAATGTGTTATATTAACAACAACTAATAATAGCAAAAACAGGGTGCGGAAAATGAATAAATTTTTGGTCGGAATAAGCTGTTCTTTAACATTGTTACTCACTGCTTGCGGGGATGATAAAATACCAGATGAGATAACAGCTGATGATACAGCCGCAGCAATTGGCCCTACATTTGATTTGCTGAGCACCCCTGTGGGAACAGTTAATTTTCCGAACAGTTGTAATGCGCAGGCAGCCCCACTCGTAGCACGTGGTGTCGCACTTATGCATCACATGATGTTCGATGAAGCAAAGTTTGTGTTTTCAATAGCCGATGATAAAGACCCGAATTGCGCCATGGCATATTGGGGACAGTCCATGGCATTAATTCATCCACTTTGGCCGGACCCCGTCACGCCCGAGAATTATCAACGTGGCCTTGAGTGGGTAAAAAAAGCCCAGTCATTTGAAGGCACAAGCGAACGTGAAATTGACTATTTCAAAACTACTGAAGCCTATTTCAGTGATGGCGGAACTTTAAGCGTGAAGCAACGCTACGTTAAAATGTCACAAATTTGGGATGATATAAATAAAAAATATCCAGATGATATGGACGCGCAGGCCTACAACGCACTTTATAAAATTGCCATTTCAAATAGTGATGAAGAAAAGCTGAGAGAAGCGGCATCGCTCGCGTTTAATGTACTGGAAAATATACCAGATCATCCTGGTGCCCATCATTATGTCATTCATGCTTACGATACCGCAATGCTTGCTGGACTGGCGATAGAGACAGCCGATAATTACGGAAAAATTGCACCGCGCATCGCCCATGCCACGCACATGATGACCCATACTTACACCCGACTTGGTGAATGGAATAAGGCAATAACGTGGAATACCGTTTCATCTGATGTAGCGCTTGAACTTTGCATAGCAAACGGTGAAATAAATAATCATTATGCACACGCAAATGATTATTTAATGTATGCCTATTTGCAAAAAGGTGAGGACGCCGCCGCCTTACAACTGTTAACAGAAGCACATTCACTTAATTTGCCGTTTAGCGAAGATTCGCAGAATGCAATGGCTTATTCTTATTCAGCAATGCCCGCAAGATATGCCCTTGAGCGCCGAGACTGGGACGCTGCCGTTAAATTAGAGCCAAAAACACCAAGTTCATTCCCTTGGATACCTACATTTGATCCTTTTGTAGCCAACACTCATTATGCTCGCGCGCTTGCATTTACGCATCTTGGTCGTCCTGATGAAGCGACTACGGATATACAAGTTTTACATGATTTGAGCATCAGCATTTCAAAAAATAGCGCCTATTGGGGTACTCAAGTTAAAATTCAGGAACTTACAGCCACGGCATGGCAACATCATGCAAAGGGTGATATGGAAAATGCCATGGCAACAATGAAACAAGCCGCCACCCTAGAATCAACAACAGATAAAAATGGGGTTACACCCGGTGAAGTATCACCCGCTGCCGAATTTTACGGTGATATGTTAAGGCAAGCGTCATTGTATAAGGATGCCCTCACCGCCTACGAAATGGCTTTGAAGAGAGCGCCGGGTCGTTATAACAGTCTCTACGGCGCAGGAATGGCGGCACTTGCCATTGATGATAAAGCAACAGCAAAAAAATATTTTGACCTGCTGAATTCTAATACGGTTGGTGGTAACTCAACTCGTGCTTCACTTGCTGAAGTGCGCGAAATACTCGAAACGCTTTAGTACATTAAAATTTAATCCTGTGGACGCCGTATATTAATCTTCGGGCACCTCGAACTTGACAATTTTCTGATCGATGCGGCCGAAGATTGTTTTGCCGCTTTCATCAAACATGTCAATTTCTACCCGGTCACCGAAGCTCATGAAGGGGGTTGAGGGTTTGCCGTCCTTTATGGTCTCCAAGCATCTTACTTCGGCGATGCAGCATGAGCCATCCTCTGATCCTTCGTTTGATACGGTTCCGGAGCCGATAACGGTGCCAGCCTCCAGCGCCCTTGATTTTGCGGCGTGCTCCACTAGTTGGCAGAAATCAAAAGTCATATCAACGCCGGCATTAGGCGCGCCGAATGTCTCGCCGTTATAAATTGCATGAAGCGGAAGATGAAGTTTCCTGCCATCCCACGCATCACCCAATTCATCAGGCGTAACAAAAACGGGCGCAAAGGCGGTTTGCGGTTTTGATTGGTAAAAACCGAACTGTTTAGCAAGCTCGGCCGGGATCAGGTTACGCAAAGAGACATCATTTAAAATAGAAAGCAGTTTAATATGCTTGCCTGCACCAGCAGCCGTTGTTCCGGGCGGCACATCATCGGTAATCACAGCAACTTCAGCTTCAAAATCAATGCCCCACTCTTCCGAGCCAGCAAGGACATCATCATGAGGGCCGATAAAAGCATCGGACGCGCCCATATAAACCAGCGGATCGGTCCAGAAACTTGGCGGCAGTTCAGCACCGCGTGCTTTACGGACAAGCTCAACATGGGTCACATAAGCACTGCCATCAACCCAGTGATAAGAGCGCGGAAGTGGTGCGTCGCACTGATAAGGATCAAACGCTTCACCGGAAATAGCACCGCTTTCAAGGTCATTATAAAGCGAGATCAGTTTAGGCTCACACTCAGCCCAGTTATCAAGCGCTGCTTGCATAGTTGGTGCGACGGCCTGCGCCGATACATATTTGGAAAGATCTTTCGCGACAACAACAAGTTTGCCGTCCCTGCCGTGCTTTAAAGATGCCAGTTTCATTTTATTGCTCTTTCTCTTAATTTATATTCTCTTGACGAAATATGGTTATAACTCTATAATAGTTTCATTCGTAACTAATTGCAAGACTAAACGGGAAGAAAAAATAAATGTCAAAATCAGACCTGCTGCTTGAAGAATTTCTTCCCTACCGACTGTCCTATCTTTCTAATATCATGGGACAAGGGCTTGCCCAACTTTATACCAACAAATTTGGCATTGCCCATACGGAGTGGCGGGTTATGGCAGTACTTGGTATTTCATCAGGCCTGTCGGCGGCCTTAGTGGCTGACAAAACGGCAATGGATAAAGTTGCAGTGAGCAGAGCCATTAATAATATGATTGATAGCGGTCTTATCAGCCGCAGCTTTGCCGATGATGACAAGCGCCGCTCCGAGCTGAGCCTGTCGGCACTGGGGAAGCAAACTTACGAAAAAATAGTGCCGCTAGTACAGGCTTATGAAAAAGATGTGCTAGGTGCCCTTAGTGATAAGGAACAAAAAGAACTTGATGCTCTTCTCTCTAAGCTAACGGATTATGCCAAAGAACTATAAATTCTAGCCTTCACTTTCATGAATGCAGCGATCTATAATGTCCGAACTTTGATCAAAATACTGATCAAAAATTGTCGCGATAGCGCGAAGGAAAGGTCTTGCCTCGTCGGTAATGCTGTATAGATTTTCATCTCTAACCATATAACCTGCGTCAATTAGCTTATTAAGATCACTCAGCTCGCGCTCAAAATCATAACTAATTGCGTGAACGGCGGCGATCTTTATAGGGTCAACGGCAAAATAACACATAAGCGTCGAAATAACGTCGCGAAACATTTTATCTTGCGCCGTTACCGCAAGCCCGCGAACAACCGGTGAATTTCCGGCAGTTACTTTTTCCAGATATGTTTTTATCGATGGGACATTCTGCGCATAGCCTTGCGGCATACTGCTGATTGCCGATGGGCCAAAGCCGATCAGCGTATCCGAGCCGTCCTTGGTGTAGCCTTGAAAATTACGTCTGAGTTTTCCCTGATCAAAAGTGGTAAAAAGCGGATCATCCTCTAGCGCAAAATGATCAAGCCCAATGGATTTATAGCCATTTTTCTGCAAGATATCGCTGGCTAGCTCAAACTGGGCTTGTCTCTCTTGTTGGCTCGGCAGGCTATGTTTTGCAATAAGCTGCTGATGCTTTTTCATATGGGGCACATGGGCATAACCAAATAATGCAATGCGGCTCGGTTTAAACTCTAACGTTTTTTTGATGGTGTCTTCTATTGTTTCCAATGTTTGAAAAGGAAGGCCATAAATGAGATCGAAATTGATCTTATCAATACCAGAATCCTTGAAATTTTGCATATTTTCTTCGATAAGCTTAAGCGGCTGAACCCGGTTGATGGCTTCCTGGGTTTTAAGATTAAAATCCTGAATACCAAGACTGACCCGGTTAACCCCGGCCGCTGCATAAGCGAATATTTTATCCCTGTCGACGGTACGCGGATCAATTTCAACGGCAAATTCGGAACATTCATCAATATCGAAACAGGCGCGGACCACGTCGATCAGACTTTTAAAATCATCCGCTTCCAGTATTGACGGTGATCCACCGCCAAAATGAATATGGCAAACTTTTAATGTCCCGGCTTTTTTAGCTAGCGCACGAACTTCCAGCTTTAATACATCAAGAAAGCTGGTCACAGGCCCGTATTTATTACTGACCGCCATAAAACATCCGCAGAACCAGCATAGCTTTTCGCAATAAGGGATATGGAAATAAAGACTGACCGGTTCGTCTTTTGGAAGATCGTTCAGCCACTCATCATGGCGCGCTCCATCAAGCACATCAAATTCAAGTGCGGTAGGATAGCTGGTATACCGCGGCAGGCGCTTTGGCCTTGCCACTTCGTTGGTTTTAAGTGCTGTGTTGTTGTTGGTCATGAGCATCTTATAATGATTATAAAAAGAAATATAATTGATCTATGTCAGATATATTATTTAAAGGCTTTAAAAGTCATTATTGTGAAAGTGTCCTTAATACCGGGGATGGTCTGGATCTTTTCATTTACAAATCGGCCTATATCAACATCATCAGAAACATGGAACTTGCTCATTAAATCAAAAGCGCCGGAAACTGAATAAACATCTTCGGCTTCTTCTACGTTATCAACAAGCGCCTCAGCCACGCTATAAACCTCGCCAAGTTCACATTTAATTTGTACGAAAATATTCTGCATCTGTTTTTTCCGATATGTTTCAAGTTGACCACATCATAGAAAACTACAATCCGTAATTCAATCATTGTTTCGATAATATAAATTGATCATCTCCTTAATTATCAAAGAAGATCCGTGAGTTCGTTAATTTTGTTCAGCTTAGGGATGTTTTTGGCAGTTTCTAGTATTTTACCTAAACGATCTTCAAGAAAGTGACCTTCTGTCAGGGCGATGAATTTTTGGTTTAGCTCCTCGTCTGTCATGGGCCGCTGGGAAGAACCGACGGGATAGTCTATTCTTTTTTCACTTAAACTGTTTTCAGTTAGGATTTCGATTTGAGCCGGGAACCCGCCAGTATCAACATGAAACTGGGTCAAATCGGGATCAGCGATAATTTCTATTTTTTCCATCAGCGCTAATACTTGCTTATCAAAAATAGCCGGTTCTTCGAAGTCTTCCGGCGATGTTTGATCCGTCCTTATGATCGCGGAAGATACAGCATAAGCAAGGCTGAAACGAGCGGCCATGTGATTGGTTATATTCCGTCCAGATAAGGTAACGGCACTGTCCGCTTTAACGCGAACGACCACTTTTTTTATGTCATTCGGTGAAATATCGTGCTCCTTAACCAGATCAATCGATGCTTCCATTGCGCTGTGAACACCGTAGCAGGAGGCATATTTTTTAAGAGCGATATGATCTATATTTGGTGCACCACCACTTGGAACGCTGAGCGGTTCTGCATCGCCGTGGCTATGGCTGGCAACAATACCCATTTCACCGGTAATAACCCGCGGGGTGGCGGTTAAGCCGTGTTTGGCAAGGTCCGCCGCATTCACCGCGAGCTGTGCGGCAAAGCCGTTGACCCAGTCCTTATCCATGCCGAACGCACCATTGGCTGATGATAAAGATGGCATCAACCCATTAGGGGAGCATGCCCCGGCAATACCCATAGCATTTTGCAGCTTAGGTAAATCAAGATCAAGCAGCCGGGCGCAGGCCACAGCGGCACCGATCGGGGCGGCGATACTGGTTGTGCGAAACCCCTTGCCTTCACTGCGGTGCCTCCTGCCAACGGCCCTGAGCACGGCGATTGAAACTTCAAGCCCGGCGGCAATGGCCGTTATCAGATCAGCGCCGCTTTTTGCTTGGCGTTCTGCCATAGCAACGGCAGCGGGAACAATTGTCACCGCCAGATGACCGTTATTACGGGGATCGACCACAACATCCTGAAAATCGAGTATTTCCGCCCAGGTGCCATTGGCCAGCGCAGCCTGATCAGCGGGAACCATGCCGCGCCCTGACCATAATTTGCATCCGTCATCTGATGAATGGTTTTCAAGGATCATATCTTCGTTAATAAGGCCGGATTTGTGCTGCTTTAAATAGGCACCAATGGAAATGCCGATACAATCGAAAATAATATGCGAAATATGCTCTATTGTATCAGCGCTTAGATCATCAAATGAGAGATCATGGGCATATCGGGCCAGTGCATCTTCGGGGTGATTATTTTGATCCATGGTCATAACTCTATCCGCTCATCCGTTTAAGAAAAGAACGAAGCCGTTCAGATTTAGGGCTTTCAAAAAATTCTTTTGCTACTCCCTGCTCGACGATTACGCCCTGATCAATAAAAATTACCCGGTCAGCGGTATCCCTTGCGAAATTAAGCTCATGGGTCGCGATGATCATTGTGTGGCCTTTAGCAGCAAGCGCACGCATGACATCAATAACCTCACCGACCCGTTCCGGATCAAGCGCAGATGTTGGCTCATCAAACAGCATCACTTCCGGTTCCATAGCGAGCATTCTTGCAATCGCGACACGCTGTTGCTGACCGCCTGATAAGGTCGACGGATATTCATCCTGCCAATCTGCAAGCCCAACTTCTGTCAGTCTGTCGAGCGCGATTTTACCGGCTTCTTTTTTAGGGATTTTCTTAACAACCATCAACGCATCTGCAACATTGCCGAGGGCCGTTCTATGTGGCCATAGGTTAAATTGCTGAAACACATAGCCGATGCGGCTTCTTTGTTTTGCCAAGGTCGCTTGATTTACTTTTTTTGAAGCACCAATAGCATCGCCGTGAATATATATTTCACCGCTCTCCTGAACCGTTAGCTGGTTTATACAGCGAAGCAACGTTGATTTACCTGATCCTGACGCGCCGAGGATACAAATGACCTCACCGGCGGCAACACTCATATCAATCCCTTTTAGGACCTCAAGTTCACCGAACGATTTATGCAGATCAGTGATTTTTACGGCGGCGTTAGAAGACATGATCAAATATCCCCTTGCGGTTTAAGACTGAATGCGGAGCGACTTATATTTTTAAAACTCTGCCAGAAAGATTTATTATCCCGCTTTACCCAGGCCAGCTTCCATTCAAGATACATCATGAAGAGTGACGTGCTGTAAGCCATGATAAGATAAATTACCGCCACCACCGTGAAAACCTCTATCGGTCGGAAGAAATTGGCGATGATGATCTGGCCCTGATACATAAGTTCAGACATACCAAGAACTGAGCAAAGCGACGAAAGCTTTATTGCTGACACAAATACATTACCAATGGCCGGGATCATGCGGTAAGCGGCTTGGGGGACAACCACGCGCCTTGTAATTTGTCCGGGCTTAAAGCCAAGCGCGGCGGCGGCCTCAATATGGCCCTTATCAACGCCTTGGATGCCGGCGCGGAAAACTTCCGAGAGGTAAGAACCCACATTAAGGGCCATAGCGATCACCAGCGACGTTATGGCATCAAGCTGAAGCCCGGTAACAATTGGCAGGCAATAATATATCCAGACAATTTGGATCAGGCCCGGCGTTCCTCTAAAGACTTCAACATAGATAATCAGCGGGACGGCATATGCTCGCCTGACCCGAAGGCGGATAATTGCGACAAATAAGCCTATAATAGTCCCAAGCGCCATGGTAAGCAGTGATAAAACAATTGTGGTCTGGATTCCTTCAAGCAGTAAAGGAAAATTATTCCAGACAATATCAAAACGGAATTCGAAATTCATGTTTTTATCACTTTGGAAGATCACCAATTAACCGGGTTGGCGCAACGATAGCATCAAGCACGATATCAGGATAAAGCTCCGCCTGTTTGGCCATAAACTGGGTTTCAATGATGGTATCAACGAAGGTGTTCATATAATGAAGCAGGTTATGCTGGCATTGCTGCATAACAAAGCCTGCACCAACCGAACGCGGCGATTCCGGCAGCACCACAACTTCGGCCCAATCCGGGTTAGCGCGGGCAATCTGCTGAGTTTCAACCGACCCGGCGCCCATGGCAATAGCACGTCCGCTTGCCACTTCTTGTTCAGGAAGTGCGGGCGGGGCAAGGGATTTTAAGGTCGCGTTTTGGAAAAAATCAGGATCATTTTCAGTATAGGTGATATGGGCGGCACTGCCGAGGCGGACGATGATGGTATTGCCCGGCTTATCAATATCAGCGAGTGAACTAACGCCACTATCCTTTCGGACGAGAAAAGTCTGTGAGCCGATCACAACGGGTTTGGTGAACCATGCCGACACCGCCCGGTTAGGACGGCGCGCTACGTTTGAGAGCACCACATCATATTTACCGGATTGAAGTCCAGCCATAAAGGTATCCCACTTTGCTTCGACCCATTCGACTTCCACTTTCATCAGTTCTTCACCGAGCATATTTCCGGCATTAACAAAAGCGCCTTCTAGCTCACCCCTTTCATTGCGGTATTGAAACGGCTTTGAATTAATCCAGCCAATGCGAATTTTTCCGCGTTTTAAGATTTCCTCTAACATGTCAGGCGCAGTACTGCAATTTGCGGCAAAGGCAGAGCCTGAAATAAAAATGCTCAAAACAGCAATTAATACTGTCAATATTCTGGATATATTAGTCATTTACTGAAAACTCTTCCGCGTTGAATGATTTTGAAATTCAGGCTCCGATATAATAGCGCCAATTGCAAGATATTTATTTAGTCCGTACTCATTCAGATAACATCCGCATCTTTTAAAGATTTAATATCGGCGCTGCTTTTTCCTAAAATATCACCGTAAATTTCTGTGTTATGAGATCCCATTTCGGGGGAGCCGGCCCAGCTTATTTTTCCGGGCGTTTCTGACAGCTTTGGAGTGACATTCTGCATATATAAATTATCATATTCAGAATGTTCAACTTTAGTGATTGATTGTCGCGCTTTATACTGGGCGTTATCCATCATATCTTCGGTGGTAAATATTTTCCCGGCAGGAACGCCGTGCTGTTCCATTAAATTCAACACTTCCTCTGCCGGTAACTCCCTTGTCCAGTCGGCGATGATATCATCAAGTTCCAGACTATGAGCCGCTCAGAATAACTGATATTGGTGCAATAGAAATCCACCATGTGAAATCTGATCTGCCGCCTTCGGGTATTGGTGAACCGGCTGTGCCGCCGTCTGGTGCGGCTCTTATTAATGCCATAGCCAATGCTACTGGTAAACGAATTACGAAACTTCCCTTAAGCGAAAATGGTATATCATTTACGTGATGACTTGAAAGCTCGACAGTAATTTGAATGATGTATTTATTCGATCATTGTTTCAATGAGCTTTGTTAATACCGGGCGGAGCTTATTGGCTCGCTCTTCATGGAATTTTGCTTTGGGCGCTTCATCCATATAGGTGATTTGTGAAATTTCGAGCTGTATGGCATCGATGTTATTTGCGGGGTCACCATAGTTGCGGGTGATATAACCGCCTTTAAAGCGGCCGTTCAGAGCCGTGCTATAATCTGATTTTTTGACTATGTCATCCAGTTTTTCCACTAGCCTCTGATCTGCTGAAATGCCGTTGCCTGTGCCCAGATTAAGATCGGGTAGCCGTCCTTCAAATAGATGCGGTACTTGGCTTTTTATGGAATGGGCGTCCCACAGCCGTACGTAGCCGTGCTTTTTTTTTAATCGTTTTATATCGGCCTTTAACTGATCATGGTAGGGGCGCCAATATTTTTCGGCGCGCGATGCACTATCAGGCACTGAACCATCTTGATAAAGTGCTTCATTTTCAAATGTATGCGTTGGACAAAGGGTTGTTTCATTTTGACCGGGATAGAGACTTTCACCTTCTAATCCCCTGTTCAGATCAACTACATAACGACTATATTTTGCGCCGATAGCCGTTACGTCCATTTTAATCATAAAATTATAAAGCCGGTCAATATACCAGTCGGTATCGACCATACTGAGTGCCGCGTCGGTCATATTCTCCTTTATAACATCGGGAATTTCAAGACCAATATGCGGCATACTGATGATGAGTGGACTTTCGCCTTTCTTATACTGAAAAGCGTTCATCACATATTCCCGCTTGGTAATATTTTCATGACTTGCTCGGAGAAATCACCCGCTAATACCAACTGGGTCGCCCGGTCAATATCCGGGGCAAAAAAGCGGTCGACGGTATAATGGGGGACATTCTCTCTAATCAGCGTGTGATAAGGATCTAGTTTTTTGGATGTTTTAAGAGGGGCTCTAAAATCAATACCCTGCGTCGCCGCTAGCAGTTCAATGGCAATCACCGTTGCACTGTTAAAGCACATTGCGGTCAAGCGCCGCGCGCCGTAAGTCGCCATGCTGACATGATCTTCCTGATTGGCAGAAGTGGGAATGCTATCAACGCTAGACGGGTGAGCGCGAGATTTATTTTCAGAAACAAGTGCCGCCGCCGACACCTGAGCAATCATAAAGCCTGAATTAACGCCGCTATTTTTAACGAGAAACGCCGGAAGGTCGCTCATTTTCGGATCAACCATAATCGATAAGCGCCGTTCAGAAATAGACGCTATTTCACAGATTGCCAGTGCAAGTATATCAGCAGCAAAAGCCACCGGTTCAGCGTGGAAATTACCGCCCGAGATTACATCGCCATTATCGGTGAAAATTAGCGGATTATCGGTAACCGCATTGGCTTCTATCAACAGCGTTCTCGCCGCGTTATTTATAATATCAAGCACCGCCCCCATCACCTGCGGCTGACACCTGAGCGAATAAGGATCCTGAACCTTTTCGCAGTCATGATGAGCCTTATTAATTTCACTGCCCTGCAAGAGCTCAAGATAAAGCGGCGCAACCGCTATCTGACCCGGCTGACCACGGGCAATATGGATGCGTTTATCAAAAGGGGCAACACTACCCATCAATGCATCGATGCTCATGGAACCCGCAACAACGCCAGCGGCGAATATATCTTCCGCCTGAAATAAACCTTTAAGGGCCAGCGCCGTGGAAACCTGAGTGCCGTTTAAAAAAGCCAGCCCTTCTTTGGAATTTAGAGTAATCGGCTTAAGTCCGGCTTTTTGCAGTGCTTCTTTTGCCGGCATTTTTTCGCCGTTCAGTCGTGCGAATCCTTCCCCCATTAAGGCGGCGGTCATATGGGCAAGTGGCGCAAGATCACCGGACGCCCCAACCGATCCTTTTTTCGGGATATCAGCAATAATCCCGGAATTTACAAATTCAATAAACGCTTCAATGGTTGATACGCGAATACCGGAATGACCCTGTGCAAGGCTTGAAATTTTAAGAACATAAACCATCCTCACTACATCATCTTTAAGGGGCCTGCCAACACCTGTACTATGGGAAAGGACGAGGTTGGTCTGTAGCAGCGATAACTGATCATCAGGAATTGACGTTTGGGCAAGCAGGCCAAAGCCGGTGTTAATGCCGTAGACGGTCTGTCCTTCCTCAATGATAGTATCAACAACTTTTCTCGAAGCACGAACATCATCCCAGGCATGGTCTGCGAGAGAAATTTTCGCCTCATTTCGGTAAATGCCCCGTAAATCAGCCAAGGTCATTTGGCCAGGATTAATTATATATGTCATGATCAATCCTCCATCATCGGTAGGTTAAGGCCTTGTTCACGGGCGCACTGCTTGGCAATCTCATAACCAGCATCGGCGTGACGCATAACGCCGGTCGCCGGATCATTCCAAAGAACCCGGGCAATTTTTTCGGCCGCCTCGTCACTTCCGTCGCAAAGCATGACAATACCGCTATGCTGGGAAAAACCCATCCCAACACCTCCGCCATGATGAAGCGATACCCATGTGGCACCACTCGCCGTATTAAGTAGCGCATTAAGCAGCGGCCAGTCGGACACGGCGTCCGAGCCATCCATCATGCTTTCCGTTTCACGGTTGGGACTAGCGACTGAGCCACTATCCAGATGATCACGTCCGATTACCACCGGTGCTTTAAGCTCGCCGTTTTTGACCATTTCATTAAAAGCAAGACCGAGCCGGTGACGATCACCAAGGCCAACCCAGCAAATACGCGCCGGAAGTCCTTGGAACTGAATGCGTTCGCGGGCCATATCAAGCCAGTTATGAAGATGCGGATTGTCCGGAATAAGCTCTTTAACTTTTTGATCGGTTTTATATATATCTTCCGGGTCACCGCTTAGCGCAACCCAGCGGAACGGGCCGATGCCACGGCAAAATAGCGGGCGCACATAAGCCGGAACAAAGCCCGGAAAATCAAAAGCATTTTCAACACCGTCATCAAAAGCAACCTGACGAATATTATTACCGTAATCAAAAGTGGGGATGCCCATTTTTTCATATTCAAGCATCGCCCTCACGTGAACGGACATGGATTTAGTGGCGGCGCGCTCAACTTCTTTTGGTGCGCTTTCAATTTTGCTTTCCCATTGATCAACTGTCCAGCCAGCGGGTAAATAGCCATTGATCGGATCATGGGCCGATGTCTGGTCCGTTACCGCGTCCGGGCGAATGCCGCGCTTTAACATTTCGGGGATTACCTCTGCGCAGTTACCCAGCAGGCCAACGGAGATGGCTTTACCCGCTGCCGTTGCTTGCGTGATCATTTCCATTGCCTGATCAAGTGTTTCAGCGCGCTTATCAATATAGCCCGTGCGAAGTCGGAAATCGATCCGGTCACTGCGGCATTCTACCGCGAGCATACTTGCTCCGGCCATGGTCGCGGCAAGCGGCTGTGCACCGCCCATACCGCCAAGGCCACCGGTTAAAATCCATTTTCCGGTAAGATCACCGTCATAATGCTGACGGCCCATTTCAACGAATGTTTCATAGGTGCCCTGAACGATGCCCTGACTGCCAATATAAATCCAGCTGCCGGCGGTCATCTGCCCGTACATCATCAGACCTTTTTTATCGAGCTCGTTAAAATGATCCCAAGTGGCCCAGTGCGGCACCAAATTTGAATTTGCAATAAGTACACGCGGTGCATTTTCATGGGTGCGAAACACGCCAACCGGCTTACCCGACTGCACAAGTAGTGTTTCATCCGCTTCAAGATTTTTCAGGCTTTCAACAATTTTATCAAAACATTCCCAGTTACGGGCCGCCTTGCCAATGCCACCGTAAACCACCAGGTCTTCCGGACGTTCGGCCACATCCGGGTCAAGATTATTCATCAACATCCGCAGCGGCGCTTCTGTCGCCCAGCTTTTTGCATTAAGTTCAGTACCTGTCGGTGCTTTAATGATGCGATTATTCGTTTTTAAGTCTGACATTTCTTTATCCTGTATATACAAGTCTTGCTTTATTCTGGATTTATTCCGGTTTAAAGAGCCCCGAAAGCTCATAACGTGATCCCGGATGATATAATTTCGCGGTTGAGGCAACCCTTTCCTTAGCCCATGTGCGGCGCTCGATCAGCAGACAGGCTTCGTTATCAGCCATATCAAGAATGCTGCTTATAGCACCTGTCGCCATGATCGCCCGCACCACATGTTCGACCTTTTGCAGCGGTGCCATTTTAATCAGATATTCGTAAGGTGTGTTTTTGGTAAAGTCCTGTTTCCCGTAACCCGGCACGACCAACTCATTGACTAAACGGTCTTCAAGCTGGATTGGAATGCCCTGTTCTTTGTGGATGATCTGTGAGTGAATAAGCTCATCACCACTTTCAATATTCATGATGGCGGCGATCTTCTCATTGGCCTTAACCGGTTCACATATAAGCACTTCTGCGCCATAGTCATGGTGACGAGCGCGAATTTCATCGGCAATATTATAAATTTCAAGCGGGTTGCTTTTTGCCTTAAGCTCCGCAACAAAAGTACCGACCCCGGCGACCCGAATAAGATATCCCTCATCGGTCAGTTCGCGAAGCGCACGGTTGGTCGTCATGCGCGATACGGAAAATTCCTTCACCAACTCATTTTCAGACGGCACCCGGGTTGAGGCCATCCATTCACCGCTATCAATCCGCTCTAAGATATGATTTTTAATTTTACGGTATAAAGGTTCTGATTTTAATTCAACGGTCATATGCCGCTCCTGTTATCAAAATTATGCTCAAATATGTACTTGTATAGACAACTTAGTCAAGTAGTTTTTTTAGGGCCATCATTACCCCCGAAAAGTCCGCCAAAATTTGCTGCTCATCTGCATGTTTATAATCCCTTATGAGCCAATCACCGGCCACCATCACATGTTTGATCGGGTTCTGGTTGCCGCTGAATATAAACCGGTCAATGATACTATTATCCGGCGTGCCAACCAGCAACGGCGAGCGTTCATCAAGCACGATTATGTCGGCTCTTTTGCCCACATCGATCATGCCATTATTAAAGCCGCTTGCCTTTGCGCCACCCCTAAGGGTCAAATTATATAAATTGCTACCCGTATGAATTTCATCATCGCTAACCGCAATATTTCGCTGCCGGCTCTCAAGCCGCTGACCATATTCAAGCAGGCGCAGCTCTTCAATGACACTAACCGAAATATGACTGTCGGACCCAATGGCAATATCGCCACCCTGATCAAGATAATTTTTAAGCGGGAATAGTCCGTCCCCCAAATTGGCTTCTGTGGTTGGGCATAAACCGGCCACCGCACCAGAGCGGGCGATCATATTTATTTCATCATCATTAAGGTGAGTTGCGTGTATCAAGCACCAGCGCTCATTCACATCTGCACGGTCATAAAGCCACTCAACGGGCCGCTTGCCTGACCAACTTACACAGTCATTAACTTCTTGAATTTGTTCAGAAATATGAATGTGAACTGGACCCGATACAGGATTATTATTCAGACATTCCTTTAGCGCATATTCCGGCACCGCCCGCAGGCTATGAAAAGCCATTCCCAAATGCTGATTGCTATTGTGTGATATTGAAGAAGATAATTTTTCCAGTAGTGCCTGGTAATCATCCAGCGAATGACCAAAGCGTTGTTGGCGCGCGTTAAGCGGTGCGCCGCCAAAACCGGACGCCATGTAAAGAACCGGCAAATGGCAAAGTCCGATCCTGGTTTTGTCAGCCGCGGCCATAATCGAATGGGACATGGTATCATTACGGCCTTGATCATGATGAAGATAATGAAATTCTGCGACACTAGCGTAACCCGCTTTTAACATTTCTAGATAAAGCTGGGATGCGATCGCTTCCAAATCCACGGCGGAAATTTTACCGGCAAAGCGGTACATAATATCGCGCCAGGTCCAGAAGCTGTCACTAGCCGATGTTGAATATTCGGCAAGCCCGGCCATGGCGCGCTGAAACGCGTGACTGTGGACATTATTCATTGCCGGAAGAGCATATCCCGACATTTTCTCACTATCATCAACTTTGGCGCCATCATAATCAGGTGTTACTTTTAAGATTTCACCTGCGTCATCCAGTTCAAGACAGACATTTTTCGCCCATCCTGATGGTAAAAGTGCGTTTTCGAATATAATTCTTTTCATTTCGGTCAATTCTGGATATAGTTGTCTATACAAGTTAACTTTATGCAAAAAATAATATTTGTCAAATGTAATCGAAATGGCCCGCTTATGAGCACGACACTCTGGACTGATGTAAATTTACTGACCATGGATGATAATGGCGCCCCTTATGGGCTGATAGAAAATGCAACGATTACCCAAAAGGACGGTGTCATTACAAACGTCAGCCAAGGAAACAATCTTCCGGACGGCACAAACGTTAAAACGGTCCATTGCAACGGCGCCTACATGACGCCCGGTCTGATCGACTGCCACACTCATCTGATTTATGGCGGCAACCGCATTGACGAATTTGAAAAACGCTTAAACGGTGCATCTTACGAAGAAATCGCCAAAGCAGGAGGCGGTATAATTTCCACCGTCAAAGCAACCCGCGCAGCAAGTGAAGATGAGCTGGTGGAAAGCGCCAAGAAACGCTTAGCTTCTCTTCAGGCAGAAGGCGTTACAACCATTGAAATAAAGTCAGGTTACGGCCTTGATACCAATAACGAATTAAAGATGCTCAGAGCGGCTAAAAAATTGGGCCGGATCAGCGATATTGATATAGTGACCACGTTTCTTGGGGCCCACGCCCTGCCGCCTGAATTTGCGAATGATAGAGACGGCTATATTGATCTTATAATAGGTCAGATGCTCCCCAAAATAGCCGGTGAGGGTCTTGCTGATGCAGTAGACGGATTTTGTGAAACCATTGGCTTTACTAAACCAGAAATGGAACAGGTTTTTAAAACCGCCAAAGAACTAGGATTTAATTTAAAGCTTCACGCAGAGCAACTTTCCGATCAAAAAGGCGCGCAACTTGCGGCAAAATACGGCGCGCTATCCGCAGATCATCTCGAGCATTTAAGTGAAGAGAGCATTTTGGCTATGAAAAAA
>JABJKT010000093.1 GCA_018660225.1 Kordiimonadaceae bacterium
AATTTGAATGGGCAGGCAGCAGGAACTGGTCAGAAGCCTTGTCAATGGTTCAAAATGGTGAAGTAGACATGCTTACTACAGTAGTATCGACCCCTTCGAGACGTGAGTATCTCTTATTTACAGAAAAATATACACTTAACCCGAACGTTATATTTACCAAAACCGGGGGGAATATCTTTGGAAATTTAGTTAGTTTGTCCGGATATAAAGTTGCCCAAGTTATAGATTTTTCAGTTACTGAATTTTTACGGACCAATTATCCCGATATCGAAATAATCGAGGTTTCAACTTCTGATGAGGCTATCCAAAAAGTATCCTCTGGCGAGGTTGATGCCTTTATTAGTGTTATTCCCATTGGCATTGCGGCTATTACCGAGGCGGGAGTAAACAATATTATTATCAGTGGTGATGCATCCGATTTTAACGGCGGTAACTCAATGGCAACACGTATGGATCTTCCGCTTCTGGCTAGTGCATTGCAAAAGGCACTTGATTCTGTCAGTACAGTGCAACGGAATGAAATAATAAGAAGGTGGCAGTCCGCTCAGGTGGCCGTCGCACCGGATTACAAACTACTTATTCAGCTGGGTTTGATTGCACTTGCTATAATAGCCGCTATTACAATTTGGGCGGTTAGCGCGCATATTGAAATACGCAGGAGACGAATTGTTGAAAATAAGTTGATTTTGTCGCAGGGAGTTGCAGCAAAAGCACAGAATGAAGCCGAGAAGGCCAATGCCGAAAAATCAACCTTTCTCGCTAATATGAGCCATGAAATAAGAACGCCGCTAAATGCCATTATAGGTTTTTCAGAGATGATGTCCTCAGAAATATTAGGTAAAATAAATAACCTCAAATATACAGAATATTTAACAGATATAAAAAATAGTGGCCTTCATCTGGAATCCGTTATCAAAGACATACTGGATTTATCAAAAATTGAGGCTGGAAAATGGGATTTGGACGAGAGCGAATTTGATTTAAAGACGTGTATTAAAGATGCAATTAAAATTAACGAATTACATGCGAAAGATAAAAATATATCACTGAAATTGAAGGATCTGGAAAATGAAAATTTAATAAAAATCTATGGTGATGAGACTGCATACAAGAGAATTTTCATAAACCTCTTATCAAATTCTGTAAAATTTACTGGTAATGACGGTGTAATCACCGTTAGTGTTTCGCTTGGAGCAGATGGCTTTTGCAAAATAGAAATAGCAGATAATGGCGTCGGTATTGCAGCTGATAAAATAGAAGATGTATTAACACCATTTTCTCAGGCTCATGATACCAAATCCAGCGATAACATGGGAACAGGGCTCGGTTTGCCAATTGTGAAAAGGTTGGCGGAATTACACGGTGGGTCATTTTCACTAAGCAGTGAAGAAAACATTGGCACTACATCGACCATATTAATCCCGGCTGTGCGAGTCATTTCAAAAGACCATAAGCATAATATATAGAACAACCGCGTACCAGGCTTGATCGAGGCAAAATTGGAGCATGAAGATGCTCTACTTCCCGGCTCTTCTAATTTATGCCCCGGGTGAGAGGGAATAATTATATTGAGGTGTGATTATATATTTATCAGGTGTGATTTAAAGTTGTAAAATTACGTTTTTTGAAGTAGTATTTCTTACTATTCAGGAGAGCTCATATGAAGAAGTGCCTGTTAATCATTGTTGCATATTTTTTGATTTTCCCTCCGGCTATCGCGGTGGAGATAGGAGAAGTTGCACCGGATTTTGTCGGTCGGGATTTTAATGGTGACGATACTTTAATAAGTGACTATCGCGGTCAGATAGTCGTGCTTCTGTTCTGGATTAATAGTCTTACTGAAGCTAGCAATAATACTTCATCCGGTAAGGATGCTTCCGGAAGGTTTGGTGATTATGGTTTAGTATACGACTTAAATTCCATAAGTAATTTTTTTAATCAAAAAGGCGGAGGGAAAAGAGTAAAGTTCATTGCCAGTTCATTTTATGGACCGTTTTACAAGTTTCGTAGAGAGGTAAGGAAAAGGAAAGATGAAGTGGATATCCATTATACCAATGATAGCGGCCACCGAATAAGCGCAAAATATTTTAACAGGGATATTTCTCTGCCCGTTGCTTTTGTTATTAATCAACGCGGGGAAATAGCCTACAGGTATTTCGTTTATTCCAATGATTTAGCTGATAAAATTTCAGATAATATAAATACATTACTGAAGCAGAACTAACGGTCTTATTATTCTGCCTATTCACTTTTTATTGAAAAAGTACTCAGAGCATTTTGTTTAATATCGTCCACATTGAAATAAATATTTCGCCATTTCTTTTCTGAAAATAACTGTGTCTGATCACGGTAATGTTCTTCTTGTGGGTTTCCGGATTGACCGTAGGTCATAATGGCCTGTGCAACTGGCCCATCACTGGTATATTCTAGCGTCATGATAAAGCTACTGCCGGAAGATACCAGATATCCTTTGTCGGATAATTCCGACCAATTATTAAAGCGTGTTACTTTTTCCATATCCATGCTGGTATCATTGGGCCGTCTGTAGATCATATTTGCCACACCCTCACTTTGTAAACCTCCATGAATGGGGATTACTGTTGCGCCTCTATAGGCGAGTTGTGTGCCGCGCAACGTGCTGTTAAGGTCTTTTCCACCTTGTTGTAATTCCGATATGGCCATTTGCAATGCTTCAAGTGCCTTATCCTGATCCCCTAATCCGTAGGGTGTTGTGTATGGTTCATTGACTGAAAAGGCTTTTGCGAAGCGATTGGAATTGTCGGTTAAACTATTATAAGCCTGCAACCATTCTCTAAAGAGAATAGTTCCCTGACTATCAATATTCAAATGGCCATCATAATTCACTAAAACATCGCAAGCAGCCTTTAATGAATTTGGCAAATTACATAATTTAATCAGATCGTCTTTATAAACTTCGAAAGCAAGGCTCCTATTTGAAAGAAGCGTTTTTTGAATTTCCGCTATTGAAATTTTACCATCATCACCGCGCGTGGCTTGATCCTCTATATGAATTATATTCATTCTGCTTCTTAAAGTTCGCTCGCTTTCAACTGATCCATATTGCGGAGAATAGCCGGTTATAGGTTGATGCGGTGAAGTTAGCCAATAGCTGTCATTGGAATTAGTTACGTAATCACTTCGGGTGATATTCGGTCTTTGCGCGAAGGGAGCAGTGCCGTTAATTGGGGCGCTTCCGTCTTCGATGAAATCAAACCGACTGTCGCTACCGTCAAGCATCATCATATCATTTTGATCATAAAGTTTTTGAGTTACCTGGCTAGTTTTATAGTCGTTTTGCCAAAGCGCTATCGCTTCATCAGATAAATTTCCGACGGTGGAATTATCAATATAAACGGCCTGACCATCTTTGCTGGTGGCAATGGTATTAACCCACGGCATTGAATTCCATTTTTCATGTACCGCTTTTAGATCATCCATTGATCCGGCACGGGACATATCAAGCCACTGTGCGGCAACGGAAATATTATCCCGGTTGGCGTCACGAACGGCGTAAGCTGTGTTTTTATCCCAGGTAAGACCGGGCAAAGTAATGATGGGGCCATGATGGCTAAACCATATTTTTTTTGTATTTTGAGAAGTGGTGCCATCATTGGCGAGTACATCTACGCTTACATCACGAGAATAGAGTTGGCGTTCATTGCCATCTGATATGTAACTGATAGGATCCCCTTCAACGAGTTTTAATTTATATAAAACCAGACGCTGACTTTTGGATACGGTGTGTGACCAGGCAATATCCTTATTAAAACCGATTATTACGCCGGGAATGCCGATTAAACTGACCCCATAAAAATCTAATTCCCCCGGTATAGTAAGATGCTTTTCCCAAAATCTATTGGTGCCAAACCAAGGGTAATGCGGGTTTGCCAGCAACATTCCTTTGGATTTTTCACTCAGATCCTTTCCAATAGCCCATGCATTGGAGCCTAGACCTTCAAGGCGGGAATTATTAGCTGAAATTTGCAGTAATTCTTGTTGATCATCATCAAAAGATAACGCAGTTTCATCGGGGGGAGATGTCAAATAAAGTGATGGTGCCATTCTCGGTAGTGTCTGGGTTATGTATTGAACTCTATTAAAAATTTCTTCAGACGTTATGGGTTTTAACCAGCTCTCACCTTTGCACCAGGAGGTTACTTCTTCTTGCTGTAAATATCTGTTAAATCCTGCGGCATAACCACTATACAGACCCTTTAAGTCTTCGGATTGTAATTTATAGGCAGCGAGCGACCTTGCCTGAATATCAAGGGCCTTTGTCACAGCGTCCTTCATTAGATATTTATCATTCTCTCCCGCTCCAAGATATTTGGAAACTTCACCTTTGGCCATCATTACACTGTGGGAAATATTGCAGACATGATCTTTCGCCGCCATATAACCTTCGGCATATCCAAGGCTTGAATAATCATCTGCCGTAATATGCGCAATGCCATATTCTGTAACGGTAATATCCGCTTCATAGTGGGCTGCTTCATTGATTTCGTCGCCGCTCTGCGTGCAAGTGGCAAGCGGTGCAATCATTATAGCCGCCAGTATTTTTTTTCCGTAACGGATCATAATATTTCCCAAGGTTTAATTTCAAAATAATCCTATATTTTAATTTTACAGGAGTCTAGTTTCCAAAATTCATTATAGACAGCGCACTATAGGCAACTCTTTACCAGTTTATCGCAAATATTACCTCTTTCATCGCAGATTGCTTTTGATTGCTGAACGTGCCCTATAAACTTTTCGGAAAACTTAGGAAGATAAAAATGGACTTTAAATTTTTGATTGTAGCCGTGCTGCTCTGCGTAACTTCAACGGTGCAGGCGCAGGACGCGGTAACGGGTGTTCCGTTTGATGCGGATTATTTTGCTGGTGGTAGTGCTGATAAGCCGGGTGTCATTGTGCTGACCGGCTCTGGCGGTGGTAAAGCGAATGATACGGCCCAGAGCATTGCGGATATGGGCTATAATGTTCTTTCACTGGCTTATTTTGATCGGGGTGGCTCGCAATATGTGCCAGAAACACTGGAGCTTATCCCGCTTGAATATTTTGATGCTCCCAAGAAATGGCTCGCTGCGAGAAGCAGTAGTGTTATTCTTTACGGGCTTTCAAAGGGGGCTGAGCTGGCACTTGTGCTGGCATCATATGATCCTGATTATAAAGCGGTTGTTGCGCTAGCCCCTAGCAAGGTTGTCTGGCAGGGAAACCCGAAAGATTTTTCCAAAATTATGGATGCGCCATCAAGTTGGAGCAAAGACGGAGAGGGGCTTGCATTCGTTCCTTACATTTCACGTGATGCACAGAAGGCTCTCGGCCTTGATAACCGCCACGCCGCGTCGCTTACCAATGAAGATGCCGTGGATAAAGCACGCATCAAAATTGAAAATATTAAAGTACCGATGTTGCTTCTATCGGGCGGCGAAGATCAATCTTGGCCTTCGACTGAAATGGCTAATGATATTTGTGCGCGTGCGTTAAGCAACTGCGAACATGTGAGTTACAGCCAAGGGGACCATCTGCTCACCAATTTTAGTGTCACGGCCTTTGCTGAGGTGGCAAAGTTTCTAAAACAAATTAATTAATGGTCAAATAAAAAAAAGGCGGATCATAAAATCCGCCTTTTTAAAATCTATTATGAAGATAGAATTATTCTGATTTTTCTTCTTCAGCTTCTTCTTCAGCAGCTTCCTCAGCAGGAGCTTCTTCAGCTTCAGGAGCAGCAGTTTCTTCAACTGCTTCTTCTTCACTATCAGCGGCTACGGCTTCTTCAGCGTCTTCTTCTTTTTCGAAGTAATCTTCTACAGCAAACTCTTCATCAGTCACTTCCGCATCAACGTCACCGCCAGCGGCTTGAATTTCTGCTTCTTCAGATGAGCGAGCCACATTGGCAACTATTGTAATGTCAACTTCAGGATGAAGGTGTACGGCAACGTCATAAAGACCAAGTGTTTTAAGAGAGCGGTTAAGAATAACCTGGTTCTTGTTCACTTTGTAACCGGCTTCTTCAAGCGCAAGGCTAATATCACGGGATGATACAGAACCGAAAAGCTGACCACTTTCACCAGCTTGGCGAATAAGTGTCACTGTTACATTAGTCATTTTCGCTGCAACTGCTTCTGCTTCTGATTTTGCTTGTAAGTTGTTAGCTTCAATATCTTTACGCTGTGTTTCAAACACAGCCATGTTTCCTTTTGTCGCACGAAGAGCTTTCTTCTGCGGTAGTAGGAAATTACGCGCGTAACCGTTTTTCACTGTTACAACATCGCCGATTTGGCCGAGTTTTGCTACGCGTTCTAGTAAGATGATATCCATTTTCTATCTCCTTAAGGGTTCACGTATGAAATAAGAGCCAGATTACGGGCACGTTTAATAGCTTTTGAAAGCTCGCGCTGTTTCTTGGCTGATACGGCTGTAATACGGCTTGGAACAATTTTTCCACGCTCTGATACATAACGGGATAGCGTGCGCACATCTTTATAATCGATTTTTTGCGCATGAGATCCGGAAAAAGGACATGTTTTACGGCGACGGAAAAACGGACGACGTGCACCGCCTCCAGTTCCGCCTCCAGCACCGCCTGTTGATGGACGTTCTGTACTCATGATGCTGCTCCCTCAGTTTTAGTTTCTACTTTTTCTTCGCGTGGTGGACGGCTATCGCGATTGTCGCGGTTCGGACGTGTGTCGCGGCTGTCGCGGTCTCTTGAACGAAGAACGACGCTATCGCCTTCTTCAAATTCTTCAACGCGGATTGTCATGTAACGGATCACATCTTCATGAAGACGGGCGTTACGTTCAGGCTCAAGTATAGCTGCATGAGGGGCATCAAGGTTCAAATGAACATAATGACCTTTTTTGTATTTTTTAATTCGGTAAGCAAGAGTACGAAGGCCCCAAGACTCAGTCTTGGCAACTTTTCCACCATTATCATCAATGATCTTGGCAAATTCAGCTGTTATCGCATCAACCTGTTGAGGTTGGATATCCTGCCTAGCGATATATGTGTATTCATATAAAGACATTTAGCAATTCCTTAAAGTTTTTTAACGTCGGGGCAGCAGCGAATATCAAAAGGCTACATTACAAAATTAACCGACAATCCCATGAATTTCATGAGAAGGGCGCAATATACATGAAAGCTAAGTGAACGCAAGGGCTTTATAGGCAAAAACAGGTCTTTTTTTAGCCTATATAAAACTTAAGCGGCTTGACAGTTATCTTCTATTTGATAAGAGTTGTTAAAGATATAAAAAAAATTGAGGACATAGCACATATGACAAGCGCATTTGTATTCCCCGGCCAAGGTAGTCAAGCCGTTGGAATGGGTAAGGAATTAAGTGACAGCTCCGCTACGGCGCGGGCCGTTTTTGAAGAAGTAAATGATGCCCTTGATCAAAATTTATCCGCCCTGATGTTTGATGGTCCGATCGAAGACCTTACCTTAACGTTTAACGCCCAGCCCGCCCTTATGGCAGCAAGCATAGCGGTTGTTCGGGTTCTAGAAGCGGAATTTGATGTTAAAATGGCTGATGTAGCGGCCTATACTGCCGGTCATTCGCTTGGTGAATATTCGGCACTTGCAGCTGCGGGAACATTAAGTTTAACCGATACAGCAAAACTTCTTAAATTACGCGGCGAAGCAATGCAGCGCGCGGTTCCTGTCGGTGTTGGTGCCATGGCGGCGATCATGGGCGCTGAATTTAGTGTGGTTGAGGAAATTGCAGATGAAAGCTCCGGTGATCAGGTTTGTGATGCCGCCAATGATAATGCAGACGGTCAGGTTGTTATCAGTGGTCATAAGCAAGCCGTTGAACGTGCCATGGAACTAGCCAAAGAACGCGGCATTAAACGGGCGATATTGCTTCCCGTTAGCGCGCCTTTTCATTGTTCACTGATGCAGCCAGCGGCTGATGAAATGGCAGAGGCACTTGCAGATGCTACATTTAACGCGCCGTGCGTACCGATTATTACCAATGTAAGTGCAAAACCGCAAAATGATCCTGATACATTGCGGGATATGCTGGTTGAACAAATCACCGGCCGCGTGCGTTGGCGCGAAAGTGTTCTTAAAATGGGTGAACTTGGCGTGGGTAACCTCGTTGAGCTTGGTACGGGAAAAGTATTAAGCGGACTTGTGCGGCGCATTAACCGCGAGATTACCGGCTTGAGTTTACAGACGATGGCTGATATTGAAGCTTACGCTAAAGAAATAAAATAACGGGAGATTAGCTTTATGTTCGATTTAACAGGAAAATGTGCCCTTGTAACCGGTGCTTCAGGTGGCTTGGGTAGTTCTATCGCCCGCGCTTTGCATGGTGCCGGGGCAAAAGTTGCGCTTTCCGGAACCCGTGAAGAACCGTTAAAAGCGCTCGCCGCTGAACTTGGTGAGGGTGCATATGTGGTTCCCGCTAATCTTTCGGACCCGACAAGTGTTGCCGCACTTCCAAAAGCAGCGATAGAAGCCATGGGCTCTATTGATATACTCGTCAATAACGCAGGGATTACCCGCGATAATATTTCCATGCGCTTAAAAGATGCTGACTGGGATGATGTGATGCAGGTTAATCTTAAGGCTGCGTTTAATCTGACCCAAGGTGTTATGCGCGGTATGATGAAAAAACGCACAGGACGGATTATTAACATTACATCAATCGTTGGTGTGACAGGAAATCCGGGACAAGTGAACTACGCCGCATCAAAGGCAGGCATGATCGGCATGTCAAAAAGCTTCGCCCATGAACTTGCGTCAAGAAATATTACCGTTAACTGCATTGCGCCTGGATTTATTGAAAGTCCGATGACCGATGGGCTCTCGGACGATCAGAAAAATTCGCTTTTAGTCAATGTTCCTGCGGGACGCTTGGGTAAAGCTAATGAGGTTGCGGCAGGGGTTTTATACCTAGCCAGTGATCAGGCAGACTATGTCACAGGACAAACTTTACACATAAATGGTGGCATGGCGATGATTTAGGGCTTGGCAATGCCTATTAACTTGTGTTAGGAAGCCCCAAACTCTATAAAGAGTGAAGTTAATATTTAACATAGGCTTTGATGAAAGCCCTCTTATTTAAGGAATATGAAATGAGCAATGTAGCTGAACGCGTTAAAAATATCGTTGTAGAACATTTAGGTGTTGAGGAAGATAAAGTAACAGACACTGCAAGCTTTATAGACGATCTTGGCGCTGATAGTCTTGATACAGTTGAGCTAGTAATGGCTTTTGAAGAAGAATTCGGTTGTGAAATCCCTGATGATGCCGCAGAAAAAATTCTTACTGTTCAAGATGCTATTAACTTCATCGAAGCAAATGGCTAATTTCAGAGCTTGCTCTGAAAAGAATTTAAGACCGCGAATCATTTTATCTGTATAATTGGATAAAAATGATGTTCGCGGTCTTGTTATATGTGCTGAATTTAGGTAGCATCATGATCCGTAAAATAATAAAAAGGTTTTAAGAATGAGACGAGTTGTAATAACTGGACTTGGGCTTGTAACGCCACTCGCATCCGGGCTTGAAGAAACATGGAAACGATTAATCGCTGGAGAAAGTGGCGCAGGGCCGATTACGCGATTTGATACAGAAGGTTTTTCTGCAAAAGTGGCCTGTGAAGTGCCGCTTGGCGATGGTACAGACGGTACCTTTAACGCCGATGACTGGATGGAACCAAAGAATCGCAAGCGGGTTGATGATTTTATACTCTACGGCATGGCTGCCGTTGACATGGCTATGGATGATAGCGGCTATGTCGCTGAAACCATTGAGCAAAAATGGCGTTCTGGTGCGCTTATTGGTGCTGGTATTGGTGGCCTTCCTGCTATTAGTGACGAAGCGGTGAACCTTCATGAACGCGGCCCTCGTCGGGTTAGCCCACATTTTATTCCACGTTGCCTGATCAATCTGGTTGCGGGTAATGCGTCAATTCGCCACGGTCTTATGGGACCAAACCACGCGGTTGTTACCGCTTGTGCGTCTGGTACACATGCCATTGGTGATGCGGCTAGGCTTATCGCGCTTGATGATGCCGATGTGATGGTCGCGGGCGGTGCAGAAGCAACGATTTGCCGCCTTGGTGTCGCAGGATTTAATCAGGCCCGTGCGCTAAGCACTCATTTCAATGACACGCCTGAACGTGCGTCACGTCCTTATGATAAAGACCGCGATGGTTTTGTCATGGGTGAAGGTGCCGGTATGATGATTCTCGAAGAATATGAACATGCCAAGAAACGTGGTGCAAAAATTTATGGTGAAGTTGTGGGATATGGCCTTTCTGGCGATGCTCATCACGTAACGGCCCCATCACCGGATGGTAGCGGTGGATACCGTGCTATGGCAGCGGCGATGAAACGTTCTGGTTTAACACCGGCTGATATTGGTTATGTAAACGCCCACGGAACGTCAACACCACTTGGTGATGAAATTGAATTTGCTGCAGTTAAGCGCATGTTTGGCGATGCGGCCTCATCAACGGCCATGTCATCAACCAAATCTGCCATTGGTCATTTGCTTGGTGCTGCTGGTGCGGTTGAGGCGGTGTTTAGTACACTCGCCATGAACCGCGGTGAACTTCCACCAACCCTTAATCTTGATAATCCTTCTGACGGTATTGAAGGCATTAATCTGGTGCCACATGAAGCACAGCAAAAAACCGGTATTAAAGCGGTTCTTTCCAATAGCTTCGGCTTTGGTGGTACTAATGCGTCCGTAATCATCAAGGCTGTGTAGTTACCCCGATGAAGGGTATCAGAAAATATATCATACTTTTAATCGTCGGCAGCGCTGCATTTGCAGCGCTGTTTGCGTATTTGGGTTATCGGTCTTTTCATCAGCCAAATGAAACTACTGTAGAGCAGGTATTTCTTGTGCCAAACGGGCAGGGACTTATCCGCACGGCAAGACTTCTTCACGAAAGTGGTCTTATATCAAATGCTGATATATTTAAAGCAGGCGTAATGATAAAGGGCCAGGAAAGAAACCTTAAAGCCGGAGAATTTCTGATCCCGCCATCACTTTCCATGAACGAGATTATGGAAATATTAGTAAAAGGCGAGGTTATTCAACATCAACTTACCATTGTTGAAGGCTGGACCAGCTGGCAGATAGCTGAATATTTAAACTCAATTGAAAATCTAACCGACACTATTGAAGAACCTCCCATTGAGGGCAGTATTCTACCGGAAAGCTATAATTATACACGTGGCACGAGCCGCTTTGATCTTCTTATGAGAATGCAGGAACAACAGTTTATTCTGCTTGAGCGTTTGTGGGATGCTCGCGACCCTACTTTGCCACTAGACAGTGTTGATGAGGTAATTACCCTTGCTTCGATCGTTGAGCGGGAAACCGGATTACCTGAGGAGCGCGCTCATATTGCTGGTGTTTTTGTAAACCGTATGCGCCGTGGTATCCGCCTGCAATCTGATCCAACTATTATTTACGGTATTGACCAGAAAGGTTTTCTTGACCGTGGTCTTAGGCGCAGTGAAATTGAAGACAAGGATAATCCTTATAATACCTATCAAATAGACAGACTTCCCCCGTCCCCCATCGCTCACCCGGGGCGGGCATCAATAGAATCCGTACTTCACCCGATGGACACAAATGATGTCTATTTCGTCGCTGATGGAAGTGGCGGCCACGTCTTTGCTGAAACTCTAGCAGAGCATCAGAAAAACGTGGCGGCGTGGCGGAAAATTGAAGGATCTCGTAAATAATCATTCAGCCGTTAGGATGATAATATCCGCTTCCTCATCTGTTCCCTCATTAAGATCTTCAAACAGATAAGTTGAAAGGTAACGTTCACCGGTATCAGGAAGTATGGCAAGGATTGTTATGCCATCATCCGCTTTTTCCGCCGTTTTGAGGGCGGCGGCAACGGCACCACCTGCGGAAAGCCCTACAAATATACCTTCTTCAGTAGCGAGGCGCAGAGCCATCTCTTTGGCTTCTTCATCTGTGACGGATTCAATAATATCAATCACATCAGGGTTTAGTACATCAGGCATAAAATTAGGACCAACGCCCTGAATTTTATGAGGTGACCACTGCTTGCCACGGAGCATTTGTGATGGTTCCGGCTCGAATGCGACAATATTGACCTCGGGACGGTTTTGCCTAATGGCTTCGCCGAGGCCGGTAATTGTGCCCCCTGAGCCCCAGCCGCTGACAATAAAATCAAGGGCGCGATTTTCAAAATCTTTTAATATTTCAGGTGCCGTAGTTTCACGGTGACAGCCGGGATTAGCCGGATTTTCAAATTGACGGGCAAGAAACCAGCCATTCTTTTTTGCAAGGTCTTCGGCCCGTTTTACCATACCGCTGGCTTTTTCAGGGCCGGGGGTAAGGATCACTTTGGCACCAAGAGCGCGCATAATTTTACGCCTCTCAACAGAAAATGTTTCAACCATTGTGGCAACAAACGGATATCCTTTGGCGGCACATACCATGGCAAGGGCGATGCCGGTATTGCCTGAAGTGGCTTCAATTACTGTCTGCCCGGGCTTTAATGCGCCGGATGTTTCTGCGTCCTCGATGATAGCTTTTGCAAGGCGGTCTTTAACAGAACCACCAGGGTTCATACTTTCAAGTTTTACATAAATATCAGCACCTTCGGGGGCGATATAGTTTAGTTTTACAATAGGCGTATTGCCAATAGTCTGGGTAATATTTTGATAAATCATTTCATTTCTCCTTTAATTGATCTGATATTTGCAATCTTATGAGGATGGTGTATTTTATTTAAGTCACTCAAATGTAGTAATTCACTACAAAAAATGTAGTGAAAGAACGGGGAGACTATATGTCTGATAATTATGATTACGGCGAAGCCTGTCCAATATCCATGGCCACATCTGTTCTATGTGAACGGTGGACGCTACAGATTATCCGTGAGTTATTCTTAGGTTCAACAAAATTTTCCGAGTTCCAGAAATATATGCCCAATATTTCGCCGACCCTTCTTAAGAACCGCTTACGTTCTTTGGAAGAGAACGGTATTATTTTGCGTAAGAAAACCCCAACTCAAGGTCGCTTTCAATATCATCTTACTCCGTCGGGTAAGGCCCTTGGCCCGCTTCTGACTGAAATGGGGAAATGGGGTATTCGATTTGTTGGTGAAGGTATGACCGATAAGCAAAATACTGTTTCTGGCCTGATGCGTGATTTTAGCGGAGCCCTTAATATAGACGAGCTTCCGTCCTGCGATACCTTCATTCAGTTCACTTTCACTGATGCCCCCGAAGGCTCAAAACAATTTATCAATATCAGAGAAGGAGAAGCGCAGGTTTGTAGTCAAAACCTAGGCTTTGATGTGGATGTCTATATTACGGCCTCAGCCGCCGATATGACAAAAATATGGTATGGAGAGATTTCTATTACCCGTGCTATTGAAGAAGAAAAGCTTATTATTGTAGCGGATACTATTTATACAAATAACTTAAGAAATTGGCTGCGTGTCAGTAGCTTTACCGGCAATGATCCGAAATTCGAAGCGCCGTGATTATTTTTTAATAGGAAGACCACGCAGTATTTTACCCAACAAAAATTCCGGCATAAACCTAACCAGACTTCCCATAATTATGCGCATTTGCCATGGGAAAGTGATCAGTCTTTTGTTATTGGCGAGACCCTTTCGGATGATTTTGGCAGCCTTCTCTGCTTCCATAAAGAATGGCATTTTAAAATTATTCTTATCGGTGATGCGGCTTCGCACGAAACCGGGGCAGATGACGTTAATTTCTATTCCTTGATCGTGGTATAGTCCCCGTAGGGCCTCCCCATATGCTTTGACGGCGACTTTGCTGGTGGAATAAGCCGGTGAAGACGGCAAGCCTCTATATCCGGCAATTGAAGAAATAATGGCGATTTGACCTTGTCCGCGTTTGCTCATTCCTATGAGCGCAGGTTCGACCGTATGAAAGACACCATTCACATTGACATCAAAAATATCCTTTATCGGTACATTGCCGCCACTTGAAATACCTGCATTGGCAATAACGAGATCAAGCGCGCCACATTCTTTGATCCACTCAGACATTTTTATTTCATCGGTGACATTAATTATTTTAGTTAAAACAGTTGCTCCCATGACTTCACAAGCCGTTTTGACTTTATCTAAACGCTCAAGATTTCTACCACTTAAGTAAAGAGTTACCCCTTGACCGGCATATTCTTTTGCAAGCGCTTCACCGATGCCTGAGTTCGCGCCGGTAATCAATATGGATTTAGGGTTTTTCAAGGGGCAACTTCCTGCTATAGCTAATGATATTAAAAACTAACAATAACGAGTGACATGACTTTATCAAGTATGACAGGTTTTGGCCGCGCAGAGGGCCATTTTGAAAATTATAGCTGGGTCTGGGAAATCAGAAGCGTAAACGGCAAAGGGATCGATGTGAGAATGCGCATTCCGCCCGGGCTTGATGCCTTCGATCAATTTGTGAAAACGTCACTTAAAAAGGCATTTTCCCGTGGCAGCCTTAATGTTTCATTGCAGTTACAAAAAGAGGGCAATGAAGCAGAAGTAAATGTTAACGAGCAAGCGCTTGATAAGCTTATAGCCGTTGCCAAGGATGCCGCTAAAAAACATGATCTTCCCATGCCATCTATTGACCGGCTTTTATCGATCCGTGATGTGGTGGAAATTACCGATATGGATGATAGTGAACAAAAAGTAAAAGAGCGTGATGATGCTTTAAAATCAAGCTTTGCGGATGCTACCCGTTCTTTAACACAGTCAAGGGAAGATGAGGGATCAGCCACCTTTGATATGCTGAGCAATGTGCTTGATGAAATAGAAAGCCTGCTAAACGAGGGTGAAGAAATTGCTGCTAAGCAACCTGATGCGCTCAAAATAAAGTTTGAAGATAAAGTAGCCGCACTTTTTGATAATAAACAAGGTCTGGATCAGGACCGTATGGCGCAGGAAATAGTGCTTCTGGCAACGAAGGCAGACGTAAAAGAAGAAACCGACCGCTTGCATGCGCATATTGCGTCGGCAAGATCGCTGCTTAATGAAAAAGGCCCTGTTGGTCGCAAGCTAGATTTCTTAACCCAGGAATTTAACCGCGAGGCCAATACGTTATGTTCAAAATCATCGGACATAACCCTAACCAACATTGGCCTATCCCTAAAAACCGCCATAGACCAATTCAGGGAGCAGGTTCAGAATGTCGAATGAAATAAATAAACGCGGCTTACTCCTCGTATTATCTTCGCCTTCGGGTGCTGGTAAGTCTACGCTTTCAAGGTTACTTCTTGAAAAAGATGATAATATAAGCCTGTCGGTTTCGACGACGACCAGGAGCCCGCGGCTTGGTGAGGTTGATGGTGAGGATTATCATTTTGTCGAGGTTGAAGAGTTTGAACAAATGGTTGGGAGCGAAGGGTTTCTGGAGCATGCCAAAGTGTTTGATCATTATTACGGCACGCCTGCAGCACCGGTTGAGGCGGCATTAAAAGACGGCAAAGACGTGCTATTTGATATTGACTGGCAGGGAACACAGCAACTTAACCAGAAAATTCCTGAAGATTTGGTGCGGGTTTTTATTTTGCCGCCTAGTAAAGCGGAGCTTGAAATTCGTCTTAAAACCCGCGCACAGGATAGCGATGATGTGGTCGCCAAGCGCATGGCCAAGGCCAACTCGGAAATTAGTCACTGGGCCGAATATGATTATGTGATTATCAATGATGATCTTGACGCAGCAGAGGCGGAACTATTCACAGTCCTGAAAGCAGAGCGAATGAAACGCAGCCGTCAATCGGGGCTTGCTTCATTTGTTGGCGATCTGACGAGCGACTGATCACTCATATTCTTTTGCAAGTCTGCAAAAATCATCAACGGATAATTCTTCCGCTCTGGCGGTTTGTTCAATACCTGCCGCCGCAAGTTTTGGTAGCGGGTCTACACCCATTGTTTTCAAACTGGCTCTCAGCATTTTTCGCCGTTGATTAAAGGCGGCCGAAACGAGTTTTTCCAATATTTTCTGCTTTGGTGCGTCCGGTTTTTCATCTTGCGGGACAATCTGTACGATGCATGACGTTACCTTTGGTGGTGGTATAAAGGCCTGACGCGGGATATCAAATAAAAGCGATGCACTAGCACGGTACTGGCATAAAACTGAAAGACGTCCATATGCTTTGGTTCTGGGCTTCGCGATGATCCGCTCACCAACTTCTTTTTGAAACATCAGAGTAAGTGATTTAAACCATGGTTTCCAATTTTCCGCAGTCATCCATTTTACCAGCAAAGCCGTTCCTACATTATAGGGTAGGTTGGCTACAATATGTATGTCTTTGCCTTCAGTATCCCCGATCAGCGTCATTTCATCTACTTTTAAGGCGTCGCCTTCATGAACGACAAGCCGGCCATCATAAGCGTTTGAAACGTCCCCTAGCGCCTCTATACAGCGGTGGTCCATTTCTACCGCTACTACACGGTTTGCGCCGTTCATTAGCAGCCCACGGGTTAGTGCGCCTGGACCCGGACCTACCTCATAAACTATTGAGTTTTTAAGGTCTCCAGCCGATCTGGCGATTTTTCCTGTAAGATTTAAATCAGTTAGAAAGTTTTGGCCGAGCGTTTTTTTTGCTTGTAAATCGTAGTGGTTTAATACTTCCCTGAGCGGGGGGAGACCATCTTGATACATCATGTTAATCTTCGGCGGTTGGTAAATTGCGGGACATTCGGTCAGCGAGTTTTATTGAATTAATCATGCTTGTGGTATTAGCGATGTTTTTTCCGGCAATATCGAGCGCGGTGCCGTGGTCAGGTGACGTGCGAACAAATGGCAGGCCCAGTGTGACATTAACCCCTGCATCAAAATCGATTGTTTTAATGGGGATGAGTGCTTGATCATGATACATACAAAGAGCGACATCATATTGATTGCGTGCTGCAGCATGAAACATTGTGTCCGCCGGAAAAGGACCGTTCACTTTAACGCCTTGCTTTTGCATGGCTTCGATAGCAGGCGCAATTATTTTACTGTCTTCGTGACCCATGGCGTTATTTTCTCCTGCATGAGGATTAAGGCCACTCACGGCAATAGTCGGTGAACTAACGCCAAAATATTTTTTCATTGAGTCGTTAATAATGCCAATGGTACGGACCAATAATTTAAAATTTATAAGTTCTGGAACTTTGGATATAGGTTCATGGATTGTGAGCGGAACAACACACAGCTGTTCACTTGCCAGCATCATTACCGGGTGGAATTCTTTTTTTAAATGAGTGTTGGCAAGTTCGCCGAGATATTCCGTATGCCCGGGCGATGTAAAGCCTGCATCATAAAGTGCAGATTTATGAATAGGCGCAGTGGCCATGGCGCGTGCTTCGCCATTTATTATATATTCAACGGCTTTATCAATAGCACCTATAACCATGGGGGCTGTATTATTAGCGGGGTTGGCAAATTGAAAGCTACCATCAAGGCCTAAATCAATCACCGGAAGAGCATGATGAAAAATGCTATTCACTTCCTCAGGTGAAGAAATGACCTGAAGAGGAATTGGAATGTTAATTTGCTCGGCATGTTTCTGAATTGAGGCTTCACTGCCTATGACGAAAAAAGGAGGAAGTTGATTTTCTCTTCTCTTAAACCATGACTTGATTATAAGTTCGGGGCCAATACCAGATGGCTCTCCTATTGTGACGGCGATAGGAAGATTGTTTTCATTCTCACCCATTACAATTTTCTGACTTATCTATAATCGACGATGGCATCTCTTCGTAAATCACGAAGATGTCGTCTTGCTATCAGTTGTACGCGGGTTTGAGTGAGGTTTTCCAGCACAGTTTCGAATTCCGGCAACTTGACTTCCGGGATTTCTTTTGCACATAGAATATAACTTCTAAAGCCTTTTTCAGCTTCGAAAAGGCTAGTGCCGCTGCCTATTTCCATCGTTAAGAATTCATTTTTTAAGTTTGGTACAAATTGGCCGACACTGAACGTTCCTACATCATTTGAATCGATGGCATTCAACGTTTTAACGTTTTCCTCAAATAATTCACAATTATCCGTCTTGGCTAGAGTGGGAGATACTTTTTCACTAAGAGAATTTAGTATAGCTTCTGAAGCATCGCCTTTATCAAACATCATTTCTTTAATGGTAACTCTGATATCGTTTTCATCAAGGGTAAGAATTCTTCTTCTGTTTGTGAGCTTGATAATATAAATACCGTCTTCTGTATCAATGGGTTTGGTAATTTCATCGATTTCAAGATCAGGTAACATATTGCTGATATCTTCTGGAATTTCGCCTTCCATAATCCAGCCCATATCGCCTCCGACAGTTGCTGTTGAAGACTGGGAAAATTGCTGTGCTACTGCGCTGAACACGCCTTCATCCATTAACTGGCTATAAATAATATTAGCCACTTCAACATTCTCTTCACGTTTGGCATTGTCAGTTGTCAGTATAAATATTTCACTTACCTGATATTCATACTTTCCTTTGTCACGTTCAAGGCCATCAATGTAATTAAGAACCTCGTCATCCGTAATATTCACTAGTGGTTCAAGAAGGCCGCCAACAACGCTGTTCCACGCTAGCACCCCTTTGAGCTGTGAGAGCAGGGATTCTTTTTCTACGCCGGCTTCGTTTAATCTTTCTTCCAGCGTTTCAGAATCCATGTTGAACTGGCCCGCATAATTGCCGAAAGAAGAAAGAAGTTCACTTTCACTGTTTAAGGCGTTGTATTTTTCCGCTTCTTGAAGTTTTAACTTATCATCAATTAAACCGTTCATGGCCTGACTTTGCAGATATTGTTCATCACGTTGATTAGACCCGGAAAGGGCCATAAGCATCATCCGTTGTTTTAAGTCATATAATGAAATAAGTTCATCATTGACGATGGCAACAATTTCCTGAACATCCTGTAATTCACTTTGTGTCTGCGCTTTAAGTGAACCATGTGTAAAAAGCGACATACCAACACTAACAGTCAGTATGTTCAAAACCATTTTACGATAAAAATTCATAGTCATCATTATTCAAAATACCTTTAGGAGCACATTCTATATCTACTCTAAAAAAAAGCCTTTATATATGGAAATATAAAACTGTTCCATAATTATGTTCATTTTAAGCCAAATTGGTAGCTTTTTAACCCAAATTTTTAAGAATTATGCGAAAATGCACTGTATTTGAGGGTGCGATATCGCGGTCACTGGTGAATCTGCGTTCATAAGTCAGTCCAAACTCAAGACAATCATCTCTGTAAATAATGCCAGCATCGTATGAAATTGTCTTGTTATTAAGAATATCTTTAATCCAGGTTCCCTTCATAGACCACTTTTCATCAAAGTTAATATTAAGGCCCGTGCCGATTTCTCTTCTGTTTTCAAGCTCTGTTCCGATTAACGATGCGTCATCTTCCAGATCCAGATCAAGGTATCTTACGGAAGCCTTCATCCATTTTGGCCCAGCTGATAAAATAAGCTCATTACGGCGTAATGTCAGGCTTTTTTTATCCAGTCTGAAGCGGTGAACATAATCAATGAAGTCACCGTATGTAACATCAAAACGGCCCACAAAATCGGACGCTTTACCCTCATAGCCTGAGCCAACAGGGAATGTTTCAGTATTGTTTAAGCGAACACTTTGCCCAAGGGTGGCTGTCATATTTAGCTTATCAGTGTATAGGTTATAGCGAAGGCCATAATTAAGTCGGGTTCCGCCCTCCCAACGGTCATAACCATTAAAGCGGTTATGACTGAACAAGTTATTTTCATCAAATTCGAAATTACGGCTGTCTTCGTTGGAAAAATTAATCACATTTTCCGGCAAGTTCGGTTTGGTCGGCGCGGCGATGATCGAAAACATCGGCTCCAGGACCTGACTGGTCGTTGACGTTGATTTTATGAAAGGCATCCGCCAATCCAGCGCAAGTTTTGGTAGTACCCGACTGTGGGTGCCGTCCGTTCCTGCATATTGCGGAAGATCAGGAGTATCTGATGAGCTATTTTGGTAAAAATCACTTCGCACCGAAGCGGACAACGTATAAAAATCACCCATCGAAGTTTGAAACGGTAGTTCCCAACCTGCTTTGGCACTTAAGCGTCGGCTTCTCATCCCCTGGGATCTGACAATTTGAACGCCACTGGCATCGAAGGTAAATTTACTGTTTAGTATTCCCGTGTCCTGGTTCATATTTAAATCAAATGATGGTAACGCTTGCCCGGTTAGGCCAATATTGTCTTCTTCATCAAGTCCCTGAAACAGATATGATCCGAAAGTAAGGTAGTTTTGATCCCAGAAACGTTCTATTTTAACGTGGCTTTCAAGAACGTCTGATTTATCCTCATAATAACGCCTTAGGTAAGTATCGTCACTGACCCAGTTAAAGGCATAGTCCCATTGCCAATCGTCACCAAATTTTTCGAGCGTGTTTAGATCGAAAGCACCTTCGGAAAAAATATGTCCTCTGAGTTCATGGTCACCGGTTTTATTAAAATCATTGTCTCGTTCATTTACATTGGCAATGGAACCGCCTGTGGTGAAGCTGCCATTACCAGTATTCTGACGGTAAAGCCCCGCCCATACGACACCTTCACGGCTGGTAAAAATAGGCTCAAAGGTAAAATCCTTATCCTGTGCGAGATTAAAATAATAAGGAACTTGTATAAAGGCTCCCAGCTCAGATGAACGGCCAAGTTTTGAAGGAGGTAGTATTCCGGTTCTTGCACGCACAGTCGGATCTGGGTGCGAGAAAAATGGAGAGTATAAAATCGGTATTCCAGCGACTTCAAGTCTGACATTCTTATATTTGATGGTCTTTTCGTCACTATCATGGGTGACCGTATCAGCGCGAATTTGCCATGTCGGACTTTGCTTCCCTTCTTCAAGGCAAAATTCACACGGCGTATAAATAGCATTTTGAAGGACCGTCAACTGTCCTTCGCGTTCTCCGCTTCTTGCTATTAATTTTGATCCGTCTGTAAAAATCATCCGGGCACGGTTAATAAAACCTTCTTTTAAATCACCATCCAGTGTGGCGTCCTGCATATGAAGGATATTGCCTGACGTTTCTTTTATGGTGATACCTCCTAAGGCTTTAACCTCACCCGTCTTTACATCATAAATGACTGTTTGCGCGTTAAGAGTATTACCATTTTGGTTTAACACCACATTACCGCTGGCAGTAATTACGTCGGTTTTTTGATCATAGACAATTTTATCAGCGGCAAAATTAATTTGCGCAATAGCATTAGTTATCGACTGTGCCGGGGACAAACCCGTACTTACAGTGATAAGCAAGAATGCGACGCTACTTATGTAAATTAATTTTTTCATGCGGTTCTATTACATATTTATTTTAAATGTGACAGTTAATAAAATGAAAATCCACAATAATGTTATCTATTTCACTTGATAAGGTGTGAACCGTTCTTTATCTGTTAATTTAAAGAAATGCTATATTAGCCAAGCTAGACCAAATTGAGGCACAAAATGAAAATAAATATAATAGAATTTACAGAAGATCACAGTAACGTAGAGGGGGCACTCGTTATATTTGCCTTTAAAGGGGACGAAGGATATATACTTCCTCCGCCATCAGAAAAGCTCGACGGGCAAGTAGGCGGCGCGATTAGTAAAGCGGCCTATGGATCAGATTTTAAAGCAAAATTTGGCCAGATGGTGGAAATCATGGCACCAACAGGAATTGCCGCTAGTAGATTATTACTCGTTGGTATTGGCGACGCTGAAAAGTTTGACGGCGGACAGGCCGAAAAAATCGGCGGTAAAATTATTGTCAAATTGATGCATTCTGGTGAAAAGAAAGTGACATTGCTTTCAAGAAAGTTTGCTGCAGCAGGAGCTTTCGGCGCACTTCTTAGACACTATAAATTTGATAAATATTACACGACAGAAAAAAACATTAAAAAGTCATCAGTTGAAACACTGACGATGATGACCGAAGACGCAAAGCAAGCCAATAAAGAATTTGCCGATCTTGAGAAAATTGCTGATGGGGTGATTATGGCCCGCGATCTCGTGTCGGAGCCCGGTAATGTACTTTATCCAGAAAGCTATGCGGAGCAGATTAAAGAGATGACAAATCTTGGTCTTGAAATAGAAGTCCTTGATGAAGATGCCATGGAAGAGCTCGGCATGGAAGCAATCCTTGGTGTGGGGCAGGGTAGTTCAAGCCAGACATTGATGGTTATTATGAAATGGAATGGCTCAAAAAATAAAAAAGAGCAGCCAGTGGCCCTTGTCGGTAAAGGCGTAACCTTTGATACGGGCGGTATATCCCTTAAGCCTGGTGCAGGCATGGAAGATATGAAGTTTGATATGGGCGGAAGTGCCGCTGTTGTCGGTGCAATGAAAGCGATAGCCGGAAGAAAAGCTAAAGCCAATGTTATCGGCGTTGTCGGTCTCGTGGAAAATATGCCGTCCGGCACGGCGCAGCGCCCGGGTGATGTGGTTAGCTCCATGTCCGGTCAAACCATTGAAGTGATTAACACTGACGCCGAAGGTCGCTTGGTACTTGCCGATTGTCTTTGGTATTGCCAGGATAAATATAAACCGAAATTTATGATCGACCTGGCGACACTTACCGGGGCAATGTTGGTTGCGCTCGGTCAGGAATATGCCGGTATTTTCTCAAACGATGATGCGCTTAGTGAGCAGTTAACCGCTGCGGGTCAAGCCGTGGATGAACCCGTATGGCGCCTGCCGATCGGCGATGGTTATGATAAACTGATTAATTCAGATATTGCAGATATGAAAAATGTCGGTGGCCGTTATGCGGGAAGCATTACCGCCGCACAATTTTTAGAACGCTTTGTTAATAAAACCCCGTGGGTGCATATTGATATTGCAGGCACAGCATGGAAACAAAAACCGTCTGACGTGGCAGCAAAAGGGGCGACCGGATACGGCGTGCGTCTGCTGGACCGGCTAATAAAAGATAATTACGAAGATTAAACATGGAAATAAGTTTTTATCATCTGACCTTACAGCCGCTTAATGTCGCGCTTCCCAAATTGCTCTTAAAAGTAATTGGGGCGAACATGAAAGCGGTGATCAAGGTGCCGTCAGACGTCCAAATGGATGATGTAGATCAGGCGCTCTGGACTTTTGATAAAGAAAGCTTCCTTCCGCACGATACAGAAAAAAGCAAATTCAAAGAAGATCAGCCTATTTATATCACAACGGGCGAAGATAACCCGAACAGTGCAGAAGTTCTGGTCATAACGGACGGGGCGGCTGCCTCGTTACTTGATGGATATACCCGAGTGTTAGAAATGTTCGACGGCAATAACCCCACCATCGTTGAGCAGGCAAGGGAACGCTGGACCACCTATAAAGAAGCCGGCCATGATCTGACATACTGGCAACAAACAGAGACGGGTGGCTGGAATAAAAAGGGCTAATCATTATCTTCACGATATTGTGAATTTAATATTTCACCTATTTTAGCTAGACTATACCCTCAATCATTTAATTGAGAGCGTCATATGAAAAATTCTGCGGTTTTACTTATCCTCGCCTGCTTCTTTGCAAGCATTAGTCACACATATGCGGCGGGTGTTTTATCTGAAAATATTCGCATTGAAAGTGACGTGCTTAGCTATTCACTTCAGTACCGGGTTTATACGCCTGACGCCATGACGTCAGATGGCGATTATCCAACCATTTATGTCACCGATGGCCCCATGTATATTGAGCAGGGCGAAATGGTCAGCGTTATGGACGGATTAATCGCGACCGGGAAAATGAAGCCGGTAATTGCCGTTTTTGTCGATGCGAGAAATCCCGATAATTTAAGAGAAAACAGACGCAACAATCAATATTTATGCAAGGCAGATTTCGCGCGGTTTTTCATTTCTGAAATGATTACTACTATTGAAAATAATTATCCGGTCAGCCAGAACAAGCAAGACCGTGTTATCCAAGGCGTATCATTTGGTGGATTAAACGCCGCCTGTTTTGGCCTTATGGCAAAGGGTGAATTTGGCGGGCTATCCATGCATTCGCCGGCAAACAGCAACCATTTAAGAATGCTGCAAAAGGAATATGGCAGTGGCGATAAGTTACCGTTAAAGATGTTTCTCAGCTTTGGTAATGAAAGCGATAATCAGCGAGAAGGCCGCAGATTTAAAAATGTTCTTTTTGATAGAGACTATGATGTGAATTACTTTGAAAATGAAGAAGGCCACAACTGGAAAAACTGGCGCCCGCTTATTGATGACGCGCTGCTGACCTTTTTTGCTAAGTGAATGCAAATTGTTAAAAACAGAGTTAAAATGAAAAAATATACATTATTAATCATCTTCAAAATGTTATTGTTTGGTTTAAATCAAGCATATGCAGCGGGGGATTTATCCAAAAATATTCGTATCGAAAGTGAAGTGCTTGGCTATTCCCTTCAATACCGTGTTTATACTCCTGATGGCATGGCTGCAGATGGCTACTATCCGACCATTTATGTTGCTGATGGCCCTGAATATATTAAATATGGCGGGATGGTTAGTATCATGGATAGCTTAATTGCAGAGGGATTAATGAAGCCCGTGATAGCCGTGTTTGTCGATGCGAGGGATCCTGATGATTTAAGAAAAAACAGACGTAATAAACAGTATTGTTGTAATGAAGATTTCGCGAAATTTTTTATTTCTGAAATGATAGCAACCATTGAAAATAATTATCCTGTTAGTCGGAACAATCAAGATCGTGTCATTCAGGGGGCATCAGCAGGAGGAGTGAACGCGGCCTGTTTCGGCATTATGGCTACTGATGAGTTTGGCGGATTATCCATGCATTCACCGGGCAATCAACGCTTCTTGCGCAAGATGGGGAAAGAATATGCGAAAAACAATGCGTTTCCCATTAAGATTTTTATGAGTGTTGGCAACAATTATGACAATCGCAAGATAGTAAGACGTTTTAAATCCATTCTCGATAAAAAAGGCTATGACATGAATTTTATTCAAAATAGTAAGGATCACGGGTGGAGCAATTGGGGCCCGCTCATTGATGACGCGCTGCTGACTTTTTTTGCTACTGATTAAATCTTTCTTCTAGCTCCATCCAGCGTTGTTCAGCTGTTTCTAGCTTCACTTCAAGTTCTTTTTTCTCGCGGGTGAACTGTTGTAGGGCTCTTTTTGCGGCGGGGTCGTTTTTATTGTAAAGCTTTGGATTTCCAAGAGCTTTCGTATATTTGGCTATTTCTTTGCTAAGATATTCCATCCGCCGCTCTGCATCTTTAATTTTATCATTTAAATCAGCATTTGCGACTTTCTTCTTTGGATTGGCTTTCTTTTTAGCCGGCGCTTTTTCGGTTTTTTCTTTTTTCTTAGGGCCGGTTTTTTTGCCTATTACTTCATTTTTATAATCATTAATATCGCCGTCAAAATCTTTCACAGTGCTATTTTCGACCACCATGATTTTGTCGGCGCACGCCTCAACCAAATAACTGTCATGGCTGATGATGATAACCGCGCCTTCATATTCATTGATGGCGTGGATCAACGACTGGCGACTATCCATATCAAGATGGTTTGTTGGCTCATCAAGGATAATCATCTGTGGTGCGTGAAAGCTCATCAGTGCAAACAGTAACCTTGCTTTTTCACCGCCGGACAGGGTCGAAATTTTATTCATCGCCTTATCAACTCCAAAACCAAAACCGCCAAGGCGGGCTCTGACTTGAGTTTCCGTTGATCCCTTCATCAGAAGGCCAAGATGAGTAAGCGGCGTTCCGTCCGGGTCCAGCTCATCTTGTTGATGCTGGGCGAAATAGCCAATGCCAAGCTTGCGGGAGCGAACAATATGACCGCTCATCGGTTCTAAGCGGCCAGAAAGCATTTTGGCAAAGGTCGATTTACCATTACCATTTTGACCGAGCAGGGCAATACGGTCTTCCATATCGATGCGCAGGGAAAGGTTTTTTAAGATAGGTTTACCTTCCTCGTAACCAACGAACAGTTTTTCCATAGTGACCAGCGGTGGTGCAAGCTCGGTCGGGTTGGGAAAATTAAACTGAACCGTATGTTCTTCGGCCATAGAGGAAAGCGGTTCCATCTTCTCAAGCATTTTAATGCGGCTTTGGGCCTGTTTGGCTTTGCTGGCTTTATAGCGGAAGCGGTCGACATATTTTTGAATATGGGCCCGTTCCAGTGTTTGTTTTTTGATGGCGGCGCGCTTTAGTTCTTTTTGCTCGCGGTAGGTTCTTTCAAACTTGTCAAAATTACCGCCAAAAAAAGTAAGCCCGCGATTTTCCAGATGAACAATAGCGCTGGCCGCCTGATTAAGCAGATCGCGGTCATGGCTGA
>JABJKT010000012.1 GCA_018660225.1 Kordiimonadaceae bacterium
AGAGCTGAAGGTTTTGCCGGCCTTGGTTATATCCGCTTTAAAGAAGGCGAGGCCATGGGGCCGATCGCCAAGAACCTTGATGAAGCTCGCATTGCCAAACTTAATGAAATTGCCGGACTTTCTGGTGAAGACGGTGTTTTCTTTGCCTGCGGTAAACCAGAAGAAGCTGCTAGATTAGCTGGGCTTGCCCGTACCAAGGTTGGTGAAGATCTTGATCTTATCGGTGGCGGCGAATTTAAATTCTGCTGGATTGTTGATTTCCCAATGTATGAATATGACGAAGTGGAAAAGAAACTTGATTTCAGTCATAACCCGTTTTCAATGCCGCAAGGTGGGCTCGAAGCCCTTAACACAATGGACCCAGAAGATATTCTTGGATATCAGTATGATATTGTCTGTAACGGTATTGAGCTTTCATCAGGCGCGATCAGAAATCATGTTCCTGAAATTATGTATAAAGCGTTTGAGCTTGCCGGTCACGGGCCGGAAGTGGTTGAAGAACGCTTCGCAGGAATGCTCAACGCCCTTAAATACGGCGCGCCGCCCCATGGTGGCATAGCTCCGGGTGTTGACCGTATTGTCATGTTGCTCGCGGATGAGCCGAATATTCGTGAAGTTATCACCTTCCCAATGAACCAGAAGGCGGAAGATCTGATGATGAATGCACCAAGCGAAGTGGATATGAAGCAATTACGCGAGCTTCACCTTCGTACGATTGCTCCGGAGCCAAAGAAAGAAGATTAGATTTAGATATTATTTGAACAAAGAAAAGGCATGCTTATAAAAAGCATGCCTTTTTTTATAATACTCAGATATGAATTATTAGGCTTGAACGTCTACGTTATTACCGACGTCTGGGCCAGTATCGGCCTCCACGGCTTTACGTTCATTCACGGAATCTTCTATTTTGCCCTGTTCCGCGTCTTGTGCAATAGCCGCATTTTCTTGCGAACTACTACGTCCTGCATCAACTTGTATTTGTGATGACGCTGCGCTTGCTGCTGCAATATCAACCATATTTAATCCTTACTTATTTAACTACAACCCTAATGTAGCAACTACGTTTTAACAAATTGTTAATAAATTGATCGCTTTTTATCCAATTAAATTTCCTTTATAATAATAAGAGTTTATAGTATATCAATAAAAAAATAATTTATTACTCTAACGGTCAAAGTGAGATAAATGAGCATTACTATAATCAAATCGATGAAGCATTTAACCACAATATCCCTCATTCCCTTAATATCCGCCTGTAGTATGTTTGGCGATGAACTTCCAAATTATGATGAAAATCAACCTCAGGACACAAGGTTCGATGGCGAACTGGCCTTTTCAAGCCCTTCTTTAATGAAAATGGCTGAATCGTTTAGAATTGCCGGTGATTATTCAAACGCCATCAGATTATACCAGCGCGCCGCCACTGAAAGCCCGGGCCATGTAACCTCGCGTCTTGCCCTTGGACAGATTTATCAACGCCTCGGTTCATCTGACGGTGCCATGACCTATTATCAACAGGTACTTGACCTAGAACCGAATAACACAGACGCAAAATTGGGGCTTGGCCAGTTAATGGTTCAAAATAACCAATCAGCAGGTGCCATTCAATATTTGGAAGAGGTGGCCGCTACGGCTCCTGATAACTTTAGAATATATAATAGTATTGGCCTGGCTTATGACCTTGAAGGTCAGCATGCACAGGCACAGACTGCCTACAGTACAGGCTTGAATATGAGGCCGGATCATATATCGCTTCTAAATAACCTTGCATTATCCTTGGCAATAGAAGGCGAGTATGCCCCAGCGATCCAACTTCTGAGCAAAGCCGTTAATCTGGATTATAGTCAAACCACAGCGCAGCAGAACCTTATTATGGTATATGCCTTGTCGGGCGAGGAGGACGCCGCACTGACAATGGGCAAAAGTTTAATGACACCAGACGAGCTTGAAGAAAATATGCAGCACTATCGGTGGCTTAGGACACTTTCAAGCAAGCAGCGTGCGCAGGCGATTTTTCTAAATCTGACATCATTCCCAGAAGAAGAAACAAATCAGGTCGTGCAAATTGCAACAACAGAACAGACCAAAACCCAATCCGTGGTATCACTTGATCCTAAAAAACAGTTGCTAAGTGATATTTTAAATTCAGAAAATTCTGATCCGGGCGCGCTTCCTGAAAATCAAGATATGGCGGCGGCGGTGGATAGCCCGGTCATTGACCCAGAAGAAATGATTCCTGAGGCAACCATGGGGACCATGTCAGACCAATATCATTTGCAACTTGGATCATTCTCAACCGTTAATGAAGTAATTCTCAATTGGGGTAAAATACAAAGTACGGCACCTGATCTGTTGAATGATCAGGAAATTGATGTTAAAAATATCACGACAACCGATAGTGATAATCGTTACAGATTATTTATCGGCCAATATGATAACTATAATGCTGCTCAGGAATTTTGCCTGGAATTACAGGAAAGAGAAATCAGCTGTACTGTGTCAAACACTGAGAATTAATTCTGAGGGTAGGATTAACTTTTACAGAAATCGCTTTTAAATTTGGTAAATCCAAAGCTTTTTGTGAGTTGAAGAGCACTTTGATTAAAGGCCATTTCAGATATTTTGATACCATCAAATTTGTAATATTCTTTTAGTCCGTGGTATATTTCATAAATGCCGCTAAAGACCAACATCCCCAGTAGTGGTATAAAGCATAAGCCGATAATATTAATTATAATATCCATTGATAGCTCCGAAATTTGTTATTTGTTCTAAGTTTGTTCTAATCTTTTTGCTGGCATAAGTCAAGAACAAAAAAGAACAAAAGTGGAATATATCATATTAATTAAAAATAATCCGGTTGAATAGCCTCTTAAAAATAAGTATAATTTTTACATAATAACAATCAGGAAACGGCACTATGGTCATTCGTTCAGGTATTAAGATAATTAATCTGGCTACATATTATTTATTATTTTCATTTTTAATTCTCGTTTCTTTTGCCAATGCGCAAAATTCCGCTCTGGCGGTTAAAGGGACGCAGTCAAATTTTGGTAATTTAAAAACGGTTAGCCAGTTTGGCCATGTTGTTTTTGCCGATCAGCCCGATAAAGAAACTATTAGCCTTTTAAAAGATCAGAACATAAGTCTGGTAATTAACATTCGAGCCGAAAATGAGAGCGAAGGTTATGATGAAAGAAAAGCCGTCGAAGAGGCGGGTGTTGCCTTTATTCAGATCCCTTATATGAAGGGTAGATATATAAACGGCGAAGCACTTGATGAAATTTTGTCTCTTGTCGAAGCCACTGCCGCAAATGGCAGCAAAATAATGCTCCATTGTACCCATTCCCAGCGGGCAGGGTCTGTACTTGGTGCCGCACTTTACAGGGATTACGGCTACTCAAAAGAAGAAGCCAATGAATATGCAAAACAGGCTGGCCTTACCAGTGAGTTTTTAACTAAAATTCATAATGAATTTTTGGACACTCTTAAATAAAAAAACTTAAGGAAATACTCAAATGACAAACACTTTCGATAACCTTAGCAAAAGGTTTTTATCTATACTTATTGCAACATTCTGGATGCTGTCTATGGGGATAGCACATGCACAAACGGTTGATCTTACAACAGAAAAACATCAGGCGCCGATTGGTAATCTTACCAATACGCCGCAATATGGCCACGTGGTTTACGGCGTTCAGCCGGATGAGGCAACGATCCCGATGCTTAAGGAGCAGGGAATTAACATGGTGCTGAGTGTACGTTTTGGCGATGAACCTGTTGGCTTTGATTCGCGCAAATTAGTAGAAAAAAACGGCATGTCATTTCAGCAGATTTCTTTTTATAAAGGCAATCTCGCAGACCGCCCGCGGGCCGTTGATGCAAATGCTATTGATGAAATTAGCAAACTATTAAGCGCAACGGCTGCTAGCGGCGGCAAGGTTCTTCTGCACTGTGCATCCGGTCAGCGCGCTGCCGGTGCGCTTGCGGCGGTGCTCGTTCGTGATTATGGTTATAACCGTGAAGACGCCCTTGAATATGCCACAAAGGCAGGTATGACAAGTAAAGGGGTCGCGTCTGCCCTTGGTCAATATTTCGATGGTTTGAATAAATAATTTATAAAAAAGGAAATGGTTATGAATAAAATATTGAATATTTTAAGTGTCTGCATGATCATTTCTTTAAGCGCATCCTGTGCGCAAACGGTTAAGCAAGTGGAAATAACGCGAACCACTGAACGCCATCAATCTCCCTTTGGTAATCTTGAGATTACCCCTTATTACGGCAATGTTGTCTATGCGGCCCAACCCGATGAAGATACTGTCAAAATGTTTAAAGATCAGGACTTTGACCTAGTGATCAATATTCGCGAACTTGATGAAGAAATAGGCTTTGATGAAAGAAAGCTTGTTGAGGATCAGGGAATTACCTATTTGACGATCCCTTATATGACGGAACCGACAACGAGATCAGATTTTAGCCATGATGCCTTAAGTCAGATCAAGCAAGTCATCGATGATGCTACTGCCAAAGGGCAAAAAATTATGCTTCATTGCAGCCACGGTCAACGGGCAGGGTCGTCGCTCGGGATGATTTTATACCGTGATTATGGTTATTCTAAAGAAGAAGCTTTTAAAGCGGCGACCGACGCGGGAATGAATTCAAAGTGGGCAGTGCCGCGGTTTTGGAAGTTTATCGAAAGTTC
>JABJKT010000094.1 GCA_018660225.1 Kordiimonadaceae bacterium
AAATAAATCACCGGCAAAATCCGCAAGAGGATCCGTTGCTTTTCCCATTAGATCGCCAAGCATTCCACCACTATCATCGCTGCCACCACCCATATTTTTTAGGGCTGGCCAAAGCAGTACTACCCAAACAGCAATTGCTGAAACAAAAGTCAGCGCTGCTTTTTTCATAACAATTAAAACTGGCGCCGATGCTGCTAGCAACACAACAATTATTGCGCCCATGTTATCAACACGGTAATAACTGATATCTCCTACCACAGGAATAGATGCAAGAGGTAGAAAAACCCCTAAACAAAACAAAAAAGTCCCTAGATATGTTAATTGATGATTTCTATCATTTGGCATATTCAACTTCCTTTTATTATAGTCCCCTATGGGGATCATAATGAAAGTTAAATTAGTTTAGCAACATATTAATAAAAAAAGGCCCGTACCAACTGTACGAGCCTTTAATTATTATATTTTTTTAAAACGATTAACGTTTAGAGAACTGGAAGCTTCTACGCGCTTTTGCTCTACCGTATTTCTTACGTTCAACAACACGTGCATCACGGGTTAAGAACCCGGCTGCTTTAATCGCAGGACGAAGATCTGGTTCAAAATATGTAAGGGCTTTACTGATACCGTGACGAACAGCACCGGCTTGACCGGAAAGGCCGCCACCAGCAACCGTTGCAACAACGTCATATTGACCAACGCGACCGGCAACTTCAAATGCTTGGCCAATAACCATGCGAAGTGTCGGGCGGGCAAAATAAACGGCTTCTTCACGGCCATTTACAGTGATAACGCCTTTACCAGGTTTGATCCATACGCGGGCAACCGCATCTTTACGTTTACCTGTTGCATAAGCACGTCCCTGTGCATCAAGTTTCTGTACATATTCAATAGTTACTGTATCAGCGACTACGTCTTCTGCATCAGTAGTTTCAGCAACAACCGCTTTAGCGATAACCGCTTCTGCTGTAACCTCTTTAAGGTCTTCTAATGTTTTCTTATCTTCAGCCATTTTGAGAATCCCTTGAGTTCTTTTCATTCATTGCAGCAACATCGAGTATTTCGGGTTGCTGTGCATCATGTGTATGTTCTGGTCCGGCAAAAACACGAAGGTTTTTAAGCTGTTCACGGCCAAGTGGGCCATTATGAAGCATGCGTTTAACCGCTTTCATAACAACACGTTCAGGATGATCGCCTTCAAGGATATCACGCGCTGTGCGGTCTTTAATCCCGCCAGGATGACCCGTATGCCAGTAATATATTTTCTTGTCTTTTTTAGCGCCGGATAGTTTTACTTTTTCAGCGTTAATAACGATGATATTGTCACCACAGTCCATTGAAGGCGTATACATTGGTTTATGCTTGCCTTTAAGGTATGTAGCGATAATAGAAGCCATACGGCCGAGGATAATACCTTCGGCGTCAATGACGAACCATTTCTTTTCAATATCTGCTGGTTTTGCAGAGTAAGTTTTCATTGCAGTAATTCCTTGTTAGAATCATAGTGTTTAAGGACATCTAAATTTGCGCGCAATATGACAGCAAACAAAAGAAAGTCAATGATAATTTATCACTATTTTTCAAGGCGTTATAAATATGGTATTATAATACCACTATATAACACCCTTTAACGATAAGGAAAAAATGTGTGTTGGGAATTACTCTATTAGAATCAGTTAATTCTTCTTCTTTTTCTTATTGTCTCATCAACAATAACATCAACGACAGCGTCTTCCAGTTTTTCAACAAGGTCCTTGTCTTTTTCGACAACAACGACTGTGGTGCCGTTGCCGGCTTTGCCCATTTTCTTTAATTGCTTATCTTGATTTTTAGCGGCTTTCTTGGCGGCATTTTTTGCCATCATCTCTTTTGCCCGGTCCGATGATTGTGGTGCTGCCTGATATGCGGATGCACTATTTGCTGCTAAGCCCATTACAAATATAGCGATGCCCATTCCTATAATTGCAGCCTTCATAAGCGTAATAAAATTTTTCATAACATTCTCCATTATAAGTTCAAATCTAACATTGAATTTAATGAATGACATTCTAATGACTATTTATTACTTAAGCCTTAACGCGGTTCAAAAGGTATAAACCAGCCGATAAAGCAACCACAGCGCCGGCCTGATGGGCTGCTGCGAGCTGAATAGGAACCATATTAACAATGGTCAGTACGCCAAGGGCTATTTGCACAATGACCGACAGAAGCACCAGATAAGCGGCACGGCGCACCGTAGCATTACCGTCACTATGCATTTCCCACCAAAGTCCCATGGCGATAATGGCAACAATATAAGCCATTAAGCGGTGTTCAAAATGAATAGTCAGCGGATTATCGAGCATATTCATATACCATGGATCATTATAAAAAAGCCCGTCCGGTATCCCCTGCCCCAACATTAATGGCCATGTATCACTAACAAGTCCCGCATTTAACCCCGCTACAAACCCACCAAGCAATATTTGCAAAAACAACAAATTAACATAAGCATGGGTAAGCCCAACCGGTCGCCCTTTCGCGGAAGCGGATGTCGGCAATATAAGCCCGAGCGCGACCCGGAACATATAAATATATATAATCACCGCAAGCCCAAGATGAGCCGTAAGGCGGTAATGGCTCACATCAGGGCGGTCGACAAGGCCGCTTTTAACCATGTACCAGCCAAGAAGCCCCTGCGAACCACCAAGAATAAGCATCAACCATAAATGTGGCTTTAATGCCCGCTTGATTTTCCGGCGCATTAAAAATATAAAAAACGGTACCGCAAACACAAGACCGATAAGACGGCCGAGCAACCTGTGCGAATATTCCCAAAAGAAAATATTCTTAAATTCGTCAATGCTCATACCCATATTAATCTTTTGATATTCGGGATACTGCTTATAGGCTTCAAATTCAGCAGTCCACTCTGCCTCATTAAGCGGCGGTATAATCCCGCTAACCGGCTGCCAGTTGACCATGCTAAGGCCCGATTCAGTCAGCCGTGTAACCCCACCAACCACAATCATCGCAAAAACAAACGCGCAGACAATAAAAAGCCACAAGGCAATATGGCGGTTATCTCTATCGACGGCTTTAGTGATCGTGCCCAATTTATAATCTCTTAGTTTTGGTGAGTGAATGCGGCTTTATAGATTATTTTTGTGGACAAAAAAAGGCACTAAATCAACATTTTTTATTCGGCAGCAAAATTTCTTTGAAACTTCATTATTCTGATGGCGCCTAGGCCGTGGTCGGAGCCGCCTACGCGGGATAGAGACCTGAGGTCAATGCGACTGCCGCCTCCGCTTGATGTGATTTTTACCACTAGGTCATCGTGAAAATTAAACCATTTGGTATAGTCTGTTGCTTCAAAGCGGCCTGCTGCGGCGTCCTCGCCTACCACATCCCAGCCGAGTTCGTTTGCAACGCTTAGCGCGCGGGCGTAGGCATCCGTCGGTGACATGTCGCTCATTAGCGGTTTGACCCATGGAAATTTAGCCTGTTGGCGCTGGGCGGTTTCAGCGGGGTAGTCAAAACTGTTACTGCGGCCCGGTGCATCAAGCAGGGCGATAAACTGCGGCGGATTATTCATATTGGTTGTCACGTCATGAATACCGCGAAGCCCTGTCCAGTCTGGTGGTTCCTGATTAACGCCGAGATAATAGCCGGAGCCGGCAAATAGAAGAGCGATAAGGTAGGTTTTTACCGCTCTGGCCATATCTTTACTAAAATAATTCATGATCATGAAAAGTGCGACCAGTCCTGAAATAGACGAAATGGTCATATAACCTCTGGTCATTCTAAAGCCGGTCATCGGTTCCCAAATGCCAAGACCAGAACCAATCCCGCCCAGCATAGGACTAAGACCGAGTAGTGAAACGATAAAGATGGCTTTAAACAGAAGATTTTTTTTCTTTTTCTGCATGATGAATTCTCCCTGATTAATGATTAATTTCGCTTTAATGCTAAATTGCTGTTTTTATCACATACTGCTCAATATCAGCTTCTTCATCAAGGGTAATCGTGAAATAGATATTTTCTTCATTCGCATGAAGCTCTTTTATGCCCCTTCTGGGAAGCGGAATTCTTGCAACCATACAAAATGCAAATAACGCGGCGGATACTTCCGCATGAGAATAAGAAACTTTATCATCTTCAAAAACAAGGGCTTTATCAACAAGAAAAGAAATTGTTACATCGTCCGCTCGATCAATAATGGTTTTTTCTATATCTTCAATTTCAAGAAATTGTTTTTTAAGCATAGAAAAATTAACCAGAGCAATCCTTAACTCGTCCTCAGTAAAATAAATATGTTTTATTTCTAATGGCATATTGCCCTCTGAATTTCATTTTTTCTCAGTACAACCATACTTATTATTGAATTTTAATATTTAAATATAATTGGCCATTTTTTGATTGCAGGGATTTCTTTCCCGCTCTAGGGAGGGGAATTTTGAGATGCATACAATAGCCCATTAAAGCGGCCGCCATTTCTGGATAAGCATAATTTACACTTCCAGCCTTACCGGCATTTACATCAAATACTTTTAACGTAATGGAAATAGGGCTTTCTTCATTCAGTTGAAATTCATTGATGTTTTCAATTTTAAAATTCAAGCCTTTTTTTGCAGAAAACTGCATAAGGGCAATTTTAACTTCGTTTTCCGAGAAGAATATGTTTCTATTTTCTGTAGGCATTCGCTAACCCCAATTATGATTGCTTAAATTACACATATAATCTTATCAGTCTTATAATTAAAATTAGATTAATTTACCGATAAAACTACATCTGACGAAAATGTTACTATTCCCCCCCAGCTATATAGATTACAGTTTCTATTTTATACATTATTGAACTTAAGGCAATTGAATGATTAAGAATATCCTTATATACATGACCTTCACAGTTTTAACTTCTTTACTTCACAGTATTTCATATGCTCAAGAAATCAGGGATGATCCAATTTTGTATCAGCCGGTTTCTGATAGCCCCATATTAGAAAGAAACCCTGCCCTAAGCGGTGAAGGTGAAGCCTTTGATTTTCTGATCGGTGATTGGGACGTGGTTATTACCTGGCATCCTGAAGATGGCTCAATTGATACCTACCGTGCAAAATGGCATAATCACTGGGTCGTTGATGGCCGGGTTGTCATGCAGGAATGGCGCGGCCCAACGCTCACCGGTTCTGAATTTAGATTTTATGATATTAAATCCAAAAGCTGGTCAGGACGCAATATTTATGCAGAAGGCGCATGGCGGGAAACTAAGGCAAAATCTGAAGGTGACACTATGGTGGTTACAATTTTTGGTAAGAATCAGGCACGCGGCGATTTCTTAAATAGGGAAACATATTTTAATATTACCAAAAACACTTTTGAAATGAAATCTGATGTCTCACTTGATGACGCAAAAACATGGAAACGTGGTGATTATAGTATGACCGTTACCAGAACTATTGAAAAATAAATCAAATTTACCTATATCATCCCTATGACATTTGTTCCTACCATAAGCATTCTTATTGCCAGCGTTGTTGTTCTTGGTTTTGCCTATTACAAATCACGCCAACCCGTTGAGCCGGGCAAAGCATGGACCGTTCCCTGGTTCGCCGTAATATTTATAAGCCTTATACTTATTCTATTAATGTTTAACCGATTGATTGGTCTTGCATAACCCGACCTTTACAAAGGCCATTGATGGGAGTTTTCTTTTTCTAAATTCTGCGCGTCTTTAACGGCGATTGCTGTCATGTTGAGTATTCCGCGTGCGCTAACACCTGGCGTGACAATATGGGCCGGCAGTGCCGCCCCGAGCAGTATCGGCCCGACAAGCAGTCCCCGCTCAACACTTTTAACAAGCCCGAGCGCACTATTCGCACTATCAAGATTAGGGAAAATAAGCAAATTCGCAGAACCGCTCATGGAGCTATCCTGTATCATTCCATTTCGAATTTCTTCGCTAAGTGCAGCGTCCGCATGCATTTCACCGTCAACTTCAAGTCCCGGTGCCCGCTCGCGCAGCATCTTAACGGCCTTGCCCATTTTTACGGCTGATGGTGCCCTTGATGAGCCGAAATTGGAATGGGAAAGCAAAGCTACTTTTGGCTTTATACCAAAAAGTTCGATTTGTTTCGCCGCGGCAATGGTGCTTTCAACGATCTGTTCCATTGTCGGATCAATATCCATAAAGGCATCCGCAATGAACAATGTTTGTTGCGGCAAAATAAGAACGCTTACGGTTGATATTTTCTGGGTCGGGTTTTTGCGACCAATAATATCGATAATATAGCGTATATGAAAATCAAACCGGCCATAAGTGCCGCAGATCATCGCATCATGATACCCTAGCTTCACCGCCATCGCCGCGATCACTGTGGTATTGGTCCGAACAATGGTTCTTGCTGCTTCTTTTGAAACACCTTTACGTCCTACAGTTTTATGATATTCGGTCCAGAACTCATTATAGCGATCATCATGCTGGGGATTAATGACTTCATAATCGGTTTCGCGCACAAGGCGTAGGCCGAGTTTTTCAATTCTTTTTTCAATAATGTCGGGCCTGCCCACGAGTGTGGCATGGATCATATTCTCATCGATAGCCGCTTGTACGGCGCGAAGGACATTTTCATCTTCACCTTCTGCGTAAATGATCCGTTTCGGGTCTTTTTTGGCATCTTCAATAATCGGCTGCATAAGCATATTTGATTTAAAGATAAAGTTGCCGATTTTCTTCTTATAGGCTTCCATATCTTCGATTGGCATGGTTGCAACACCGCTATCCATAGCGGCTTGCGCCACTGCGGGGGCAACCTCAAGAATGAGCCTAGGATCAAACGGTTTTGGGATAATATAATCGGCACCGAATTTTAAATCTTCGCCGCCGTAAGCATCTGCCACTTCATCAGAACTTTCACGGTAAGCCAGATCAGCAATAGCCCAGACGCAGGCTTTTTTCATTTCATCATTAATAACCGTCGCCCCAACATCAAGAGCGCCGCGAAACAGAAACGGAAAACAAAGTACATTATTCACCTGATTAGGATAATCGGACCGTCCGGTAGCAATCACGGCATCAGGCCGCACTTTTTTACATTCTTCCGGTGTTATTTCCGGCGTTGGATTGGCAAGAGCCAGAATAAACGGCTTATCGGCCATTTTCTTAACCATTGCAGGCTTTAATATTCCCGGCGCAGAAAGGCCAAGAAATACATCGGCATCTTTAATGGCATCATCCAAGGTTCTGTCTTTTGTTTTTCTGGCATAGCGATCTTTATATTCATTCATATCTTCTTTTCGGCCCACGTAAACCACGCCCTCAATATCAATTAGCGAAACATTTTCGCGTTTAAGGCCGAGGCTAACCAAAAGATCAAGACAGGCAAGTGACGCCGCACCGCCACCAGTGGCGACAAGTTTCACGTCTTCTATTTTTTTATCTACGATGCGAAGACCGTTTGAAATGGCGGCCCCAGCAACGATGGCTGTGCCGTGTTGATCATCATGAAATACCGGAATATTCATGCGCTCCTGCAGGGCTTTTTCAACCACAAAGCATTCTGGAGCTTTAATATCCTCAAGGTTTATCGCCCCGAAGGTAGGCTCTAGCGAAGCAATTATTTCGATCAGCTTCTGTGGGTCAGATTGATCAATTTCTATGTCAAAAACATTAATACCGGCGAACTTCTTAAAAAGAACCGCTTTTCCTTCCATCACTGGTTTAGATGCTAGCGGGCCAATATTACCAAGCCCTAGTACCGCCGAGCCGTTGGTAACCACCCCGACAAGATTACTGCGGATGGTCATTTGTGCCACCGCGGCAGGATCTTCAACAATGGCTTCACAGGCAAAGGCTACTCCGGGCGAATAGGCGCGCGCCAAATCCCGCTGGTTTGCAAGCGGCTTGGTCGGGATGATAGCCATTTTACCCGGTGTTGGTTCTGTGTGGTAGCGAAGCGACGTTTCTTTAAATTTATCAACCATTTATCAAATTCCTCTTTGGTTGAATAAAGTTATCGTGCTTTTAAAAAAAAGGGAAGGACAAACGTCCTTCCCCCAAAAATAGAGCAGAAAACTTTTAAAGCGCTACCGGCTTAAACGGGAGGTCAAGGTCAGTAGCGACCGCTTCAAAAGTTACATTTCCGCTCTGGACATTTACACCATTTTTAAGATGAGTATCATCAGCACAGGCTTGCTTCCAGCCTTTATTCGCAAGCGAAACAGCAAATGGTAGTGTTGCGTTATTGAGGGCAAAAGTTGATGTATGGGCAACAGCGCCAGGCATATTGGCCACGCAGTAATAAACAACACCATCAATAATAAAGGTCGGATCGGAATGGGTTGTTGCTTTTGAATTTTCAAAGCAGCCACCCTGATCAATGGCAATATCAACAAGTACTGCGCCATCTTTCATTTGTTTTGCAATATCAGCAGAGACAAGTTTTGGAGCCGCAGCACCTGCAACAAGAACGGCACCAATGACAAGATCAGCTTCCAACACAGCTTTTTCAAGATCATGAGCCGTTGAATACATTGTTTTAACCGTGCCACGGAAACGAGCATCAAGAACACGCATTTGAGTAATGTTGCGATCAAACACAGTAACATCAGCACCAAGGCCAACAGCCATTTCCGCCGCGTTCATTCCTGACACACCGCCACCTATTACGACCACTTTCGCCGGAGCAACACCCGGCACACCACCAAGCAGAATACCGCGACCACCAGATGCTTTTTCAAGAGCATGTGCGCCAGCCTGAATTGACATACGGCCCGCTACTTCGCTCATTGGAGCAAGTAAAGGAAGAGAGCCATCATCGGCTGTCACAGTTTCATAAGCAATGGCAGTACACCCTGAAGCCATTAGCGCTTCCGTTTGTGGTTTATCAGCCGCCAAGTGAAGATATGTGAAAAGAAGATGATTTTCATTAAGCATCGCGCACTCATTTAACTGAGGCTCTTTTACTTTAACGATCATTTCAGCTTTGGCAAAAACATCAGCGGCCGCAGCAATTATTTCACAGCCTACAGCTTCATAATCAGCATCACTGATGCCAATACCGGTGCCTGCCTTTGTTTCCATGATCACAGCGTGACCGTTGCGGATAAGCTCAGACGCGCTTGAAGGCGTTAGCCCTACCCGGTATTCATGAACTTTAATTTCTTTTGGACAACCAATTATCATAACTTCATTCCCTTAAGTGTTTTACGATTTTGAATGAGAGGACTATAGCCCCTTCCCAAAAAAATATCCTTGCGTAGTTGATCAAAAAATGATTGATTTTTCGAATATTCTGCCGTATTAAAGTAGTTATGAGACATAAATTTCGAAATTTAAAACTAGATAAGATTGATCATGCCATTATTGATTCTTTACAATCCAATGGCCGCATAAGCAATTCTGACTTGGCTGATAAAGTGGGACTTTCCCAATCAGCCTGCCTGCGCCGCGTTAAATCATTGGAAAAAGAAGACGTCATTGAAGGCTATGTAGCGATTATGAACCAAACCGCCGCTGGCCTTCCTGATAACGTCTTTGTACAGATCACCGTTGAGCGCCAAACCAAAGAACTACTCACCGAATTTGAAAGAATTGTAAAAGAATGCCCGCAGATCATGGAATGCTACCTGATGAGCGGCGATGCGGATTATATGCTTCGCGTTGTCGTCTCCGACGCATCGGACTATGAAAAACTTCACATGGAAGTACTGACTACCCTACCCGGCGTCAGCCAGATAAAATCAAACTTCTCCCTTAGAACAGTAACTAAAAAGAACGACATTCCTTTTAATTTATGAGTTAAGCTTAATACTTTTTTATAGTTTTACATGTTAATATAAATTGAATGATAAAATTGAGTATAAGGGAATAAATCATAAATAAAGACCACTTGAGCACCAAACAGCTCAACGATGAAAATTCTGAAAAATACAGACTTCTTTTTGAGGCGTCTGATGACCCGATGTGGCTGATTGTAGATCAGAAATTTGAAAACTGCAATGATGCTGCGGTTCGGGTACTTGGCTACTCCTCTGAAAAAGAGCTGCAAAGCACTCACCCTTCACAACTCTCGCCGGAATTCCAACCGGACGGCCAGTCTTCTTTTTCCAAAGCGGAAAAATTGATGAAAAAGGCTTTAAAAAAAGGCTATCACCGTTTTGAATGGGTCCATACACGTAAAAACGGCAAAGATTTTCCAGTTGAAGTAACACTTACCAAAATACCTTTTGAAGGAAAGGATGCTATTTTCTGCGTCTGGCGTGATATTACCGAACGTAAAAATCTGGAATCTGATTTAAAAAATGCCATTGAGGTTGCCGAACAGGCCAATAATGCCAAATCAAACTTTCTTTCAATGATGAGCCATGAACTTAGAACACCACTAAATGCTGTTCTCGGTTTTTCTGAAATGCTGAAAACAGAAATATCAGGCCCCCTAAATGAAAAACAGATGGGAATTGCAAGCGCAATTTATGAAGGTGGTGAGCTGCTACTTCATCTGGTTGATGATCTATTAAATATGACGCGTATCGAACAAGGTGAACTTAAGCTAAAAATCAAAAAAAACAATGTGGCTAATATTCAGATAAACGCGGCCAACATTGTAAACTCATTAGCTGACAGTTCAGAAATAACAATTCATATTACTCCAGTTGAGCCAAAACAAAGTTATGTTTTTGCAGACAAGGTAAGAACGGAGCAAATCATCGTGAACCTGCTTGCCAATGCTATAAAATATAATAGAAAGGACGGTAACGTCTGGCTGAGTGTGGAACTACATAATGAACAGTATATACGCTTCATAATAAAAGATGACGGTTTTGGCATTCAAAAAAAATATGCCGGTACCGTATTCGAACCTTTCAACCGTGGTGACAAGACATCATCAGGCATTGAAGGAACCGGACTTGGACTTCCTATTTGCAAACGACTTGCTGAAGCAATGAATGGTTCGTGTGATTTCAATAGCACTTACCCTGATGGTTCCACCTTCTGGCTTGATCTTCCTATGTGTGAATAATGTCAATAAAACTTGCCCCGTTTCCCCTTGCATGTTAAAGCCTGTCTGTAATTTAAACGCTTTGGGAAAGACACTATGATACCACGTTATTCACGCGAAATTATGACTGAAATTTGGGAACCGCAATCACGGTTTCAAATCTGGTTTGAAATTGAAGCTCACGCCTGTGATGCACTTGCAGAACTTGGTGTAATACCAAAGGAAAGCGCAAAAATTATCTGGGAAAAGGGTAATTTTGATATTGACCGCATTGATGAAATTGAACGCGAAGTAAAGCATGATGTGATTGCCTTTCTTACGTCACTGTCTGAATATATTGGTCCCGAAGCGCGCTTTGTTCATCAGGGCATGACATCTTCTGACGTGCTTGACACCTGCTTTAATGTCCAGCTTGTTAAAGCGGCCGATATCCTTATTGAAGATGTTGAAAAACTGCTTGAGGTTATAAAACGCCGCGCTTTTGAGCATAAAATGGATGTCTGTATAGGCCGTAGCCACGGCATTCACGCGGAGCCTGTAACATTCGGCCTTAAAATGGCTGAAGCTTACGCAGAATTTAACCGTAACCTTACCCGTCTTAAAACCGCCCGCGAAGAAATCGCCACCTGTGCCATTTCTGGTGCTGTTGGCACTTTCGCAAATATTGATCCTTATGTTGAAGAACATGTGGCAAAAGCAATGGGCCTAACGGCTGAACCGGTATCAACGCAAGTAATTCCGCGCGACCGTCATGCTATGTTCTTCTGCACACTTGGCGTCGTGGCATCATCAATTGAACGCCTCGCCGTAGAAGTTCGCCACCTTCAACGCACAGAAGTACTTGAAGCGGAAGAATTTTTCTCAAAAGGTCAAAAAGGCTCAAGCGCTATGCCTCATAAGCGTAACCCGATCCTTACTGAAAACCTTACCGGACTAGCGCGCCTCGTTCGCGGCATGGCTCTTCCAGCGATGGAAAATGTTGCACTTTGGCATGAGCGGGATATATCCCATTCATCGGTTGAACGTATGATCGGCCCTGATGCCACCGTAACACTTGATTTTGCCCTCACTCGTCTAACTGGTGTGATGGATAAGCTGGTGGTTTATCCTGACAATATGCAAGCCAATATGGATAAGCTCGGCGGCCTTCATAATTCCCAGCGCATGCTTCTTGCCCTTACCCAAGCCGGCGTCAGCCGTGAAGACAGCTACAGACTTGTTCAGCGAAATGCTATGAAAGTCTGGGAACAAGGCGCAAACTTCGCAGAAGAACTTAAAGCTGACCCAGAAGTTTCCGCCAAATTATCAGACGCTGAAATTGATGATAAATTTGATATAGGTTATCACACGAAGCACGTTGACACGATCTTTAAACGGGTTTTTAAAGATTAATAATATTACTAATATCCAAGCGGATCGGGGCCATATATATTGGGCCCGTCCGTTCCTTTGGATATATATAGAAAAAACAACACCAGAACGCCAATAAACGGGATCAATCCCAGAAGTATCCACCAACCGCTTCTATTTCCGTCATGATGACGGCGTACGGTGACAGCCAGTGTCGGCAGAAACGTTACCAAATAATATCCCATCAGGATGCCATTATCCCTTGAAGCGATAGCAGTTCCCGCAATAACAAGTCCGATAATTAAATTAAACAGCCACCACCACCAAAATTCAGAGCGACAAGCTCTGCCCTGAAAACTGAAATATTTACCAAGCACACTGGTAATCGCTTCTATGGGATTCACATTTTATCTCCTGATTAATATAAATTCAGGGTAACACGACCTGATAAATTAACAAATCAGCTTTTTTGTGGTTATCAGGCATAAAGTAAAACTGCATTACCTTATCGCCTTCTTTGTTGGTCATGCCTTTTTGTTCGATCCAGAAAGGATTATTGGTGATGACCATTTCATCATCAATATATTCTTCTACCTGTAACTTATATAAAGCCGTTGGTTTTTCGCCACTAATATCAATCAGATCCAGTCCTCCTATAGCAACGTCACCAGAAGATGTTTCTTTTGAACCTACGCCACCGCAGATCATTTTACTGTCGACAATCAGATGACAGTCCTGATAATCGATATATTTTACCGGATTTGTCGACCATTTTTCAGTGGTTATCTTCCCCGTTCCCCCATCACTGAGTTCAACATCCCATTGATAAAGACGGCGCGCGCCCCAACTAGCGCCATGAAATTTACCTGTTTTCGGGTTTCTGAGAATATCGCCAACATGATCTTCAAGTGAAAATGATAATGTAGCCGCCATACTGTCCGGATCAATTCGGTAAATATCTGATTTACTGTTCGGGCGATATTCCGCTACCGGCACCCAGATATATTGACCATCAAAATCCATTCCCCCCGGATGATATAAGCTACCGCGCGTTAATTCTGTTTTCTGAACGAGCGAGCCAGTTTGATCAAATTTAAAAATCCAGCCGCGCCCTTGCCCCGTTGTTCTGGTCAGGGAAAAATCATCAAGCGCATCGGTTTTCCCGTATGTTTCAGTTGGCTCTATAACTTCAACGGCTGAAACATAGAAATAGTTGCCTATTTTCAGCATGCCTTGCGTGTGGAATGTTTCAAAATCCGTTTCGACTTTTTCGACCAATTGCCAATGGCTGTCTTTTGTGATTTTTTGAAAATCTGAAACGATGTTATAACCACAGCTCGTCAAAAGAAATGCGCATAAAACAAGCAGTATTCTCATTTTGCTGCCAATAAGGTGTCAGCGTATTTATCTTTAATGATTTGCGATATGGGAACGATCGTGATCCCTTTACCGGCGAGCGTGGGTATCCACCTTTTTAAGGCCGCGACTGTTTGCGGGTATGGGTGGCCGATGGCAAGGGCTGTGCCTTCTCTTTTAGCGACACGTTCAAGTTCATTCAGCTGGGTCATGATGGCACCGACCTCACGAATATTATCAAGGAACACATCGCGGTTGGTAACAGGGATATTTTTCGCGTACGCCATATCCTCAAGCAGACTGTTTGATGTCGTTTTGCTGTCGAGCACCAATAGGCCCTTATCTTTCACCACATTCAGCAGCCGGTCGACCGCTTCGGCATCTTCGGTAAAAAGGCTGCCCATATGATTATTAATGCCGATATAATTTGAAAATTGGCTCAGGTTATAATTGATGCTGTCCATCTGTACCTGCGATGATGTACTGGAAAGAAGTGCATGGGGACCCGGGTCTGCCCTGCCCTTTGGCTCCATTGGAATATGAACGAGTATATCATGACCCCGCGCATAGGCGTCATTCACTTGGGCACTAATATCCGAAGCATAAGGCAAAAATGATAAAGTAAGTGGCACGTCCATATCGATCATCTGCTTGCTTACATCTTTAACGATGCCTAGATCATCGATTACCAATATTACCTTGGCATTATTATCAGGGACCGCGACAGTATTTGCTGCGTATTTCTGCCATGTCTGGCGGGCCGTTATATTACGTTCGGGCTGGATGACCAGCGCCGGTTTCGGTTTTGCACTAACTTTTCTTGATAGCCGCTGAAGAAAACTGAGTTTTGTATTCCCGCTTGGGATGGGAACGGTAACAGAAACGGCATCAAACCCTTCTTCATAAATATGACTAGAATAATCATCACCAGAATATCTTATAGCATCCCATTTAATCCAGATCCCCATTGCACAAAAACCAATAAAGACAAAATAAAAGCTCATCATCATATATCTGACAATAGGTTTTGTAGCGTTATTGTTTGGGGAAATAGGCTTGTTCATTAAGGTAATTATTATCCAAAAATTGGGTTTTACTATTTCTACTTCATAAAAACACAATAAATCAATATCTAGCAGTTGAGATTTCTTTTCATACTCTATAGTGTAACCAATTATATTAAAAGTTATTTAACGAGACCTTAAAGAAAACATGACTGACTTGTTTGATACGGCGGCATCATCCGCTGACTATTCCGCAAAAGATATTGAAGTACTCGAAGGACTAGAACCTGTTCGCCTGCGACCGGGAATGTATGTGGGCGGCACCGACGAGCGTGCCCTGCATCATCTGGTATCGGAAGTGCTTGATAATAGTATGGATGAAGCCGTTGCCGGTTTTGCAGACAGAATTGAGATAACCTTAAACGCCGAAGGTTCTATTACTGTAACTGATAATGGACGCGGCATTCCGGTTGATCCCCATCCAAAATATAAAGATAAATCTGCGCTTGAGGTCATATTCACCACCCTACATTCAGGCGGTAAATTTAATGATAAGGTTTATGAAACATCCGGCGGTCTTCACGGTGTTGGTATATCGGTAGTTAACGCCCTGTCCGAATGGACAGACGTTGAAGTGGCCCGTGATAAACAGCTTTGGACTCAGTCATTTGCCCGCGGCATAGCGCAAGGAAAGATCGTCAACCTTGGTCCAATCAATAATCGGCGCGGGACAAAAGTGACTTTCATGCCGGATCATGAGATTTTTGGTAAAGGCAATATAAAGTTCAAACCCTCTATCCTATATAAGTTAGCGAAATCAAAGGCTTACCTGTTTAAAGGTACTGAAATAAGATGGCAGTGCGATCCATCGCTGCTCAAAGAAGGCGGCGACATTCCTGAAAAGGAAACACTGCATTTCCCCGGCGGGCTAAATGATTATCTAACATCGCTTACCGAAACAAGAAGTCTTGTCACTTCCGAAAATTTCCACGGTAAAGTACCACTCGCTGATGATGCAGGACAGATCGAATGGGCTATTACCTGGCCCGAATACGGTGAAGGCAGCATTTCTTCTTATACAAATACCGTCCCCACGCCCCAAGGCGGCACCCATGAAAGCGGTGTACGCGGCGCGCTTCTTAAGGGCATAAAAGCTTACGGTGAACTTGTCGGCAATAAAAAAGCATCAGGATTAACCGGTGAGGATATTTTTAACGGTGCCTGCGTACTTATCTCGCTTTTCATTAAAAACCCGCAGTTCCAAGGCCAGACCAAAGACAAACTAACAAACCCAGAAGCACTGCGCCTTACTGAAAGCGCCTTACGTGATCATTTTGACCATTGGTTAAGTGGTTCGCCGGCCATGGCCAATGACCTGCTAAGCTGGGCGTTAGAGCGGATGGAAGAACGGCTTCGTCGCCGCGCTGAAAAAGAAGTCAAACGCGCCACCGCCACCAGTAAACGCAGACTACGCCTACCCGGCAAACTTTCTGATTGCTCAAAAGCCGACCCGGAAGGCACAGAAATTTATATTGTGGAAGGCGACAGTGCGGGCGGTTCTGCCAAGCAAGCGAGAGACCGTAAAACACAGGCCATTCTACCGATCCGTGGTAAAATCCTCAATGTTGCCTCCGCCACACGCGATAAAATTCGAGGAAATCAAGAAATCGCTGATATTAACCAAGCGCTTGGTTGTGGGAGTGGTGATAAATATGTCGAGGACGATCTGCGCTATGAGCGGGTCATCATCATGACCGATGCCGACGTCGACGGCGCCCATATCGCCACGCTGCTGATTACAATGTTTTACCAAGAAATGCCTGAGCTTATTAAAGGCGGGCATTTATTTTTAGCCCAGCCACCGCTTTACAGGATTGCCCAAGGCGGCACCGTATTTTATGCCCGTGATGATGATCATAAAGACGAGCTGATGGAAACTGAATTTAAAGGCCGCGGCAAAATTGAAGTGAGCCGTTTTAAAGGCCTTGGTGAAATGCCCGCATCACAGCTTAAAGAAACGACCATGCTACGCGGTAAACGTACCCTGCTTAAAATTGTAATAGAAGAAGGTACAAGGTTAGAGACGGCCGAAAAAGTTGACCAATTAATGGGTAAAAAACCCGAGCTTCGTTTCCAGTTCATTCAGGAAAATGCATCAAAGGTTGCGGAGCTGGATATTTAAGGTTTACACTCTTAAAAAAATTAAGAGGACAATCATGAAAAAATTTCTGATCGCTTTATCTGGACTACTGCTTATATCCTGTGCTGAGCAAAGCACACCAATTTCTCCCGTAGCCGATATGGTGCTAACAAACGGTAATGTCGTTACGGTGGAGCCTGACCAGCCAAGCGCGCAGGCCATCGCTATAAGCGGTGATAAAATTATCGCCGTTGGCTCATCAGCAGAGATCGCCGCTTATATAGGCGCGAGCACAGAAGTCATTGATTTAGAGGGCAAAACGGCCATCCCCGGCTTTATCGAAGGCCACGGCCATTACACAAGCTTCGGTGATAGTTTTTACCGCCTTGAGCTAAGATATGACACAAGCTTTGATGCAATAGTGAAAAAAGTAGCCCGCGCCGCGCAGGGCGTCGAGCCCGGTGAATGGATTATCGGTCGCGGCTGGCATCAGGACAAATGGGAAACCAAAGAAGACGTTCTTATCGAAGGCCTCCCCCTTCATGATAAACTAAGCGCCGTTAGCCCCAATAACCCTGTGATGCTGATCCATACCAGCGGTCACGGCGTATTCGTCAATCAAGCAGCGCTTGATATTTCCGCCATCGACGACGACACCGTCCCACCGGAAGGCGGCGAAATTGTCCGCCGCGAAGACGGCACGGCCACCGGCATGCTGCGTGAAGCCGCGCAGGACGCCGCAAGAGCAGCATTCGCCGCATTTGAAGCCCAAAGAACGCCAGAACAAATCGAAACAGAACTGCGCCGCGCCATCATCACCGCCGGTCAAGAAAGCCTTAAATGGGGCATTACATCATTCCAGGATTTAGGCACAAATTTTTATGAAGTAGACCTGCTTAAAAGAATGGCCGATGAAGGATCAATCCCCGTGCGCCTCTGGATGGCATTTGAAGAGCAAGCCGCCGACATGGACGGGAAACTCGACGAATACCGCATGGTTGGTTATGGCAACGACTTCCTAACGGTCCGCGCCATTGGTGAAAAAGTGTTAGACGGGGCGCTCGGTACCCACGGTGGCTGGCTCCATGAACCTTACGCCGATATGCCGCGCAGTCACGGCTTAAATGTTGTGCCGATAGAAGAAATTGAATATTCGGCCCGCCTTGCCATGAAGCATGGCTACCAGCTTGCCATTCAGGGCATTGGCGACCGCGCAACAACGGAGCTTTTAAATATCTACGGCGCCGAAATGGCCAAAAACCCGGGTAAAACCGACCTAAGATGGCGCATTGAACATGCCCAGGTCATCGCGCCCACGGATATCCCACGCTTTGTCGAGCTTGGCGTTATCCCGGCCGTGCAAGGCATTTTCGCCTGTTCCGGCGGGCCTTGGGTTGAAGACCGCCTTGGCAAAGACCGAACGTTAGAGCGCGGTTATATCTTCAACACCCTCTATGACGCCGGACTGGTCCCGACAAACGGCACCGACCCCCCGGTTGATGAAATTAGCCCCATCGGCAGCTTTAAATGCTCGGTAACACGTGAACTACCGGATGGCACACTGTTCCAACCGCAGGAAACCTACAGCCGCGAACTAGCACTATATTCCTACACCATGGGCAATGCGATTGCTGCGTTTGAGGAAGACATTAAGGGATCGATTAAAGTTGGGAAACTGGCGGATATCGCGGTGCTGAGCCAGGATTTGGTGACGGTGGCGGATGATGAGTTGATGGGGACGGAGATATTGATGACTATTTTGGGTGGGGAGGTTGTGTTTGAGAAATGATGGTGGGGCTGGAAACCACGAAAAACACGAAAAGCACGAAATAAATCGGTAACTTCACTGGTTTAACTGGCTCCAATTATGCTCCAGACCGAGGCCATATAAGGCCGAGGGCTCCGGATTGGAGCATACTTGGGAAATAGGTATATGTCCCCCGATTACCAAGTTCTGGTAAAAATAAAATATTTGTAGTTTCTAAAGCTTTGAAATTATGGGATACAAATTGGAGCTAAATAAAATTTTGGCACGGACACTACTTAAGAAGTCTCCATAATAAGCTGTTATGCGCGAGGAACTATGATCATGAAACAATATTTGAATATATTTTTTGTAACTTTTTTATCTCTATCAATTTTTGGCTGTGCCAGAGTTGCTAAGGAACAAAATCTTTCTTGGGATAAGGCTTATAATAGCTCAACAAAAGAGCGTTTCTTTCCTCTTGAACTTTTTACCGGAGGAAAATGGGACGGGAAACATGAGTTAATACTAAACGAGGTTTCTAACACTGCCTGTGCGACGATCAGTGGAAATGAAAGACCATGCGACAATTATTACACTACGGGTCCTTTCAAAACAGAGGTAAATAACACCAAAATTGAATGGGCTGGCAATGAAGTTTCCTACTACCGAAGAACATTTAGTATCCGTGGTGAGGAGGTCATATCATTTTTTGCAATTAATAATTCAAGAGATGGACTGGTGAGAATTTATGACAAGCGAGAACCGCGGGGTGCCAGAACGTATACTGGGTTAGGGAGTAAATTCCCACTTGGTTACTGGAAGCAAGGTGAAGTGCGCACTTATTCCTCACGCGCACCAAGAACAATCGAAATCATAGAACTAGATGGACCAGATCATTGCCTTACTTTTCGGTGGATCGTTGGAGAGGGTAAGGGAAGAAATGATGATAACAATTACACTTTTTGTCCTGGTCGTGGCTTTACAAATATTCTTCACAATAACGAATGATTAAAGGGGGGAATAGACAGGAGGGAGAAAAACAATTGGGTATTGATTTGAGATACCACAACTTAACGAAATAAAGGCGACGACCAGTTTTTACTGATCGTCGCCTTAGAGTGTTTCATAAGCTCTATCTACTAGAGGTTAGGGACGGTAAGACTTAACCGGAGGCAGTTGCGAACCGGACAGATCATCAGGAACGCTAGTCTCTATTCTGACCGTGTGATTAAGCGAGCCGATGCCCTCAATATTAGCAGTGATCGTCTCTCCGTCCACCAGGAATCCGGACCCTGAGGCGCGCTCTACGCGACCAGCGCCCGTTCCACCGGACGTGCCGCTCTGCATTACGTCACCAGGTAAGATAGTGATCAGCGACGAGGCGTACTCGATTAGTTCAGGGATATTAT
>JABJKT010000013.1 GCA_018660225.1 Kordiimonadaceae bacterium
CCCCAAAATTTGAAAGAGTCCCAAGGGTTACTCTTTCAAATCCCCCCAAGTTTGTAATTATAATAGTCAAAGAATTTTTAAAAAATACTATCTAATTAGATAGGTTGAATAAACCATAGGTATATTAATTTTTGATAATATCTTGTGTGGATTGTAAATTGATGGCATTTTCGGCATCTGGAGTGCTGACTTTAACATCGTTATATTTCAATTCACCGAGAAAAAGTGCATGCACCAAGGCCTGAGTTCGTGAGGCTACCTTTAATCTTTTCAGGGTTTGCTGGACATGATAATGAACAGTGCTTTCGCTTACACCCAGCACTTTACTAATAGCCCAGTCACTTTTTCCCTGGGCAATTAATTCAAGACATTGGAGCTGGCGGTTCGTTAACAGTTTTTCCTTTTTACCGTGGTGGTTGGCTTTTATTTTTAGCGCCGCATCATAAAGGTAAAAGGATATAAAATGAATTGTGTTAAATGCTTCAGGTTCAATAACGTTATTTTTAAAGGTTACTGAACAGGATCCGGAAAAACCTTCTGAATAATGAAGCGGAACAGTATAGCCATCGATCAGGTCAAATTTTGACGCTTCGTCGAGTAACTGTATCTGTTTGCTGGTTAATTTAGCTCGCCAGTTTTCATCACTCCATCTGAATGGAATGATACTGGACTGACAGGTTTGTAGCACCGGGTCAATTTTGTGATATTGCTGCTCAGCATGATAAAGCGCCCATTCACGAGGATAATTTGACATAACAACGGCATGGGCAGGGGGATTGAACGGGTCAACCGTTGACATACATACAAAATATGTAAAGCCCAGTTCTTTAATGACTTCCTCAAAAAGTTCAGCAAGTTCACTCAGTTCAATTGCTTGCTTTGATTTTTCAATAAAGTCTTGTGATACCCTAAAATAATCCATCCATTATAAGATGTATAAATAGATTTATAATGTCAATTAGTTTTGTTTTTCATAACCAAGACAGCCTTTTATTGACAATCGTTGATCACTTGTTACATTTATTTACTAAACTTATTTTAATTTGTCAGGGGATGTACGATGAAAATATTTTTATCCAAAATTGTAATTCTTATTAGTTTGTTGGGGATTTTACCTGCTTTTGCAGAAAAGCACGTCCCAACAGCGGAAGAGCTAATCCAGCTAGAAACTATTGGTGGGATATCAGTATCGCCGGACGGGAAATATGTGCTCTATCAGAAATCCCGCAATGATTTTGACAAGGATCTGAATCTTTCTCAGCTTTGGTTATATGATATATCAAGCGAAAATCATATTCAGCTTACATACGGCGAAAAATCGGTTGGTGGTTTCGGTTGGGCCCAAAATAGCGAACGTATTATATTTGCCAGAGATAGCAAAGTGATGGTGATGCACCGCAGTGGTGGTGAAGCAAGATCGCTTGATATTAAGCAGAAAAATGTCAGTGGAATGATTTTTTCTGATGATGGAAAAACCGTTAGCTTTGTAGGCTCCCCTGAAGAAGATAAAGTAAAAGACCGCCGCAAAGATCATATGGGCGACTTTGAAGTTATCAAAGCAGATGGAGGTCACCGCCATATTTATATTGTAAAATTAACAGATGATCTTGAACTTGACGGGGATGTTACTGCGGTAACTAGCGGCACAGATTTTTCCGTTTCTGGATATGATATGTCAGCGGATGGTAGTCAGGTTGTTTTCACTGCCACCAAAAGACCTGACCTTGCCTCTAGCTTTTCCGTAAAGCTTTATTTTGCAAATACCGATGGTTCTGACCTTAAAATTCTTGATGATAGTGAAAAATTAAAAAGAAGCCCGGTTTTTTCACCGGACGATAAAACCATTGCCTATAGCATAAGTTCTGGTTTTGCCTATAACGGGATAATTCATACAATATCTGCTGACGGCGGCGAACCAAAAGCGATTACTGAAAGTTTTGATGAAAGCATTTCCCCGGCGGCATGGACTGATGAAGGTATTTATTTCACCGCCAGTCAGAAAACCAACAGGCATATATTTTTGCTTAACCCAAAATCGTCAGAAATCAAACGAGTGGTAACATCTGATGATCTGATCGTAGGGAGGCAGTCTACATCGAAATCCGGTAAAGTGATTGCTTTTGCAGCGGCAAATGATGAGCAGCTTTCTGAAATTTATGTTCAAAATGGCGGTGCGGCTAAAAAAATAACAACTCAATCTGATCAGCTTAGCGATTTTATTATGGCCAAGAGAGAAGTCATAAGCTGGCAAGCAGATGACGGCGCCACCATTGAGGGTGTGCTAACGACTCCGGTTGATTTTGACCTTTCAAATAAATACCCATTATTTGTCATTACCCACGGCGGCCCTACAGGCACAGACAGGCCGGTAATCCCGACAGGAATGTATCCTATCGATAACTGGGCCGGACAAGGCGCAGTGATCCTGCAAACCAACTACCGCGGTAGTGCTGGCTACGGCGAAGCATTCAGACGGCTTAATTGGCGAAATCTTGGTATGGGGCCAGCGACGGATATTATTTCAGGTATAAATTCGCTTGTTGGTAAGGGATTTATTGATGAAGCAAAAATCGGCTGTTTGGGTTGGAGCCAGGGTGGGCACATATCCGCTATGCTCGCTACTTATTCAGATCGTTGTTCCGTCGCCCATATGGGAGCTGGTATTTCCAACTGGGCAACTTATTATTATAATACCGATATCACACCATTTACCGTGCAGTATTTTGGTGATACGCCGATTGATGATCCGGAAGTTTATGCAAAAACTTCACCGATGACTTATATCAAGAATGCCAAAACGCCAGTTCTTATTCAGCACGGTGAAAAAGATAACCGTGTCCCCATTGCCAATGCTTATGAATTAAGACAGGCCCTTACAGATATGAATGTTGAAAATCACATGATTGTCTATAAAGGAATGCCGCATGGGCCACGCCGTCCGAAAACCCTTCGGGCCGTTCTAACTCATTTAGATGCGTGGTTTGGCCATTATTTGTTTGGATCGCCAAAACCAGAATTTGCCACCGTAGGTATCCCTGAAGAAGAGGATGAAGAGGAAGACGTTGATGGTTAAACTTAATTAGGCTTTGTTGAAATAAGCTTGCCGTCTTCAATTTTTAAATATTGTTTCGGCTGCTCAGCACTGGCGTCGAGCGCTTTAATTATGCCATCTAATATGGCTTGACCATTTTTATCTAGAGCGGCTTGTGCCAATGCGAAATTTAAGAGTGCCGGGGTAGGGAGCTCTCCCGGTTCACCGATATAAGAAACGATGCACGGAACACCAGTTAATATTTGGCTTCCGACAAATGCTGCTAGTAGCCTATTGGTCGCTACTTTTTCTTTATCCAGAATAGTAAATCTATAGCCTGCTTTTCCGGTGAAAGGATCGGGAAAATTTTCACGGCAAAATTCTAACATGACACCCATTTTGTCGGGGCGCCATTCGTCACTCATTTGTGGCATACTATGCCATGCGCAGTACCATTGGTCACATATTTTAGGACGTGAGGAATAAATAGAGCACCCGCCGCCGCCCTTTAGATGCTGACATTTAACGTTTGGTAGCTTGACTAATTCTTCAGCCTCGATGCTAAGATACTGACAACAAGCGGTACATTCGCCGCATTCTCTGCCGGGGACTAGAGTATCTTCTACTGTAATATCGCTTATATCGCTCAATTTTTTAACTACCTTCTGTAGGTTGATTTTTTTGGTTTTAAAGTTTTCTACCTTATCTTAGATAATTAATCAAATAAAGATGGGGACTTTTTTATTGTTCGTTGGAGTTCAATTTAAACCTTTTTGATCCAATTATGATCCAATCCGAAGCCGTAAGGCGAAGGCAAGGGTGACTACCCCGGGGGTGGGGTCTGTAGGATTGGGATTTAGAGATTCGGCTGCTTTTTTACGTTAAAGCAATGAAATTATGTGGGGCTGCCCCAACATGCCGGCCTGTCATCCTCCATACCAATCTGAACCATTTTGGTCAGTGGTAACTAAAGGAGTTTTAAAATGACGGATATGCGCGTACTGTTTAAATTCGCGTTAACTGATAAAGGCCATAAATGTATTGATGAGAACCCTGCCCTAAGTATCCCTGCCCCCGGCGAAGAACGAGCCAAAATAATAGATCCCCCAAAATCCAGAGAACTGAAAGAGCTATGGAACCTTATTGAAAATGGAGTAACGCCCGACAAAGGCAATCCAATTTTAATAACGCCACAAATTCAACTTGTATTAAAACTGCTACTGCTAACAGGTCAACGTTCAGCCGAAGTATCACAAGCCCCAATTGATGAATTTGATATGGATGATAAAGTATGGATCATATCAGGTGAGCGAACCAAGAATGGCAAACCTCATAAAGTGCCATTATCAGAACATGTTTTTGA
>JABJKT010000001.1 GCA_018660225.1 Kordiimonadaceae bacterium
AGCCTTTTGTTTATCCACGAAATGACCTTAGTTATGCAGAAAACTTTCTTTATATGACTTTTGGTGTTCCAAACTGTGAAGATTATAAAGTTAACCCAATATTAGCGAGCGCAATGGATAAGATCTTTATTCTTCACGCTGACCATGAACAAAATGCATCAACCTCTACGGTTCGACTTGCTGGTTCATCAGGTGCTAATCCGTTTGCCTGTATTGCAGCGGGTATCGCTTCGCTTTGGGGCCCTGCTCATGGTGGTGCCAATGAAGCATGCCTTAAAATGCTTACGGAAATCGGCAGTGTTGAAAATATCCCTGAATATGTAAGACGGGCTAAAGACAAGAACGATCCGTTCCGACTTATGGGCTTTGGTCACCGGGTGTATAAAAACTTTGACCCACGGGCAAAAGTTCTTCAACAAGCGGCCCATGATGTTCTTAACGAACTTGGCGTTAGCGACCCACTGCTTGATGTTGCTAAAGAACTTGAGCGTATCGCCCTTGAAGATGAATATTTCATTGAAAAGAAACTTTATCCAAATGTTGATTTCTATTCCGGTATTATCCTTAAAGCCATGGGCTTCCCTACAGAAATGTTTACAGTTCTGTTTGCGCTAGCCCGCACCGTAGGCTGGATTTCACAGTGGAGCGAGATGATCCAGGACCCGACCCAGAAAATTGGTCGTCCTCGTCAGCTATTTATCGGTGAAGGTGAACGTGATTACGTCGACATTGAAAATAGATAAAAAACTTTTATCGCACTTAAAAACCCGGCTACTAAGCCGGGTTTTTTTATTTCTTTTCAATTAGTTCAATCATATATCCATCAGGGTCTCGAACGAAGGCTATAACTGTACTACCATGTTTCATGGGACCCGGCTTTCTCGGTATATCAACACCGTCCGCCTCAAGCCCGGCGCAGATTTTATAGATATCCGACACACCGATGGCAATGTGGCCAAAACCACTTCCTAATTCATAATCGTCTTCTTGATGCCAATTATGTGTTAGCTCAAGCACCGTATTATTTTCTTCGTCGCCGTAACCGACAAAGGCAAGCGTAAAATTTCCACTTGGATAATCTTTGCGCCTTATCAGTTTCATATTGAGATAATCACAGTAAAAGTTAATGGATTTATCCAGATCTCTTACGCGGATCATCGTGTGAAGCATTTTAAATTGATTGGTCATGATTATTTAAGTCGCTATCATTGCGGTAAAAGTAGCTTCGGCAACAAGTTTGCCGCCTACTTTGCCCTGTGCAGAAAACCGCCATATATTACGGCGGCTCTGTTCTTTTTGCACATGAAGTTCCAGCAAATCACCCGGTTCAACAGGTTTTCTAAACTTCGCACCATCAATGGACATGAAATATACCAGTTTACCTTCTGCGTCCTCACCAAGGCTAAGCATAACAAGTGCCGCCGCAGTTTGAGCCATAGATTCGACTATTAACACACCAGGCATAACCGGTTTTTCAGGAAAATGCCCTAGAAAAAAAGGTTCATTGGCTGTCACACCTTTTATACCGACGGCCTTTTCACCCAAATGAATATTACATAATTTATCAATCAGTAGCATTGGGTAACGGTGTGGAATTAGTTCTTTAATCCTATTGATATCAATATCATCAATTACAGTGTGATCTGTTTCAGTCATAAGGTTTCCATTATTTAAATAATATCATCCATTAGTATAATAATTAAAATAAAAATTAAAACATCAATATAAATAAAAAAAACCTGCCACTTTAAAGGCAGGCTTTTCAAAAAATTTATCTGATATTAGTTTGCAACAGGTGCAGCATTTGTTTCAGCAACAGGTGGCAACTCAACAATGATAGAAGGCAAGCTAATATCCAGCTGTTCTATTATTCTAGTTGTCACATCAAGGCCAGGAACCTGTTCAAGAACCAATGTTTTATCCATTAACATCGTCGCGCCAGTATCTTGTAGAACTTTTTGGCGGATAGGCTTAAGTGCGCGGTCAACCTCTGCTTGTGCGTTGGCAATTGCGAGTTCAAGCTGGCGTCTTTTTTGATTAACATCCTGTTGATATTCAACGGCTTTCCTCTGAAACTCTTCAGCTCTTTGGTTATAAGCTTCCTGAGGCATAATAGCGCTTTGTGCTTTAAGAGTTTGCTCTTCTTCTGCAAGCGCATTACCAGTTGTTGTAATTTCTGCCTGTAACTCAGTGCTCAATTGATTGATTTGTCTATTAATATCAATCGCCACTGCTGCATTTTGGCCAATAAGCCTATTATCTACAATTGCAATACGAGCCGCAGGGATTTCCTGCGCTGTTGCTATAGAATTTACAAACAACACAGACGCAAAGGTCAATGCCGCAATAAAAGTAATCGTTTTATTCATCTTTATTATCATTTTAAAATCTCGTTCCTACATTAAACTGGAAAAATTCCGATTCATCACTACGTTGTTTTCTAATTGCCTTGGCTAAATCAATTCTAAATGGTCCAAATGGCGATGCCCAAGAGAAGCCAATTCCTACTGATACCCTCGGTGCCATAGTATCTCCGAGCAATGTATATAACAACCCTTGTTCATTGATCAAGCTCTCTGGTG
>JABJKT010000095.1 GCA_018660225.1 Kordiimonadaceae bacterium
GGAAGTGGATATTTTCGAAGGTGCAAATAAAGGCCTGATCATCGCCGAAGTAGAACTCGGATCAATAGATGAGCAGGTCACAGTGCCGCAATGGGTGGGTCCAGAGGTCACGGAGTTTAGAAAATTTTATAATTCACAAATCGCCCAAATGCCCTTCAAAAACTGGAATGTCAGTTATCAGGCATTAGTTGAACGGATGTCGGGTTAATCTAATTCACTTAAAGCTTTAATCGCGTCTTCATTATCCCCGTCTAGTTCAATGGCTTTTTGGTAATTTTCACGGGCCAGATCATTTTCGCCCATTGTTTGGTAAAGACCTGCAAGCTTTTCAAAGGCATGGGAAGATTTTGGATAATTTTCAGTGTTTAGTTTGAAGAATGTCAGACCTGTTTCTCTGTTTTCTTCACTCTCAGAACTGAAACTGCCCATTCTGTCAGTTGTTTTTTCTGGTGGAATAAATTCAACGCCAAGAGTATCTGAGATATTTTTATAATGTGTGGTCCATTTCTCTGCGTCTTCGCTCATATTAAACATATTAGATTTATAATTGTTAAAAACATGAAGCAGACCATTATATAAACTCACTAATGGAACAGAGCCATGATCCTCTCCCTTATAAAGAAAACTATCTATTTGTAGATCGGTTGTTTCAAAGCCTTCTAGTAACTCATTAAAGGCTACAATATTAGTAAGCATCCCGCCCTCAGGGTCATGATCGGCCATAGATATGAATATTCTTGCCTTTAGGTTTTTGTTTGTTAGTAATTTTTCCTGGGCTCTGGCGATAATCTCACCACTCTCCCACCAGATACTTGGGTCAATAGCAATATAGCCATTAAAAAGAGCTGGGTTTTCAATAAAACTATAAAGCGATATAAGGCCACCCAGAGAATGACCGACTAAAGTTCTGTGGGGAAGGGTTCTATAATCCTTTTCAATTTTAGCAATGAGTTCCATTTCTATAAATTCGAAGAATTTATCACCACCACCACCTGTGGGCTCATCAACAGGATCGCCATTAAAATCAACAGTTAAAGGAACTTGAGTGAGATCCCTTGTTCGTTCCGTATTGGGTATTGCAACAATAATCAGTTCAGGTATTTGCATATTGCCGTTTATACCGGCACTCATAAAATTCATCGCCCCGCTTACCGAATGGAAATGCGCATCGCCGTCCAAAAGATAAAGAACCGGATATTTTTGAGGATAGTAGGTTTCACTATCATAACTATCTGGTAAATGAACCCAGTAGGGTCTGTCTTCCTGCATAACGTCGGAATAAATCGACAGCCTTTCGCCGATGACTATTTCATCTTTTTCTACAGAAATTGTTTCGTCTTGTTGTTCAATCTGCTGCGAACATGACGTTACCAGAAATGTGAATATAAATAATAAAACTACTTTTTTCATTTTTCCCTCAATTCTTTTAATCGGTTAGGTAGCCTTTTTAACGACCTCCCGCGGGTAAATGCTCATTTAGATACTTAGTTATATGGGTAAATAAATGAAGCTGGGTATTATCACCCTTGCGGATGCCGTGGGCACGCATAGGATAGCTCATCATCTCAAACGGTTTGTTAAGTTCAATCAGCTTATTAGTCATATATTCAAGATTTTGGTAATGGACGTTATCATCGCCAGTACCGTGAATGATCAACAGATTACCTTTTAATTGGTGGGCATAGTTAACGGCTGACCCAAGATAATAGGCATCTTCGCCCTCTTCTGGTAGGCCAAGATAGCGTTCCTGATAGATGCTATCATATAATCGCGCATCGCTGATTGGCGCTACGGAAATACCGGTTTTATAGATATCTGGATAACGGGTCATTGCATCAAGAGTTGATGCGCCGCCGCCACTCCAGCCCCAGATGCCGACACGGTCTTTATCAAGGAATGAGTGTTTATCAAGCAGTTCGCTAGCCGCTTGTGATTGAACCAGTGAAGTGAGCTGGCCAATTTTTTTATAACCGTCTTTTCGCCATGCTGCCCCGCGGTTGGAACCGTCACCGGGATTATTAAAGCTCGCCACTACATAACCTTGTTCTGTGAGCATTCTATGCCACAAATAACGGTTTCCACCCCAGTTATCAGTGACTGTATTACCGCCCGGATAGCCGTAAACATAAATTATAAGGGGATATTTTTTATCAGGATCAAAGTCCGGTGGATACATCATCCAGCTATTAACTGAATATCCCTGCGCAACGTCAGTATTGAAAAATTCAACTTTGCCACGCTCAAGTTCATTTACCGCTTTATGCATTTTTTCATTTGTGGCCATCACTTTCTCGGATTTATGAGTGGGCAGGGACACAAGGTCGATCACCGGAGGGGTGCCGAAGCGCGCATAAGTATGAAACGCATATTTTGAATCCGGTGCCAGGTTATAAGTGTGTGTGCCCGTCTGATCTTCGGGTGTCAGCTTTTCTGCAATAGGCTCACCTTCAAGATTTACCCGGTATAAATATCGCTGTGCTGCACTGTCCGGAGAGGCCATGAAATAAACCCAGCCGCCCGCATCATCAATATTGACGATACTGATCACTTCATAATCACCCGTCGTGAGCAATGTTTCTTGCTCACCATCACGGGAGAAGCGGTAAAGGTGACGCCAGCCGTCCTTTTCACTTAAGAATGTGAAATATGCGCCGTCCTTAAGCCAGCGCAGTCCACTCGCACGCATATCTACCCATGCTTCGTTACTGTCTTTCAGTATGGTGGTAACATCGCCGCTAATCGCATTGCCAAGCATTACATGATTAACATTCTGAAGGCGGTTAAGCTGCTGAATGATCACTTCCTCAGAGCTTTCGGCCCATTCCATTTTGGCAATATAATGCTGACGAGGATCACCCGGCGCTTTAAACCATGTGGTTTCGCCGCCTGTTGCCATAACACTGCCAACTCTTACGGCAGAGATTGTCGTGCCGGCTTTTGGGTACTGAATGGCGATTGGTTTTGAATAAAGGTCACTGGTGTTATCCATCAGATAAAAGGTGCCGACACCGCTGGTATCGGACTGCCAGTAAGCGATGCGCTTACTGTCCGGGCTCCACATAAAGGCATCACGAAGACGCAGCTCTTCTTCATAAACCCAGTCGCCGGTGCCATTGACGATTAGTTCGGTTCCATCATGGGTAAGCTGGGTGACGTCTGCGCTAGCGATCGTTTCAAC
>JABJKT010000096.1 GCA_018660225.1 Kordiimonadaceae bacterium
ATTTTATCACCAAAGCTCGCCCCCGCAATCACCATACCAGCAACAATTGGAAGTGGAACCCCCATCGCTGCACCAATACCGATCAGGATCACCCCGACCGTCGCCACGGTCCCGACCATTGTACCAACAGAAACCGACATAAAACTACAAAGAATAAGCCCCATGGGAAGGAACACCGCGGGATGGACCATATCAAGCCCGTAATAAACAATGCTGGCAATGGTCCCGCTTTCAAGAAAACTCGCCACCACAATACCGATCAGGATAAACACATAAGCCGCACCAAGCGCGTTTGAAATACCGTCCGACATAAGCTGCTTTATTTCCGCGAACTTATAACCGAGCATATATGTATGAATACAGGTCCAGATAATACTGAGCATCAGCAAAACATGAATACTGACGCGAAACGCCACCACCCCAACAACAATCATCGTCAAAATGCCGCAAAAACAAATCAGCGCATGCCAAAACCCCGGTACTTTATGTGTCGTCAAAGATTATTCCCTAATTTTATTTTCTAAAACATTACTCGGGATAAGAAAAAGGATCAATTCATTTATTATGTCGGCCAGTTCCCTTCCCCGTCCTGACACTCAAAATCATCCTCGCCTAGGGCGCGACAGATGTCAGGAAATTGATTACTTTTCCAGTAATCAAACAAACCTATTTCAAACAGATAATCACGAAAAATTTTATTCCTAAATAACTCACGTTTAAATGGCAAATAAGTAAATATGAGACCCAACCCTTTATTTGTTCGACCTAATTTTAAACCTTCTACTGTTAATTCAGCATCCTGGACTGTGAGAAATATAAAATCTGTTAAGTTACCGTCATATTCTATAAAGGCGGCTTTAGCTTGTTCCCTAAATTCCGGTTCATAAAAAGCACGTATATTCAACTCAATCATTTGATCGTACTCAATCTTTTGCTCTTCATCAGTGAAGGAAATTACTAATCTAGCAAGTTCCATTGCTTTTTCTTTTGCTAATTGCCAGTTTTTATCCTCTATTGCCAATAGCACATTTGCTTGAGTATCTATCCCCGTAGAAGTGCCTTTTCTTTGTTCGATTATGGCGTTTGCTTTTTCAATTTGACCATCTGCTACTAGGGAAGCGAGCAAGAAAAGATAATTTATGCCTGTATTGGGCGAAAGTTCAATCGCGCGTTCAATGAACTTAATGGCTTCTTTGTGCTTTCCGACAGCAGCATTTACCTGACCTAGCCATAATAAAGCAGATGCGTTATTGGCATTTAAATTTAACGCATGAGTGAGCGCCGTTTCAGCGTCAAGAAACTTATATTCCCCTAGATCAATAAAACCTTTAACAGCCCAGGCCTGCGACAATGTAGGCTTTAAGTTTATCGCGCGCTCAGCCGCCGTTCTTGCTATGGGAATATGTTCAGTTCCACTATAGCCCGGCGTTCCATATTCCGGCACTAGCATCATAACCGCTGCCAGATCAGCCCACGCTTCAGCAAAGGTCGGGTCTAGCTCAGTAGCGCGTTCATATAGATCAATTGAATTTTTCAACCCTCCTATCCCGGCTTCAAACCCGGCGCTCCCGCGCGAGAGAAAAATTTGCCTTGCCTGAAGATAAACGCCGTAGGCATCCATATTATCAGTGGGCGCTTCCACCAACACTTCACCGCCCACCAGCTCGATACGAAGCGCATCAGTAATCGCGCGGCTGATCTGGTCCTGTATCGTAAAAATATCCGTAAGTTCCCGGTCAAACGTATCCGACCACATATGTTCATCGTTTGAAACATCAATCAACTGCGCCGTTACTCTGACGCTATCTCCCGCCGTTCTGATCGATCCTTCAACGATATAATTAACCCCAAGCTCCCCTGCAATCTCAGGAATTCGCAAAAGGCTGTCTCTATAAGCAAAAGAGGACGTCCGCGACGTCACATTAAGCTCGTCAATCGACACTAGCACATTAAGAATTTCCTCGGCAATCCCGTCGCCAAAATATTCCTGATCCCCGTCCGCGCTCATATCCGCAAACGGCATCACAGCAATAGTGTTTTCGCGCTCGATATACTCAGGGGTGAGGCTTCTATCAAAAAGCAGAAACGTAATGGCAATAGCCATAAGTCCGATGATTATATAATTGATCTTCTGCCCCGTGCTAGCGCGGATGCTTTCGCCCTCAACAACTTCACTGGTTGGCCGCACGCCGTCTGGCGTAAGTTCAAACGCCCATGTAAAGAACAGTGCAAAGGGAAAACCGATGATGCCGATATAAACAACTACAGCATTAAGCATAACTGGCAAATTAAGCGCAGGCACCACAACATCCGTGATCTGCACAACCACCCAGCCCAGTGCCAAGTAAGCCATGGCAACTTTGAAGATATTACGTCTTTTTAACTCACTAAATAAGCTCATCCAACCCCGCCAAAAAAAGTAATTATTTTTTATTTATAACTTTTCTTGAACACTATCATAAGGTTCGCTTAAATCCTAGTTTTTCTTTAAAAGGTAGAGTGGCTTAGCTTAGGTTTTTAATGGTTTTGTACCATGATCCGTGAAATTGGTAGATTAATGGTGGCAGTAGTGCCGACATTAACGTCACTTTCAAGGGTGAATATTCCGTCATGAAGTTCGATAAGCTGTTTTACGATCGGTAAGCCAAGACCTGTACCGTCCTGATTATGATGTTGAACTTCATGGTCTTGCCCGAAAGGAGACAGCACATGTTCAATTTTACCAGCAGGAATGCCTCTGCCGTTATCTTTAATAATAATATTCAAGGACCCGTCAGGAAGATTATTAATACTGCAGTCAATTTTACCGTTAGTATCTGTGAATTTTAGTGAATTTGACAACAAGTTAATAACTGCTCTTTTTATGGCGTAAAGCTCAGCTTTTATTATCGTTGGCTGGTCATTATTCAATGAAATGGAAATGTTTTTTTCTTCGGCTATATTTTTTACTATTCTAATAGCTTCATTAATACAATCTTCTACTTCGAAATCAGTTTCTTCTAATTGCCACTTTCCTGCTTCTATTTTGGATAAATCAAGAATATCATTTATGACAGAAGAAAGATGTTCACCGCTATGTTTAATGTCATGTAAATATTCTTTATGTTTACCTACTTTAATTTCTCCAAATACGCCTGAGATAATCACTTCTGAAAAACCAATAATTGCATTTAACGGCGTTCTTATTTCGTGCGACATATTGGCAAGGAAAGTTGATTTAGCCGCATTAGCTTTTACTGCTTCTTTTCTTGCAGAATTTAATTCCTCTTCTACAATTACACGGCGGCTGACTTCGCGCCTTAAACTATTTGCCCAAAGTAAAATTATTAAAACAACAAAAACAGCTATTGAAATTACAACAATTAATAAGGTGTAATCAGGTTTTGCTTGAACGGCTACGGTTACCCATTTTCTGTTAATCTCTGTTTTTTCATCATCTGTTATAGAAATCATTGCTTTTTGTACGGCATTACTTAAATGATTTAATTCCGGCCTGATTCCTAGCGCTATGAAAGACTCATAAGGGGTATCACCGACAACCATTACATTTGATATCCTTTCAAAAGAAATATAATAAGAAGTAGTTGGAATAGCAGCTACATAGGCATCAGCATCACCATTTGAAAGCATTTCCAAGGCTTCTATTGCGGTATCTACTTCAATAATTTCAATTTTTGGAAAATCTTGCCGGATTTTTTCTATAATGTTGTGACCTTTAACTTGTACCAGTTTTTTTCCTGCCAACGCATCCATATTTGCATAAAATATTCCGCCTTCACGGGCATAAATAACAAAAGATCTGGTAAGGTAGCTTTTTGTAAAATCAAAAACGCTTTCTCTTTCGGCTGTACGCGCAACTGAAGCAATCATATCAGCTGCACCAGAGCCCAGATCTTCAAGCCCCTCACTCCAGAGTTCATTACCCGTCCACTCAAAACGAATATTTAATTTTTCTGCTATTAGTTTGAGATAATCGCCCGAGATACCACTAATTTGGTTATTTTCATTAATGACAACTAATGGATAAGCTGTCTGGTCTGCGGCAACCTTAATTACATTATTTTCAGAAAGCCATTCTTGCTCTTCTGTTGTGAGATTAAATTCACCTTTAATATTATATTCAGTTTGCCACTTACGAGTTAAGGCCATATATTCGGGCTCAGTAATTGCCGCCATTCCTCTATTTAAAATATCAATTAAAATAGGTTCATCTTTGTGTGCTGCAAGTCTAAGCTGCTGAACCATATTTTCAGCATTATTCTTTTGTTGACCTATAACTTTAACGCCAAATATTAAATTTTTTGATATAATATAGTTTGCGATGGTTGTTTGTCCTGGATAAACATCAACTTCATAGTTAATTAAAGCTACCAATGCATCATCAGGAGCTTCATAATCAATATAATCCAAATCGGGATAATTATTCATAAAAAACAATCTTTGGGCGGTGCCTGAAACCAGTGCGATTTTTTTACCCTTAAGATCATCTGTGCTGTTTATAGGATCAGCATCTTCGCGGCCATAATAGACCTGTGGCAGTCTAAGATATGCATCTGTAAAATTCAGAAACTTATAACGTTGTTCATTAGCTGCCAGAGCATGGGTAATATTATTTTCTTTATTTTCGACCTTGCTAATCAAGTCGTTCCAGCTAGATCCATTTACATATTGGATATTAAGACCAGTTTTTTGAGCTACTAAATTTAAATATTCAATGGAAAATCCTGTCGGTTTACCATTCTCCATAAAATCAAGTGGCGGCCAATCTAATTCATTAGTAGCCGTAACCACAGGATGGTTATCAATCCACAGCTTTTCTTCAGTGGTTAAATTGGCGCTTAAACTCTCTAGATTAGTTGTTTGTGCAGAAGAATTATCTACGCAAACAGGCAAATTCATTAGCAATATGAACAAAAGCGAAAAAAAAATATTTATTCTTTTAACCAACAATAGTATCCTTAGCTTATATACATAATTAACATATACCTTAACATGTTAATTAATTGCAAACATTATACTATGTAACTGTTAATCAAATATTTTTATGCCCATCCTTCCAAAACATATTTTCCAATAGCCCGGCCTTCTTCAATGGTGGCGTGGACTTTTCGCATATTATCAGCGTTTATAGGGCTGATCGCATCGCCAGCCGTCGTAACCAGATCACCGCTATCAATAAGGGCGGCGGTCTCAGAAAGCAGTTTGTTAATTTCATCCATATCATCCGTTTGATGCATGGAACGAGTAAACATAAATTCAAAAGCAAATGAGGCGCTTTTTAGTTTCAGTAGATCAAGATTACTATCTTCAAAGAAATCAACAATTGTGCAAATTTTTCCTTGTGGCTTAATGACATCAGTAATTGTTTTCCAATATCCGGCGATATTGGTCAGGCAAAGTACATAATCCACCTGGGCATGGCCAATTTCGACAAGCGCTTCCGGAATATCTTCATAATGATTAATCACGAAATCAGCACCGCGCGCCATGCACCAATTGGCGCTTTCTTCGCGTGATGCTGTAGCGATAATATTAAGCCCGGCAAGTTTACTCGCCAATTGAATAGCGATTGAGCCTACACCGCCAGCCCCGCCGATCATAAGAATTGATTTTCCGGCATCTGCGCCCGTTTTTGAAACGCCTAAACGTTCAAATAATGCTTCCCACGCCGTAATGGTGGTTAGCGGTAGTGCTGCTGCGTCTGCAAATCCAAGTGATGCCGGTTTTTTTGCTGCAATTCTTTCATCAACAAGTTGATATTCGCTGTTTGATCCCGGCTTGGTAATGCATCCGGCGTAATATACTTCATCACCCACTGCAAAACCGCTCACGTCATCACCTATAGCCGTCACGACGCCAGACGCATCCCAACCAAGAACACGCCAGGTTTCGTCAGGATGCGGACGTTTTCTGACCTTTGTATCGACAGGATTAACCGATACCGCCCTTACTTCAACCAGCAGATTGCGCCCACTGGCAACAGGTTTATCAATTTCAACATCCAAAAAGGCTTCCGCTTCGTTCACGGCAAGAGCTTTATATGATCCAACAGCTTTCATTATTCTTCCTTATTTATAAGTTTTTATCTATTTTCATATTTATATACATATTCTGAAATAAAACATCAGTGTTTTTATATAAAAGTCTTTTTTTAACCACGAATATCTGTTTAATTGGAACATCAAACAAATATATTAGGAAAATTCTAATCTCATGAAAAAAATCATTGTTACTTTCATCGCCTTTTTGATGACAATCTCGTCCCTCTACGCACAAGAAACACTGGAAGAAAAAGTCCTGCCGCTTCGCGAGCGTGCTAAAGTAATGGATGATCTGCTTAAACACCGTCTGGATACTCTTGTACCAATGCTGATGCGCCGTGAAGGCATTGATGCTTGGGTGGTTATTTCCCGTGAATATAACGAAGACCCGGTTCTTAAAACTATGCTTCCTGCCACATGGCTTAGTGCAAGGCGCCGCACGGTTCTTATATTCCTTGACCACGGCGAAGAAAATGGCGGCGTTGAACGCATGGCCGCAGCCCGTTACGGTGTGGCTGATATATTCAAAGGAAGCTGGAACCCTGACGAACAGCCTGATCAGTGGCATCGAATTGCCGAAATTATGGACGATTTTAATCCCAATCGCATTGCCCTTAACTATTCCGATGACTGGGCCCATGCGGATGGCCTCACCTATTCTGAGCAGCGTGATTTTGTCGCAAATATCCCCGACCGCCTTCGCACCCGCATCGTTTCCGGCGAAAAGCTTTCCGTCGGCTGGTTAGAGACCCGCACCGACATGGAAATGGAAGTTTATGAAGACGTAATGGAAGTTGCCCACGGCATTATCGCTGAAGGGTTTAGCGGCAAAGTGGTTACCCCGGGCGAAACAAGCCGTGATGATCTTGTCTGGTGGTTCAGACAGCGCATTAATGATCTTGGTCTTGCAACATGGTTTCACACAAGCATTGAGCCGGAAAGATCAGACGCATCCCTTGCTACTATTGAAGCCAACAACCTTGATCCTAATGTGCTTTATAAAGGGGATCATGTTCATATTGATTTTGGAATTTCCTATCTTGATCTTCAGACAGATACCCAGCAAAACGCTTATATCCTGCGCGACGGCGAAACTGACGCACCGGAAGCACTAAAAATTGCCCTTAAAGGCGGCAATGACTTACAGGATATTCTAACCGATAATTTTCAGGTAGGCCGTACTGGTAATGAAATACTGAAACTAACCCGCGATCAATCGATCGCCGCCGGAATTGGGCCGATTATCTATACCCACCCCATCGGCCTTCACGGTCATGCGGCCGGAACAACAATTGGCATGTGGGATAAACAGGAAGGCGTGCCTGGAAGTGGCGATTACCCAATGCATGCAAACACTGCTTATTCCATCGAACTAACGGCCCTAGTTGATGTGCCCGACAGCTGGAGCGTGGAACCCATGAAAATGAAGCTTGAACAAGACGGTATTTATAATGGCACTACGTTCCGTTATATCGCCGGACGACAAACCGAATATCACATCATTGACCCGGCTGATGCCGTAATTGAGGAATAAACATGTTAAGAATTTTATTAATTGCTTTATTAAGTCAAATTTTCAGCTTTAATTTCGTGCAAGCGGACGACTTAAAAGATTTAGTCCTCACCCAGCGCGAAAAAAATAATCTACGTAACAGCATCACCGAAGAACGGATTGAAACACTTATACCCGGCCTTATGCGCCGCGAAGGCATCGATGCCTGGGTACTTATTGCCCGCGAATATAACGATGACCCGGTGATGATGACTATGGTTGAAGCGCACCGCTTTACCGTATCACGCCGCACAGTTTTGATGTTTCTTGACCACGGACCGGAAAAAGGCGTTGAACGGTTGACCATTTCCCGCTGGGGCGTTGGATCATTCAAGCCTAGCTGGGTACCGGAAGAAGAGCCGGATCAGTGGAAACGTATTTCAGAAATTCTTAGCGAATTTAACCCAAAGAAAATTGGCCTTAATTATTCCGATAATTTTAGCATAACCGATGGCATTAGCCATACACAGATGAGAGACTTCAAAGCCGCTCTTCCTGCTGAGCTGACATCACGAATTGTATCAGCTGAAAGGCTTTCCATCGGCTGGATTGAAACACGCATTCCCAGTGAAATGGAAATTTATAAAGATGTGATGAAAATCGCTCACGGTATTATAGCAGAAGCCTTCAGCGCCGAAAATATCAAACCGGGTATTACCACAAGGCAGGATCTTTTATGGTGGATGCGCCAGCGTATTCATGACCTTACCCTTGTCACTTGGTTCCACCCTGAAATTGATATCGAACGATCAGATAGGTCCAAGCGCGAAATAGCAGAAGGAAACCTTGATCCTGATGTGATTTATAAAGGCGACCATGTTCATACGGATTTCGGCATCACTTATCTTGGCCTTCAAACCGACACCCAGCACAATGCCTATGTGCTACGCGACGATGAAACTGAACTACCGGCTTCATTAAAAGAAGCGCTAAGACAAGGCAATCAGATGCAGGATATTCTGACCAGTAATTTCAAAGTGGGCCGCACTGGTAATGAAATACTAAAACTGACCCGCGCGCAGTCTATAGCAGCTGGACTTGATCCGATCATATATACCCACCCTATGGGCTTATACGGGCACTCATCAGGGCCGACAATTGGCATGTGGGATCAACAAAATGGTGTCCCAGTTAATGGTGACTATGAAATGCACGCAAATACAGTTTATGCAATTGAACTAACCGCCCTTGTCGATATTCCTGAGTGGAGCAA
>JABJKT010000097.1 GCA_018660225.1 Kordiimonadaceae bacterium
AATTTGAGAGGCGGCGGTTTAAAGATCCTTTTACCTTACAAACCAGAAATTTCAGTTGGACATATGATCATAAATTTAACGTAGATTTTCGCCATGACTTGCCTGAATTAGGGCTTTCTTATGGTTTTGAAGCGGAGTTTGGTGGTGACTTTAGCCATTCAGACATCAATTTTGATTGGCAATTCGAAGGCCGCGATACTTTTGAAGTGTTTTTAGAAAAGAAAATTCTCGGTGATATAAAGGCGCGACTGGAATTTGAAAAGAATGGTGAAGTAAATACCAGAGCAGTGTTTTACCGTTATAAAGATCACCGAAGATTTAATGAGATTAAAAGCTATGATGAACAATTAATTGATCAACCTTACAGAATTTCGTTAAGTATTGAAGGAACATTTTAGCGGCGTAATTAAATTGATAATGCGTCTTGTTTGAACTATACCTACGCATATAAATAAATGATAAATTTTATGGTCGGTTCTTTTTTATGCGTTTAAAAGTAATTTTTTACACTATCGTTTCCTCATTATTAGTTTGTACACAGTTATCCTACGGTGCTCAAGAAGATGCCACTGATTCATCTGTTGTCACATATGAAAAAGATTATTTTGCAAAATTTGATGTTGTGACTTTGCTAGATATGCTTAACCGTATTCCTGGGTTTCAGGAAATATTGGAAAAAAGCCGTCGTGACCGAGAATCTCAATCGTTCTTAGGTACTGCAGCGCCACGTGGTTTTGGTTCAGGCGGGGATCAGATACTGATCAACGGCAAACGTATGGCTGGTAAAGATAATAATATTGATGATACCCTTGCCCGTGTCAGCGCTACATCCGTGCAAAGAGTGGACCTAAGACGGCAATAGAAAATTATCAGATACACGTCTTAACGACGTTACACCGACGAAATGGGAAGTTGGCGGTGATTATTCCCGCAGTCTTGGCTCATTTGGTTCTCTTAAAACATTGTTTGTTTTTAATAAAGAAAAATCAGATATTGGAAAAGTTTTTTCTAAAGGTGAGGGCTCATCAGAATATATTTACCAAAGTCAGGACTCAAAGCTCAATAAATCAGAAAGTATTTTAAGATCGTCTATTTCAAGAAGCATTGGTCTGGGGCAGTCACTCGAATTAGGTGGTGAAATTGCGATTAATAAATTTAATAGAAATTTTCAAAATAATACTCGCAGCGCAAAGGGCGAAGCACTGCTTCTTAAAAATGATGATGATGTAAAGATTAAAGAAAACCGTTATGAAGTATTTGCAAACCACAGTTACAGCATTTCACCGCAAATATCATTGCAAAGTTCAATAACGGCTGAATTTTCGAAAATTGTGGCCGATAATTTTTTTGCTGATGGCAGTATGGACCGCCGCGAAGCTAATTTTACCTTCTTAAAGCCGCGTATGAATTTTCGCTATGATCTTACAGGTCGGGATCAGCTGCGTTTTACAGCAGAAAGAACGGTCAGCCAGCTTGACTTTAACAATTTTGCCACAAGTTATAACGCCTTAACGGAAAAAATTGACTTTGGTAATACGGCTATAAAACCAGCGAAGTCATGGGATTTAACGGCGGCTTTTGAACATCGCCTGCTCGATGATAATGGCTCAGTATCGCTGGAAGTTTTTTATAAAAAATTCACTGATCATATTGATAAAGTGGATTTTACTGAATATGTGGATAACCTTGGTAATCCTATAAGCGCGGATGCTTACTTTGCACTTTCTTCTGATTTGCAAACGTTAATCAGTAGCGATTTTAATGCTAAATTTGGTAATATTGATAGTGCCAAGTCAATTGGCTTTAGATTTAAAAGCAGTTACCGTCTTGGCGCAATCGGCCTTAAAGAAGCTGTGTTTAGCTTTAATTATGAATATGATAAATCTACTTACATAGATACTTTCACTAAAAATGTTGTGCCATTTTCATTTAAATCTTTAAAAAATATTTATTTTGGTTACCGACATGATGTGTCGAGCCTTAACCTTTCTTATGGTGGTAGCGTCAATTTTAGAAAAGGCTTTTATGTTAATGATATAAGATTAATATGGGCCGGCCGGCCGGGCACGTTAATCGATTTGTTTGTTGAAAAAAACATATTCAATGGCATTAAATTGCGTATTAGCGCTAAAGAGCTCACTAAGGAGGCTAGCGTTTCTATACAGCGTATCTATAATAAGCATTCCCGTTTTGATGATTTAAATTATAAAAATAACCGTGGATCATTCACAGCAAGGGTAATTGAAGCGACTTTGCAGGGAACATTTTAATAAAACTTAATATTTCTAATTAATGTTGTGTTATAACGGTTAATTAATGTATTTGATGTATTTAATAATCAACTTATCGAAATTAATTATATTGCTAAGCAAAATGAATAAACGTCTTCTATTATTGTCCCTAATTGGTACTTTCATCTTTAGTTCTGTGGCCTTTGCGCAGGCTGATGATCCGGTAGAGGAATATTCGCCTATTACCAGATACAGCTTTGACTATTTTGCAGAGTTTGGTCCTGTTACGCTTCTTGATATGCTTGAACGTATCCCTGATGCAAAGCAAATTCTTGATAAAAGTAATCAGGGAAATCGGCCTGCTGCTAGTAAGCGGGGCTTTGGTTCAGCAGGTGATCAAATTTTAATTAACGGCAAGCGTCTTTCCGGAAAAGCCAATAATATCAGCGATAATCTAGCCCGTATATCAGCCGGCAATGTTCAGCAAATTCAGCTTATTCGCGGCGCGACGGAAGGTCTTGATGTCCAAAGCGACGGACTGGTGATTAATGTGATCCTTGAAGCAGGCATATCTACCTCTACAACATTCTGGAAAGTGGGAGGTGTATATTATGAAGGCCATGACGTAAAACCGACGTTCACCCTGTCCCATAGCGGATCGACAGGAAAGCTGGAATATATGGTTGGCGTTGAGCGAAAACACTGGGAATTTCGTTTCGACCGTGATGAAATTTATCAGGACGGCGATGGTGTACAGACCGGCAACCTTTTTGTTGAAGGTGCTTATTTAAGGCCAAGCACGGCTTTTACATCCAATGTTACGTATACAGCGGTAGAAAACGGAACCTTGCGCCTGAACGGACTTTATGAACCACGGGACAACAATGGTAAAGAAATTCGTATAGAAGAAGGAAATAGACCTTTTTACCGCTTTTCCGATCGCCAAGGTGGCGGATCAAAGTGGGAAGTGGGTGGCGATTATGTGCGTAGACTGGGTTTTTTAGGACAGCTTAAAACATTATTCGTCGTAAACCGGGACAAAAATGAAGATTTGGTAGAACGCTTCAATGCCCCTGAGGCAGTTTTTAATAATCAAAGCCTTGAAACCATATTAAATAGGTCAGAAAAAATTATTCGTTCGTCCCTTAATAAAAATATTACGACTAAGCAGTCCCTTGAAGCTGGCGGGGAAGGGGCTTTTAACAGCTATGATCAGTCCTTTAATCAACTTGCCTTTTCTGATGAGGATACAATTAGTAGTATCCTTGCAAATGATACCGTTGAAATATCAGAAAAAAGGTATGAGCTATTCGTAAACCATAATTATAATATTAGCCCTAAAATGGCATTGCAAAGTTCACTTGTAGCCGAATTTTCAACAATTACTGCAGATAGTATTCTGCCGGGTGGTGATGTAAGTCGGCGACAATCTAGTTTTACCTTTTTAAAGCCACGGTTCAATTTTAGCTATGATGTGACCGCTCAGGACCAAGTTCGTTTACTTGCTGAAAAGAAAGTCA
>JABJKT010000098.1 GCA_018660225.1 Kordiimonadaceae bacterium
ATAATTTTGATTTTATCATTTGGTTGAGGATAAATGCAAGTAGAGCAAAAAAATATTTCCAGAGAAGAAAAGCGTCAGCAAAAACTTGATGTGATTTTACGCAATGCCGCCAAAGCTTTTATGGAGCGCGGATATTATAAAACATCGCTTGATGATATTGCAAAAATGCAGAATGTCACCAAGCCGACCCTTTATTATTATATTAAAAATAAAGAAGACATCCTAGTTAAATGCGAAGAAGTTACCTGCGGCAAGATAATGAGCATGATTGATCAGGTAATGAAAAGCGACGCGTCCGGCTATGAGTTACTACATGAGTTTATCAAAGACTATATCCTGATAATAACCGATGATGTGGCGCGATGCCACGTACGTCACCGCGGGCAGATGGAAGATAAGATCCTCGCGGCAGCGAGCATTCAAAATCATAAAAATATTGAACGCCGGGTGCGTGAAATTATTGAGATTGGTATTAAAGACGGCTCTATTCGCGATTGCAATTCCACTATTTTAGCGATCCTGCTTTTTGACAGCCTTAATGGTATTACATCGTGGTATCATTCAGACGGGGTTATTGATATTGATGAGCTGACGGCGGAAGTGCTTTCGCTTATCAGCAACGGCGTAAGTGGTTCCTGATATGAGCGCGTTATCTGAAAAAATAACATCCGGAAACAGAAGAGCCATTGCCAAGGCAATTACTTTAATCGAATCTTCCCGGCCCGATCATCAAGAAGACGCCGAGCAGTTACTCTCTGAACTACTCCCTCATACAGGAAATACGATAAGGCTTGGCATGACCGGTATCCCGGGCGTTGGTAAATCCACTTTTATTGAAGCTTTCGGTAAAATGCTGACCGGGCAAGGTCTGCGGGTAGCGGTTCTGGCGGTTGATCCGTCTTCGCAAATTTCCGGTGGCTCAATTCTTGGTGATAAAACCAGAATGGAAGAGCTTGCCCGTGACGACATGGCTTTCATTCGCCCGACACCATCAAAAGGTATACTCGGCGGTATCGCTCGCTATACCCGGGGGGCGATGATGGTGCTCGAAGCAGCGGGTTATGATGTGATCATCGTTGAAACCGTCGGTGTCGGCCAATCGGAAGTGGCGGTGGCTGATCTGGTTGATATGTTCTTGTTGCTGCTCTCACCCGGCGGTGGTGATGAACTGCAGGGCATTAAGCGCGGCATTATGGAAATTGCTGATCTGGTGATTGTCAATAAAGCGGACGGGGATTTTAAAAGCGCCGCCAAAATAGCCGCTAGTAACTGCAAAAATGCCCTTCACCTTATGCGTCCTAAAAGTCCGGACTGGAGCGTTGATGTTCTGGAAACGAGTGCGCTTAATGCAACAGGACTCGAAGAAGTCTGGCAAAATATCCAATCCTTTAAAAATACAATGCTTAAAAATGATGAATTTGAAGCGCGCCGCGAAGCGCAAAATATCGCGGCCATATGGTCAGAACTAAACGAACTGCTGACCGACCAGATCAAAGCACAGAAATCGGAAGAAACAACTGCTCTTGAAAATGCTGTGAAGAATAAAGAAATAACGCCGCTCGCAGCAGCAAAGGAACTACTTGCTTCAGTTCTGGCAAAATGACTTTTTTTATGATCAAAAAAAATCAACCGCCAGCGAACCAGCGGTTGATGTATTCTTTTTAGTTTTGTTCGCCTACTTACTTCTTGCGCATTGCGCCGACGCTCCAGATTCCGTCACCACGTGTGGCGATATAAAGAAACGCTAAGCAGAACATAACCGAAAGCTCCCCTTTATTAACGATCGGAAGCATTAATTCAATGAATGAATTCGTTGAATCTGCCGGTGGTGAAAAGGCCTTGCTTCCGTAAGCCATCCAGTAGGCGAATGCCATCATACCCGATGCCAGGAATGCCGCCGGACGGGTAAAGATACCAATGCAGGTAAACAAGCCGCCCAAAAAGAGGATAGGCACCCCAAAATAGGCCATATACCAAGCAGCGCCACCCCAGGATCTACCGTCAATCGGCCAGCCGAGTATATAGTTTGCTCCATGAAATAGGAGCAAGAAGCCTGTTACCATTCTCAGTAAAGCATAAGCATGCTCTTCGTATTTTTTTAATAAATTATCCATTAGTTTTCTCCCGCATTTGTTTTAATTTTTTCCTGTTTAACCCTCAAATCTTATTATCATATAGCTTGCTTTGCAATATAAGCGCATTAATCCCCATCTCTGCAGATTTGTTGTGAGCGTATACTAATCGCATTTCCTATATCAATTCAACTAATTTTTCTGTCAATAGTTTAAGCATTTGATAAATACTTCCCAGCTTTCTCACGAAAGTCGTTTGTCAGCGGTATAGATTTTCTGTCTATCAGGTCAAAATGGACGCATACCGCTTCCATAGTTGCCGCGAGTTCCATGTTATCCAGATTATACATTTCATATTTTGATACATAGGAACTATTGCCTATTTTGCTTAATCCACATTTAATGATGACGAGGTCACCTGCCTTTAGTTCACTGATATAATCAATCGTGTGTTTTACATCGACAAACCCATATCTAGAATTTTCAGGATCAACTTTTATCCCGCAGGCATGGCCGAAATGATAACTTGCATTATCAAACATCGCCACATAGTGGCGTGTCGTCATATGTTGCATGATATCACATAACCATGGATGAACGACGCCGCGATAGGCTTCAAACATTATCTTCTCCTTTTAATCCGCTCATAAAGGCCGCTAAATTACTGCCTAATTCATCGCAGGGGTAACCGCCTTCCTGAATAATGACAGTGGGTAAACTGGTGGCAGCGGAAATTTTTTGCCCAATAGCACGGAAACCGTTGGTGGAAATCGCTAGTCCCGCAATAGGGTCACCTTCATAAGCATCAAGGCCGAGCGCGATGATAAGAGCGTCGGGTGTAAAATCAGTTATGCGTTCTAAGGCGCTATCTAGGGCTTCAAGGAATAAATCGTCTTTAGTGCCGCGGGGCAGGGGTAAATTCAGATTATAGCCAAGACCATCATCCTTGCCGCATTCGCTAGCATTGCCCCAAAAGAAAGGATAAAAACGCTTCGGATCAGCATGTATTGATACCGTCAGGACATCACTACGGTCATAAAAAATCATTTGTGTGCCGTTACCATGATGTAAGTCCACATCTAATATGGCTACAGAATTATATTTATTTCGCAAATACTCAGCGGCAATTGCCGTATTATTTAAATAACAAAAACCGCCGGCAATATCCGGGCCTGCGTGATGTCCGGGTGGGCGACATAGTGCGTACGCTGCATTCTCACCATTTAAGACCAGTTCCGCTGCGTGAACGGCGCTCCATGCGCTCCAAAGGGCGCTGTTCCATGTATCGGCTGTAATCGGGCACGATGCATCCGCCATATGATAACCGGCCTGCGCCACTACGGATACCGGATACTCCCCGTCTCTGTTGGTTGGGTGAATATTAGGCGTAACCGCTGGCGCGGCGTCCTTAATATACGACCATCTTTTAAAGGCATGCTCTAAAAAATGAAGATATTTTTCGTCATGAACGCGGGCAATAGGATCCATGCCATAGTTTTCGGGTTCCACTATTTCCATACCGGCTTTTTTCGCACCGTCCAGTAAAAGATCAACACGCGCAGGGGTTTCCGGGTTAGCCTGCGGTACGCCGTTAACCAGATAGTTTTCAGGATAGTGCTTTTGTTGTTGATCAGCCTTTAGAATGCACTTCATTTCCCCGCTCCTATAGGCAAGTTCATTTCATTTGCTAGTATTTTAAGGCTGTCATCAAGGATGCTCAGAATGTCGTTAATTTGTTCTGCTGTTGTGATCATCGGCGGACAAACCAGAAAATGATCGCCCTTAAGGCCGTCCCGGCTACGCCTTGAATAAATAATCAGGCCCAGTTCATAGGCAATATCAACAAGACGGGAATGTGCCGCAGCCTCCGCCGGCAGTGGTTCCATGGTTTCCAGATCACTGACCAGTTCAAAGGCGGTCAGTAATCCTTTACCGCGCACATCGCCAATGAAGGGGAAACGCGTTTGTAATTTTTTTAATCCCTTTAGAAGAACATCACCAACGACGCGGGTGTTTTCCATCATATTTTGGGCGTATATTTCATTAATTACTGCAAGACCGGCAGCACAGGCAATCGGGTTTCCGGCATAAGTATATCCGTGTTGGAAGCCACCGCCATCAAGCACGGCATCGACAATTTCCTGGCGCGCCGTCATCGCACCGAGCGGTACATAACCCGCGCCAAACCCTTTGGACGTTGCAATGATGTCAGGGTTTATATTCCAGTGTTCTGCAGCAAGAAACTTACCCGTCCGCCCGACACCGGTCATCACTTCATCGTAAATTAAAAGGATGCCAATCTCATCACAAATTTCCCTGATACGCGCATAATAACTATCCGGTGCGACGAGCGCCCCCGTTGAAGCGCCGCCAACCGGTTCCATGATAAAAGCAAGAACAGTTTCCGGGCCGACTTCGATGATTTTATCACGCAGCATATCAGCGTATTTAAGCCCGCGATCATGTTCTGATAAATTGTCATTATCTAAATAGCATCTTGGTGCGGGGATTTTAGGCATATCAACAAACATTGGCAGAAAAGGCTCGTTGAGCGGATTATAACTGGTTAGGGAAAGTGCGCCCATGGTCGATCCATGATAGGACGGACTGCGGCTGATCACCCGCCAGCGATCTGGATCATTTTTGACCACACTATATTGACGGGCAAGCTTAATAGCACTTTCCACGGCTTCCGATCCGCCGGAGACAAAAAATACTTTGTCATGACCTTTAGGTGATAATTCAGCCACTTTAGCGGCTAACTCTTCCGCTGGATTATTTTCGAAATGGAGCCGGTAACCGAATGTTGATTTTTCCATTTGCGCGCGCATTGCCGCAAGAACATTGGGATTAGAATGGCCAATATTTGAAACCATGGCGCCGCTGGAGCCATCAATATATTGTTTACCGTCCATATCCCACATGTAAATACCGCTCGCACGGTCAAGAACCGGGCGGCGGGCACGTGTCTGATAAAATAGATGTGACTGCTTCATATTATTATTCATTAAAACTTTGTTTGATTTTCTATCTGTAATTATGTCAAATGTTACTTAACAATTGAAAATTGGCAAGACTTTAATGAAATAGGGAAGCCCATATGCCTAGAAAAGTGATCATAACCTGTGCTGTAACGGGATCAATTTATACCCCAACCATGTCCGAGTATTTACCTGTAACAGGTCCTGAGATTGCCGACGCATCGATTGGTGCGGCGCAGGCCGGCGCATCGATCATTCACCTTCATGCGCGTGATCCGGAAAGTGGCCGCCCCAGTGCCAGCACCGAGCATTTTATGAATTTTATTCCGGTAATTGATCAGGCCTCTGATGCTGTGCTTAATATTTCAACGGGCGGAAGTTCCCTCATGACCCTTGATCAGCGTCTCGCTACGGCCCGTCATATCAGCCCGGAAATGTGTTCGCTTAATATGGGATCAATGAATTTCGGAATTTTCACTTTAAAACAACGTTATGATAATTGGAAACATGATTGGGAGCCGGAACTACTCGATGCGACAAGGAAAACAACGTTTCAAAATACTTATGAGGATATTGAAATGATCCTCGCTGAGCTTGGCCAGCAAGGTGGCTCAAAATTTGAATTTGAATGCTATGATATGGGACATATTGAAACATTGGCCTATTATTTAAGACAAGGAATGGTTAAAGCCCCGCTTTATGTACAGTTCGTACTTGGTGTGATGGGCGGTATCGGTGCAAGTCCCGAAAATCTTATGGCCATGAAGGCAAGTGCAGATAGACTACTTGGGGATAATTACCAGTTTTCAGTTTTAGCGGCCGGCAAGCACCAAATACCACTGGCTACCATGGGGGTAATACTCGGCGGAAATGTACGGGTTGGCCTTGAAGATAGCCTAACGCTGCCGCCCGGTCGAATGGCGACAAGTAACGCTGAACAGGTAGAAAAAATACGAACAATTATTGAAGAATTAGGCCATGAGGTCGCCAAGCCAGACGAAGCACGAGAAATGCTTGAATTAAAAGGCCGTGATAAAGTGAATAGGTATTCTTGAGCCGATGATTGAAATAAAACCAGCCACGAAGAGGGACGCTGAAACGGTCCATCAAATGCTTCAAGCGCTCGCCAGTGATTTGGCTAAAGAAGATGACTATAATGGCTCAGCCGAAAAATTGCTTGAATTTGGCTTCAAAGATAAGAGCTTTTTTGAGGCCATAATTGCCTGGGACGGCACTGTAGCCGTTGGAGTCGCATTATATTTCTTTGAATTTTCCTCATGGCGCGGAAAACCAGGCGTCTATATTCAAGACCTCTTTGTCAGCGCTAATGCCCGCTCATCCGGTATAGGCAGAAAATTAACAGCCGCCGTTGTTGCCAACGCTAAAAAAGAGGGCGCGAGCTATATGCGACTTTCCGTCGATAACAATAATCAAAAAGCCGCGGCCTTTTATAAAGCCATCGGCTTTGAAATAGTTGACGATGAAAAAATATTTATTTTACAGGGTGATGCCTTTCAAACATTAATTCAGTAATTGAGCGCTTATGCCTCATGCATTGTTTTGCCGCCGACGATTGTCCTTACGATTTTTATGTCTTTTATGGTGTCGAGGTCGGCTTTTGTTGGGTCTTCGGCCAGTAGTACGATATCGGCAAGCTTTCCGGGTGTTAGTGAACCTTTGCTATTTTCTTCGAATGAGGCATAGGCACCGTTCATGGTACATATTTTCATAGCTTCGGCTACTGTGATTATTTGTTTTTCGCCCCAAACGGTGCCCGTACTATCCCTTCTGGTGGCCATACTTTGCAGCGCCATCATCGGCTCATATGGACCCGGTGTAAAATCGGAACCGGGCGCGACAGGAATGCCGTAATCAAGGAACGATTTATGAGCGAACATCCAGTTCATTTTCTCGGCGCCGTATTCGTGCCATTTCTCACCGTGATAATAAGCATAGGTATAAAAGGGAATTGGAATAACGCCGGAAGTCTTAATGCGCCTGAGTATTTCCGGGTTTACCAGTGAGCAATGCTCAATGCGAAGGCGCGGGTTAGTCCCCAGCCAGTTATTAAGCACTCTTTCGTAAGCATTCATAACCATATCAATGGCCACATCGCCGTTCGCGTGGATGCCGATCCGAAAATCATTGGCGATGGCATCATCAACGGCGTTATCAATATCGTTCTGATCCATGGTCAATATGCCATAATCATCAGCGCGACCGGTATAAGGTGTGCTCATGCTCATGGTACGCTCAGACGCCGACCCATCGGCGGCATATTTAACCGCACCGACCCTGATCCAGTCATTACCGGAACCGCTTCGCATGCCACTTTCTTTCAGGGCCGTATATATAGAACCCATTCCAATGGGCATAAAGGCCACACGGCATTTCATTTCACCAGCGTCATAACTATCCTGATAAGCGAGCCATTCTTCGGCGGAACCAGCAGCTTCGGTGGTTGATGTTAAGCCCGAAGCAGCCATGCGACCCGTGCTAAAGCCGACATTGGCTTGATTGTCTGCTCTGTCTGCGACCGGCCAGACACCGGCAGCGCGAAACGGTCTGCGGCCATTTTCAGCGACACGGCCGGTAAAACCATTTTCATCGCGGTAAATAGCGCCACCTTCCGGATCCGGTGTATCAAGAGTAACACCGGCAATTTCAAATGCTTTACTGTTAACGACGGCGGTATGTCCGCCCCTGTGGCCCACATATATGGGATGGTCCATGCTGACACTATCAAGATCGGCACGATTAACCGGGCGGCCCTCAACGAATTTGGTGTCATCATACATATGTGCCTGTACCCAGTGGCCGGCTGGTGTCTGCGCAACCTTTTTTGCAATCGCCTGCAGAACTTCCGGGATAGAACGGAAATTAACATCAACACTTATCGCTTCATTGGCCATTAGCGGATGGCTATGGCTGTCAATAAACCCGGGCGTGACGGTATGCCCCCGCGCGTCGATGACTTTGGTATCCGCCGTGATCAGATTGGCGATATCATCAGCACTTCCAACCGCGAGAATGCGATCACCGCGTATGGCTATTGCTTCCGCTTTTGGATAGTTTGGATCCATAGTATAGAAAGTGCCGCCAGTGATAACCGTATCGACGGTACCAAGACTTGCCTGCGCATTGCCAATGAGTGGTAAACAGGATAAAGCGGCAGTTCCGCCTAAAAATGTTCTGCGTGTGGTATTATTCATAGCTAAATTCCCCTTTGTTGATAAAAAACTATTACATAATATTGCTTATATTGCAATGTGGAGAATATAAGCGCCTGTGCTGGACAGGCTCAATTATAGTGTTTATGCTCCTTTCAAATTTCAAATAATTCAAGCTTTTCCGTCTGGGGAATAAGGAGTCCATTTTGTTTATTAGGAAATATATCTCGCTTTTAATTTTTATTTTTTTAGCATCAACTATAGCCAAAGCGCAGAGCTCTGATGTTGAGACTTTGTCGAGCTGGGTGGCGCTTGATGCGCCAACTGGCCATGAACAACATGCGACAGATTATCTTACGCGCCAGTTTAGTGGCTGGTCGGTTGATCGCCACGGTAATATGAGCAAGTCGGTGGGAACGGGTGCTCCGCATCAGGTCGTCGCCTGCGCGCTCGACGCGCCATCATTTGCCGTAACGCAAATAACGGATGATGGATATCTCCGGCTTCACCATATTGGCCGTGCGCCTAGCCATCCATTATGGTCGCAGGCTCACGCTGGGCAACAGCTGCGGATAATGACCAGACAAGGGCCGCTTGTTGGTGTCACTGCATTTGACAATAATCATTTTTCAAATCTCCACCGCGGCGAAACAGCGATCATAAGAGCCGATGATTTATGGATTGATGTGGGCGCTAGTTCGGCTGAGGAAGTGGCCGAAATGGGAATTGCACTGCTCGATCCGGTTATTCGTCATATTCCAGCTTGGTCATATTCGGATGAAATAGCCGGACCAAATAGTGGTGCGCGTGTGGGATGCGCAGCGGTAATTGCTGGTGCGCAGGCCGGTATTTCCGGTGAGGGCACCACAACATGGATGCTAAGCGCACAGAATGTTTTTGGCTGGGTCGGATTAAGCAGTGCGCTTGTGGCGCTTGAAAATGTTGATGAGGTTATATTGCTTGATAAAGGAAGTGAAAACAGGAGAAACGAAACTGTTGACGGAATTAATGGCAGCGTCAATAAAATATTGAAATATACCGGCGTTTCCAAAGTTCAGATATTAGCACCGAATGTATCTGAGCCCGCCGCGCTGATGGAACATATTAAACTGGCTGAAGCAGAAAATTTATTGAATAGTGTAATTGCGCTTGTTGATCCAACTGCGCCAACTCCTCCATGGATTAAGGCACCAATGATGCCAGAAGCGCTTAACGCAGAGCCGGGCCGTCTGGCCGGTGGTTCCGAGATGGCAGAATTTGAGAAGTTGCTTGATAGCGTTGCTGAAACGGCAGGCGTTTTTGGTCACGAAGGGCCGATCAGGGCGATGGTCCGTGCTGAAATGCCGGGTTGGGCGCAGGAGATCGCTCAAACGGATGAAACCGGAAATCTATGGCTTGATATGGGACCGAGAGATCAGAAAGCGACCGTTTTTATTGCTCATATGGATGAGGTAGGGTTTGAAATTGAAGCAATCGGAGATAGCGGCGTAGTTCAATTAAATCGTCGTGGTGGCATGGTAACACCCGCATGGGAAGGTCAGCCTGCGTTACTGCATCTGGATGCGGGAATTGGTGCTAAATCTTTGGAAAACACAGAACATTTAAAAGGCATTTACCTGTCACGGTCTGAGCCTTCCGAAAAATACCCGAATAAGGTTGAAGCGTGGTTTGGTATGGACGGGGCTGCGCTAAAGGCCGCAGGTGTTACAGTTGGTATGTCAGCAACAGGTTATAAAGAAGGCCATAGAATGGGTAAGTATCGCTACTCGGCGCGCGGTCTTGATGACCGGGTCGGAATATCGGCGCTGTTTAGCGTGCTTCAGGATATTGATCCTGATCAGCTTGAACACCGGATTATTTTCGCCTGGTCGGTGCGTGAAGAAGGTGGATTAGTTGGTGCAAATGCACTTGCGGACATATACGGGGCTCAGAGCATTCGTGCTTATAGTATTGATACGTTTGTTTCATCAGATACTCCGCTCGAATCACCGCACTTTGCCTATGCGCCACTTGGCGATGGGCCGGTGCTAAGGTCCATTGAAAATTCAGGCATGGCAAGACCGGACGAACTTGATAGAAATCGATCTATTGCCGAAAATGCCGGTATTAAATACCAATATGGCTTAACACAGGGCGGCACAGACGGTACGGCCTTCACTTTTTGGGGCGCGCCAAATTCGGGGCTGTCATGGCCCGGACGTTATAGTCATGGACCGGCAGAGATGGCCGACCTGCGTGATGTGGCGGGTCTGGTAAAATTGATACGGGCTATGGCACTAGCGGCACCTTAAATTATTTGACTCTTTACTTTAATGATGATGCCGCTGAAAATAACAATTGTGGCGATGATCAATCGCGTTTGGATTTCCTCACCAAGGAACACGACACCACCAAAAGCGGCAATAGCAGGTACGCTTAACTGGACGAT
>JABJKT010000099.1 GCA_018660225.1 Kordiimonadaceae bacterium
AAGTATTAAATATTATGGAAATATGTTTACACATGTACTTCCCAATAGCAAGCGAGCGAAAGGGATAAGAAATTCTACCTTATCCGCGAATGTCCGCTTATGTCGTCGAAAGCAGACTCTCAAAATGACCTAAAAATAAGCCACTTAAAGCTAGGGGATTAACGTCTTTGGCAATTTTTATTAATTGTTGCGTTACCGAATAATCTTGACCACCGTCAATTTAAAGCGTCCTGTATTTGTTAGTTTCTTTTTAGATTATTGAAAGAAAACAAAACAATGTCGATATTATTTTCCGCTGGATTTAGGGTGTTTTTTCCGCTTGGTGCCCTTGGGGCCGTTCTGTTGCTGCCATATTGGGTGATGCTGATCACGGGCTTCGTTGATTATCTGCCGAGCTATTTTACGCCCGCCGCCTGGCATCAGCATGAAATGATCTTTGGTGTTTTTGCGCCGATTATTATCGGCTTTTTATTCACTGCCGTGCCCAACTGGACCGGTAAGCCGTCGCCAAAAGGTGCTCCACTTGCGCTTCTTGGTCTGCTGTGGATAGCGGGACGGGTAGCAGTCTTTAACGGCGAACTCCTGCCCGATTATCTGCCGCTCGTGCTTGATGTTTCGCTTCTTCCGCTTGCTATTATGGGTATTGCTCCCGCCATTTTTGCGAGCCAAAATAAGCGAAATTATTTCCTGCCCGTTATGCTGATGATCTTTGCCGCCTTTAACCTGTTTAGCCATTTATCGGCGCTGGGTGTGGTGGCGATGGACGAAAATAATTTCTTTATCGCCGCGCTTTTATTTGTCGTTATGTTGATGAATGTGATCGGAGGGCGGGTCGCGCCAAGTTTTCTTAAAAATAAATACCCCGATGTGCAGCAAAAAACATTTACATTCATCCTGCCGCTCAGCATGATTTCGATTGTTTCACTGATGATCTGCATCATAGGTGGGGCGCCGAGTAATATCGCTGGGATATTCTCAACGATAGCCGGAATTTGCCTGCTCATTCGGCTTTGGGGATGGAAAGGTTGGGTCGCCATAAAAGATCCGCTTCTATTGATCCTCCATATCGGAATTCTGTGGATTGCGGCCGGTTTCTTCCTGTTTTCCTATGCATCATTTATTAATGACAGTTACACCCTGCTTACTTATCATGCCTTTAGCATCGGTGCTGCAGGCTCGCTTACTCTTGGGGTGATGTCGCGGGCCATGATCGGTCATTCCGGCAGGCCGATGGTCAATGAGCCTATTCTAACAACGATTTTCTGCCTGATCAGCCTTTCGGCCATTTCACGCATCATCGCTCCGGTCATTCTGGTTGATTTTTATAGTGAATTTTTATTCCTATCGGGGCTGTGTTGGGTATTGGCCTACGCACTGTTCCTAATCCGCTTTATCCCGCTTGTATTAGCCCCGCGCGTTTAAGATTTGGCCAGCGCCATAAATAAATCGCCCCGCACTTCAAAATCCTTAAACGCATCATAACTTGGTGCGGCAGGGGAAAGAAGAATAGTGCCGCCTTTAGGCGTGATGTCTTTAGCTTTTTTAACCGCTTCTTCAAGCGTTGCGGCCTTATATTTTTCTGCACTGTTCAGTTGGTCAAAAAGGCGTGGTCCTGTTTCATAAACGCAGATGGCTTTCGTAGCCGTTTTTTCGATGACATTGCCGAGTGCTTGATAATCCTGCGCGCGGTCCTCCCCGCCAACAATCAGCGTGACATTTTGATCCTTTAATGCCTCAAGTGCGGCGATGGTCGCTTCCGGGTCCGTTGATATACTGTCATTGATATAGGTGATTTCCCCTATAGGACCAAAGACCTGTAATCGGTGCGCTAGACCGGGATAATCATAGCTCGCCTTCAGGCATTCGGTAAGGATTAGTCCCAGTTCCTTGGCAATTGTGAGTGCCGCGCATAAATTTTCCAGGTTATGCTCACCTAATAGGGGAAATTTATCCGTCCCGCCCACCGGCATATCACCCATATATATTATTCCGCTTTCGAAATGAACTTTATCGCGGGCATTAAAGCATACTTTATTTTCAGTATCCGCAAGCCGTGGTTCACCTGCATTTACAATATTGATAGGCGCGCCGCGGCGAAGCAGATTACATTTGTCATGAAAATAAGCGTCATGTGTTTTGTGCCACTGGATATGCTCCGGGTATAAATTCAGCAGTACCGCAATGTCAGGAGCAGATTTAAGATCACATGTCTGGTAGCTTGAAAGTTCAACCACATAATAATCCGCGTCTAGCGGCAGCGAGAGCAGCGGCGTACCGATATTACCACCGAGTTCCACTTTAAGGCCGAGCTTGGTCATAATATGATAGAGCAGGGCGCTTGTTGTGCTTTTACCGTTGCTGCCAGTAATGGCGATAACC
>JABJKT010000100.1 GCA_018660225.1 Kordiimonadaceae bacterium
CATTTTTTGAAATGTTTTAACGACCTCTCCGGGCCTTCCGTCACCAATGACGCGGTTATCAAGTTCAACAATAGGAGTGATCTCAACGGCGGTGCCGGTAACAAACAGCTCATCAGCACAGTAAAGTTCATCGCGGGTGATGTTTCGCTCTTTAAGCTCCATACCCCGTTCCGCAGCAAATGTCATAACGGTATCGCGGGTTATCCCTTCAAGGATTGCGGTTTTTTCCGGTGTTGAAATAATCCCGTCCCTAACCATAAAAATATTGGATGTGGTGCATTCGGCAACATAACCATGACTATCCAGTAGCAGTGCGTCCGTATAGCCCGCTGCCTTTACTTCGTTGATGGCGAGCATTGAATTTATATATTGACCGTTTGCCTTGGCTTTGCTCATGGCAGCGTTGATATGATGGCGACTGAAGGATGATGTTTTTACGCGGATGCCGTCATTTTTAGCGTCTTTACCCAATATGTCGTCAAATTCCCACACCGCAACGGCAACATGAACACCATTTCCCTGCGCAGGAAGGCCAACCATCTGCCCGTCATAATAACCGAGCGGTCGGATATAACATTGTTTGAGGCCATTGGCACTCACTGTCGCGATCTGTGCTTGTTCAATTTCTTCCTCCCTAAACGGCATTTTCATCTGGAGGATTTTAGCGGAATCGAAGAACCTTCTGGTATGATCCTGCAAGCGAAAAACAGCCGGGCCAGACGCACCATTATAAACCCGCACCCCTTCAAAAAAACCCGCGCCATGCATAAAGGTATAGGATAGCACATGCACCTTGGCATCACGCCAATTAACCAGCTCACCATCAACCCAGATATAACCGTCACGATCTTCCATCGACATTTTTAATTCTCCCTCTTTCGCATATTATAGGCAAAATAAACAATAAGTCCCATAGCCATCCATATTATCAGCCTAAGCCAAGTGGCAAAGGGAAGACTAAGCATCATATAGCCGCAAGTCAGAATACCAAGCACCGGCACATAAGGATAAAACGGCACCGAAAAAGGCCGCTTCACATCCGGTTCTCTTTTCCTAAGAATAATCACACTGATACAAACAACGATAAAGGCAAATAATGTGCCGATAGCCACTAATTCTGCAAGCACCGATATAGGGAAAAGGCTAGCGAGCACGGCCGCTGAAAGCCCCGTAATTAAAATACCCCAAAACGGCGTTGAAAATTTTGGATGAACGGTGGAAAAAAACTTCGGCATCAGGCCGTCCCGCGACATGGCATGGAAAATTCTCGGCTGGGCGAAAATAAGCACAAATGTCGCCGAAGCAAGCCCGACCATAGCGCCAATATTAATCAGCGGCGCAAGCCATGCTAAAGCGGGCGACACAGCGTCCACCCCAACAAATATCGGGTCTGGCACATTAAGTTTTTTATAAGACACTAATCCCGTTAAAATTGCCGCCACCGCCACATAAAGCCCGGTGCAGATCGCCAGCGTGCCGATAATGGCAATTGGCATGTCGCGCTCCGGTGTGTGGGCTTCTTCTGAAGCGGTTGTTACGGCATCGAAACCAAGATAGGAAATGAACACAACGCCCGCGCCGCGCATGATCCCTGACCAGCCATATTCACCGAAAACACCGCTATTATCGGGCACAAAAGGTATCCAGTTATCGGTATTGACATAAAAGGCCCCCGCAGCGATAAAAAGCAGAATAATGCTCAGTTTTATAAGGACCATCATATTGCTGGCAAAGGCCGACTGGCGTACGCCTAAAATAAGAATAGCCGTGATCACGAGTATCAGCATAGTGGCCGGAAGGTTGATAATTGATCCGGTGGTAACAAGGCTAAAGCCATCAGCGAAATCAAGCGGCGCTGTGCGTAGATTTTCAGGAATATTCCAACCGAAGCTCTGGATAAAAGATGAAAAATAACCGGACCAACCCACAGCAATGAAGGCCGATGCTACCAAATATTCCAGAATTAAAATCCATGCAATCAGCCACGCCGCGCCCCGGCCCATGGTGACATAAGTATATGAATAGGACCCACCCGACGCCGGGATCATCGATGAAAGTTCCGCATAACAAAAACCGGCAAACAAGCAACCAAGCCCGGCAATAATAAACGAAAGCACCACCGCAGGCCCGGTATAAACCGCCGCGACAACGCCGGTCACTACAAAAATTCCTGAACCAATCACCGCCCCAACCCCAAGCGCGGTAAGGCTTACGGGGCCAAGCACTTTGCTTAGGGAATTTTGATTTTGCTCAGCACTGCGAGCTTCTGATACAGTTTTTCTTGAAAAAAATCTCAAAGCTCGCTCCCTGTGAGAACTGGGCGAAGCCAGACAGCGCTATCATGATAGACCACACCGCCTGCTGGGGCGGCGACTTCTGAACTGACTAACTGATTAATCCCTTTGCCGTCTTTAAAGGCCGCCGGGGCCCATATTCCTTCTGAAATGACAACGCCGCGCTGCGTACCGTCAAAAAATTTGACATTAATTTCTATCTCTCCGAGTTTATTACCCATCAGCACAGAACCACCATCAGCAATGCCAAATTCACCGGCATCATCCGGATGAATAAAGAGCGCGGGGCTTTTTTCTTTTTTAAGTGACGTTGGTGTGTTGTTAAAAGATGAATTAAGGAAATTACGCGCGGGCGGCGTCATAAGCCTAAATGGATGTTCATCATCAACAGGATCGGTAGCGTCCCAATGGTCCGGTAATTTTGGTAGTTCATGGCCCCGTGGGCCCATGGCTTGCCAGTCGGGTTTAAAGCGAAACTTTTTATCTTCCCAGCCGAAGCCGGAAATAAAATGTTGATTTTCAAAACTTTCAGTGCAGTCATGCCAATGATCGCGGGTCATGGTTTCAAGATCGGGATGGCCTGATAATTTTAATGTCTGATCTAGAATTTCATTCGCCGTCATAGTAAAGC
>JABJKT010000101.1 GCA_018660225.1 Kordiimonadaceae bacterium
CGCCTGTTTGGCCCAACGGCGGGGGCTGGGCTTGCGATACCCGAGTGGGCTAAAGATTTTGGTGTGGATAGCTGGGGTAAGTTTTTCTTGAAATTTATTCTTGGTCATCCGGATATTACCGTCATTATCCCCGGCACCATTAATGATTATCACGTGGTTGATAATATTGGTGCATTAAGAGGCCGCCTTCCGACTGGGGCGGAAAGAGAAAGAATGTCCAGCTTTATTGCTGATCTATAGAGGAGAATTAAAATGAAAAGAGACCTTACCAGAAAAGAATTTTTAAAATTAAGCGGTGCGGCCGCCGGCGCAGGGCTTCTTGCCAGTAGTGGCTTTGGTAGCCTCGCAAATGCACAAACGAGCGATCTTCTGCATAGAACAATTCATTCCAGTGGCGAAATGATCCCTGCTGTGGGCCTTGGTACAGCAGAAACATTCGGTGATCTTAGTCAGGATTTCCAGATGCGCCGCGATACTATTGAAACATTGTTCAGGGAAGGCGGCACCGTGATTGACACGGCACCCACTTATAGCAAAGCGGAGCAGGTTGTCGGGCGTGCGCTTGATGAGCTCGGCGCGCGAGATAAATGTTTCCTTGCCACCAAAACCAGTACGCGGGGAGACAAACAGGTAGGTATAGATCAAAATACACAGTCATTCATTGACCTTCGGACCGATAAATTTGATCTTTTGCAGGTTCATAATCACCGCGGTACAGATATGCATATTGAGAGCATCAATGACCTAAAAGCAGACGGGAAAGTCCGTTATGTGGGCCTTACCCATTCCAATAACAGCCTTAACGATGCGGCGGTGACAGTGATTGAAAGCGGACGGCTCGATTTTATGCAGGTCCAGTATAATATGTTTGACCGAAGCGTTGAAGAACGCGTTCTTCCGGCGGCCCGTGATAATGGTGTGGCGATGATGATTAATCTCCCCTTTGCCAGAGGACGGGTATTTAGCGCCACGGCAGGTGTTGAAATCCCCGAATGGGCGAAAGAATTTGGCGTTGATAGCTGGGGCAAATTTTTCTTAAAATATACCATCGCTCATCCGGACGTGACGGTGGCCATTCCCGGCACCATCCATACCCACCATGTGGTCGATAATATTGGCGCGCTGCGTGGCCGCCTGCCGACTATGATTGAGCGGGCAAGAATGGTGCAGTTTATAGAAGACTTATAGTAGAGAGTAATACCTAGATATTCACGTAAGCCTGTGATAAAGTTCACAAAATGACTTTTCCGGGGAGGGGTAGTGAGCTTATTTAGCGAACTCAAACGCAGAAATATCTTCAAAGTCGCGGTGGCCTATCTGGCGCTTGGATGGGTACTTGTGCAAATCACAGACGTAGTCGTCCCCGCTCTCAACCTTCCCGACACCCTAAACAGCATCGTCGTATACATCGGCATCATCGGTTTTCCCATCGCGCTTTTCTTCGCTTGGGCGTTTGAGCTGACACCAGACGGGCTAATGAAAACCGAAGAAGTGGACACGGACGAAAGCATCCGAAGTAGAACGGGCCAGAAGATTAATTATATCATCATAGGTTTGCTGTCTTTAGCGGTTATCTTCCTACTTTTTGATCGGACTTCGAAGCCTGAGCCGCAAGAGGTAATCATTGCCGACCTCGCTAACACAATTGCGGTGCTGCCGTTTGAGGATATGAGTGCAGACGGCTCACAGGATTATTTCGGCCGTGGGATGGCGGAAGAAATACTCAATGTCATTGTATCGATAGAGACCCTAGATGTTGCTTCACGTACATCGACCTTTGCCCTTAATGATCAGAACCTGCTCATCCCAGAAATTGCTGAACGGTTAAATGTAAATTTTGTCGTCGAAGGATCGATTAGAAGTTCTGGTAATCGCGTTCGGGTTACCGCGCAGCTTATTGATGTGGCAAATGACACCCACATGTGGTCAGAAACCTATGACCGGGATTTAACCGACATCTTTGCCATTCAGGATGAGATCAGCATGGCCATAGCGGGTGCGCTTAAGGTAGAACTTCTTGGCGATGTGCTAGGCGATGTGCCAACACAGAATATGGAGGCTTACGCGCTTTACTTACAGGCTCGTCAGTTATTCAATATTCCTAGTTTTCAAAATTCCCTTAAAGCCAGAAAGCTAGCCAATCAGGTTATAACATTAGACCCGGCTTACTCAGAAGGCTGGGCAGTTCTTGCTGATTCATATGAAAATTCAGCTACTTACGGCTTTAGTGAAAATAGCAGGGAAGAAATAATAAAATTGTTTAACCTTGCGCTTGAGGCGGCCAATAAGTCGATTAGTCTGGATCCTGACCTTGGTTATGGCTGGGCCAAAAAAGGAAATACACATTTACGCCTGATGGAGTGGAAGCAGGCGAAGTTAGCCTTTGATAAAGCAATAAAGTTGAGCGCAAATGATGATAGCGATCCATGGCTGGATTTAGGACAATATTATCTTTCAGTAGGTGCATATGAAAATGCCATAGAAGTTCTGGCTACGGCGAAAGATATAAACCCGGACGATTCCAGCATTTATTATTCACTAGGCTATGCTTTTATAATGGATACAAATACAGAAAAAACCCATATGGAATTTGAAAATGCAATTTCAAAGGGAGTAGCTAATGTTCGCTCAGGTAATGTAATTTTATCTGTGATGGAAGGAAATAAAGAAGAAATTGCAAGAAATTTTGAGGGCTTCCATCAAAGAATAGAGGCCCCTGCCAGTAAATATACTGATTTATATATCGATGCCTATTTTAAACCCGATTTAAGGGAGAATTACAGGGAGTATTTATCCCGCGAACCTAAAAGTACTGCTTCGCTTATGTACGCATCGTTATTAGGGGACGGAAATTATATTGTAAACTGGCTTAAGAATTCAGTTGGATTTCAATCCATTATGTTTCAGCGTTTATATACTCCGCCGTTTCGCGCGATCTTAAATCAGCTGGTGATGAAAGAATATTTGCATGAAGTTGGTCTGGTTGACCACTGGCGCGAGGTTGGATTTCCGAACTTCTGCCGCCCTGTCGGCGATGATGATTTTGATTGCGGAGAGTTTGAATGAGCCTTTTTTCTGAACTAAAACGGCGTAATATTTTTAAGGTGGGTTTTGCTTATCTTGTGGTGGGCTGGTTGATTATTCAGATTGTTGGTAGTGTGGCCGGACCGCTCGTTGGACTGGGTACTAGTTTAAGTGCTATTGGTCAATATGTTGATGCGATTGATGCTTATCAGAAAGCTATTGGCAATAATGGCCAAAATGTTGCTGCTCTTAAAGGATTAGGTTCAGGTTATCTTGCACTGAATAGACCGACACGGGCGCTACCATTTTTACAACAAGCTGTAAGAGTTAATCCACGCGATGTGGATGCAATGGCCTGTCAGAAAATTTCAGAACTTGGCACAGATTGTTGGGTACGTCCTCCTGAAATAGCTGAAGGCGATATTCCAGAAGCGGAAAAAGATCAAAATCTGGCTGACCAGTTTCAATACAGAAAAGATCTTCCACCACAGCCGGAAGACGACGCTTAAAAGTATTTGAATATGAGATTATCAACACTCCGCAAAGTGATTTGCGGAGTGTTTTTTTATGCAGGCTGCATAGAATTTAATATAGCAAAAATGGCGTCACCATTATCGGTGCCTCTAAGCTTTTCACAGATGGTTTGATCACGAAAGATACGGGATATTTTAGCAAGTGCTTTTAAATGATCTGCACCGGCTTGTTCGGGGACCAGTAGAAGAAATATTAAATCAACAGGTTGATCGTCCAGTGCATCGTAATTTACCGGTTTTTCAAGTTTGGCAAAAATACCACAAATTTGATCAAGCCCAGCAAAGCGGCCGTGGGGTATGGCCACGCCATGCCCCATGCCAGTAGACCCTAGCCGTTCACGTTCCATAAGAACGGAAGCTATTTCGTAAACAGGTTTCCCTATTTTATCTTTCGCAATATTTCCTAGTTCCTGCAAAAGCTGTTTTTTGCTTGATGCTTTAAGGTTTGGAAATATTGTATCCATATTAATCAAATTCGAAATATCCATTTGGATACACACTCTTCTAATTGCTATATAATATTTATGACGTTTTTGGATCAATCCAACCGATGTTTCCATCAGGTCTTCTGTAAACCACATTAATGCCACCATGGCCGCTATTTCTGAACATAAGTGTTTGTAGCTCACCGAGATCAAGTCTCATTACAGCATCACTTACGGTTACCTCAGGGATATCCATGTCCATTTCAGCAATAATGACAGGCATTTTGTCTTCTGTATCTTCTTCCTGCTCATTTGAGATGTCAAAAACGTTATAACTTGCTTTATATACCTCATCTTCAATGGCATTGCTTTTTTCTCTATGGTGATTGGTGATACGTCTTTTATAACGACGTAGTCTGGTTTCCATTTTATCTGCGGCCGTATCGAAAGAAGCGTAAATTTCTGTTTCTTCCGCACTTGATTGCAGGTAAATGCCATGACCAATATGTATTTTACAATCTGCTCGATATAAATGAGCATTTTTCGAAAGGGTAACGTCCCCTTCAATTGTATGACTGAAATATTTTTTTACGCTTTCTTCAAGCCGTGATTCCACATGCTCTTTTAAAGAAACGCCAACATCCAATTGTCTTCCAGTTACAGTAATTCTCATTTTAGTTCAGATCCTATCTCAGATAGCTTAATTATTATGTCGCTCAAGGCTACATCCATATAAGGTCGCGGAAGTTAGTGTCTTGTTCTCAATATGTCAAGTATTCACGAAATTCCCGCATTTTTATAAAATCACTTTAGGTTAAATGATTTTATATTTCCCGGTCCAAAAGAGAGTGTGCTATCTGTAAAAAACTCTCAAATTCATTTGTTAAAGGACGGGGTTCTTCATTCTTCTTCTTATTATTGAAGACGGGATTTCTAAAGATTCTCTGTATTTTGCCACGGTTCTCCTTGCAATATCAATGCCTTCGCCTCTAATCAGATCTACGATTTTATCGTCGGATAGTATCTTTTTAGGGTCTTCGTCATCGATAAGTAGTTTGATTTTATATTTAATGGATCTTGAGGAATGCTGGTTATCACTATCCAAAGAGCCGATCGCGTTTGTGAAGAAAAATTTCATTTCAAAAATTCCTCTTGCTGTCGCGATGTATTTATTCGCTGTCACGCGACTCACTGTGCTCTCATGCATCTCAATTGCTTCTGCAATCGTTTTAAGATTGATCGGCACCAGATATTGAATGCCATCATCAAGAAATCTTCGCTGCAACCTTACTAGTTCACTGGAAACTTTAAGTATGGTTCGTGCCCTCTGATCGAGTGCGCGAACAAGCCAGTTTGCTTTTGATACACAATCATCAATATATTCTTTGTCTTCTTTTTTAGTGGCCTGTCCGTCAATTTCATTTAGGTAACGATTATTCATCAGGACTTTTGGTAGGCTCTCACTGTTCAGTTCGACAAACCATTTTCCTTTAGGTGATTTTTTGACATATACATCAGGGATCACCGTATAGACGACCTCTTCACCATATTCGAGGCCAGGTTTAGGATTAAGGGCTTTTATCTCCTCAATCATATCAAGGAAATCTTCTTTATTTACATCACAGAGTTTTCTAAGCTCGTTAAATTTTCTGTCGCCAAGCATTTCAATATTATCGAGGAATATTTCCATTACGGGATCGTAACGATCTGCTTGAATTTGCTGAATTTTTAAACATTCACTCAGACTTCTGGCAAAAACACCCAGCGGCTCCAGGGTCTGGGCAATGGTGAAAATGCGCTCTACGTCTTCTGCTGTGCAGCCGCAACGCTCTGCTATGAGTGAGGTTTCTTCGTTAATGTAGCCAGCTTCATCCATAAGACCGATCAGATACTGGATGATGATTTTCTCATATGCTTCGGCTTGAAGCAAAACAAGCTGGTCTTCAAGATGTGATTTAAGAGAGACTATTTGTGATTGTTTTTGTTCGGCAGAGTTTTCTGTGAAATCAAAATTCCCGGCACCACCGGTAATCATATTACTGCCATTTAGGCCGAGGTTTTGGCTTGGCATAGCGCCGATATTGTCTGAAAAACTGTTGTCGTCATAGACATAATCTGTATCAAGTGGGGCATCGTCCTGTGTATTGGTTGGTGCGGCATCTTGCAGGAAATCATCAGCGGTTTTAACTTGGACTTCTTCGGTGTTGGACGGTTCTTCTTTTGACGGTGTACCCTCGCCTTCAATAGAACTTCTACGGTCTTCGCTTCCTTCTGATCTTTCATCATATTCCAGAAGCGGGTTTTCCGCGACTTCATCAGCGACAAATTCCACAAGTTCGGCGCTCGAAAGCTGAAGCATCTTAATGGCCTGCTGCAACTGCGGTGTCAGCACCAAAGATTGTGATTGTCTTATGTCAAGTCTTGGCGTTAATGCCATTTATACTCTTTCCTATTACAAACTAAAATTTTCACCTAAATAGACGCGTTTTACATCTTCATTATTAACTATTTCTTGTGGCGTTCCCGACATGAGTACCTGGCCATCATGTATGATATAGGCCCGGTCAATAATATCCAGTGTTTCACGGACGTTATGATCAGTAATCAGAACACCGATATCCCTATCTTTTAAATGCGAGACCAGATTACGAATGTCAGCAATGGCAATCGGATCAATACCAGCGAATGGTTCATCAAGCAGCATGTAGGTCGGACCAGATGCCAGTGAACGGGCAATTTCAACTCTTCTTCGCTCCCCGCCTGACAGCGATAATGCTGCAGACTGCCTGATATGCTGAATAGAAAACTCATCAAGCAGGCTTTCAAGTTTTTCTGCCCTTTTTCTAGGGTTTGGTTCACATACTTCAAGCACGGACCAAATGTTTTCCTCTACTGTCATGCCGCGAAAAATAGATGATTCCTGTGGAAGATAGCCTATTCCAAGTCTTGAACGGCGATACATAGGCATGTGGGTAATATCATGCCCATCAAGTAGAATTCTTCCTGAATCAGGCTTAACGAGACCGATCATAGCGTAGAAACTGGTGGTTTTACCGGCACCGTTAGGGCCAAGTAGTCCAACCACTTCACCCTTATTGATTTGCATGGATACACCGCGGAGAACCGTTTTTTTACGGTATTTTTTTTCAACGGCATCAACCACAAGACCCTCATCTAGTGTGGCTACGTGGTGGTCCGGTGTAGAAAGTTTTATTATTTTTTCCATGTTTTATATTTTACTCTCAAACAGATTAACAATAAGTAATCAATCTTATATTATTCAACTACTTGGCGGTGTAAATTGTCCAGTGACCCTGTCGGGCTGCTCGCCTTCTACCCGGCCGCCGTCCATTGTGATTTGTCCTGTTGTTAAATTTACTTGCAGTCTTGGGCTTGTGATCTGGCCATCTTCATTATTAAATTCAACGTTGCCACCAAGGGTGATTATTTTTTCTGAGAAATCATAGACGCCCCATGTGCTTTTGATGGTTTCAGTAGGGGATGTCATAACAACATTTCCCGATGCATCGAGCCGTGAAATTGATGACGAATTATTTTTATCCCGGTCTCCCTGATAAAATACGGTGATACGGTCAGACACAAGTGACATATCGGACTGTGTGACCACCACATTGCCGGTGAAAAGGGCTATATTTTCTTTTTGTTTAACTTCAAGGCGGTCCGCACTGATATCTACTGGATTTTCCACTTCATGTTCTTTTAGCGAAGAAACCTGAGCATTCACAGACAAAGCACCTGCGAAAACGAAGAGCATGATAAAGGCTATAAATATATTTATATTATTTCTACGGACTATCAATTGGTATTTCCTTCGACAGTGGTGGCTGCATCAGAGTTAAAAATATTAAGTGGTTTGTTGGGATCGAAATTAATTCTTACATTACCATCAAGGATAATTATTTCCTGTTCCACATCGGTGTTGAAACTATTCGCACTGAAATTTCCAAACGGGGCAATGCCGTTAACGCCATTTTGCCCGCGGGCAATTTTTTCTGCAATTAAAAACGTCGCTTCTGTGGAGCGTAATAAAAATCCGGTTTCGGAGGTTATGACTATCTCGCCGCCCAATTCCATGATCTGAGTTCCGGTATTGAGTGAACCGCTATTGGATATTATTTCAATGGCCTCGCCAGCTGGTAAAGACATATTGGCAACCAGATTGGTGAAGAAATAATTAGTGTTTTCATTTTCTTCACGGTAAGCGGATTCAGCTGAAATGTTAACGGGGTTATTGTGGCGGTCAATATCCGAATAGCTGGGTTTGATCAGTTTTGCTTTTTCATCACGCTGTTCAAGTTTATCAATTGCAAGGGTAAAGCTGTTTTCTCGTGATGCCAGTATTGGATATAGTACCAGTGACAGGAAGACAATAATGGTTAAAATAGGCACCGCTTTTTTGAGTTGCCCTGCACGGTTTATCTGCCGTTCATTTTCGTCGAACGCTACAGTTTCATTTGATTCCAGTATGTGATCAGGGTGAGTATTCACTATAATCTAATTCCATTTCTGTCGGTCATAATCCAATTTGATTTTGATTGCTAATGGCTAATAGTGGCAAAATCATGGAGTATCATATGACAATATATTAAATGTAATGCTTATAGGGTGCGGCTTCAAGGTAAAAGGCAGGAATTTTGCTTATATTTTTAATAAAATAGCGAATTATCAAGCGAAATCAAAAGTTTCAACTATGAGCGAAAATATCTGTATTTTCCCAGCCCGCCAAATCAAGCTCGCAGCGTGTTGGGAGAAAATCAAAGCATTCCTGCGCAAATTCACTGCGTCCGGTTGCTTCAAGCATTTGATTAAGTTTATCCATCAGTTTATGTAAATGATAAACATCTGAGGCAGCATATTCTAATTGCGCCTGACTAAGTTCATCAGCGCCCCAATTTGAACTTTGCTGCTGTTTAGAGAGATCAACACTCAGAAGCTCACGACTTAAATCCTTTAGGCCGTGCCTGTCTGTATAAGTTCGAACCAGTTTAGAGGCTATTTTAGTGCAATAAACAGGTGAGACATCAGCGTTTAAGTATTTTTTAACAACGGCAACATCAAAGCGTGCAAAATGAAATATTTTGATGAGTTTGGGATCTTCAAGAATTCTTACCAGATTTGGAGCATCAGTTTGACCCGCGGCGATCTGAACCAGATGTGCGTTACCATCGCCTGATGAAAGCTGCACAAGACATAAACGGTCACGGTTGGGATTAAGGCCCAATGTTTCTGTGTCTATGGCTACAGCACCTTCAAAACTTACATCGTTGCTTAAGTCACCTTTATGGAGCGTAATTGTCATACCTGTTCTCATGTTATTTCAGTTCAATATTATGTATATATAACCAATTTAAAGCAATATAGAAACAAATAGTTAGCAGATTGCTTTGCAAAGAATGTTAATCTATACTCCCACGCATCATAAAATAAACCAGGGAGAATAAAATGAAGCTGCAAAATGTAACGAAAACGACGATGCTCGGATTTTTGGCTGCTATAACAATGACGGTGCCAACGTCCGCTCAGCAGAGTTCAGCACCGGCTTATGCCATAACACCGGCTTTCGAAGGCCAAACCAGAGCACCGCTGGCACCAAAAAGTGCGCGCTATGTTGTGAGTGACTTTGTAACCGGGCTTAATTGCCCCTGGGCAATGGCCCATATGCCAAACGGCAATATGATCGTAACGGAAGTGCCGGGCCGTATAAGAATTATTACACCGGACGGAAATGTTTCTGATCCAATTTCCGGGATGCCAGCCGTTCGGGCCTGGGGTTCACGTGGCCTTAATGATATATTACTTGATCCTGATTTTGAAAATAACAGGATGATTTATTTCAGCTATCTTGGCGCACCTGATGGTGTGGATGATGATAATTCAGATGAGGCATTCACAAAATCAAATGCTGATAGACAAGTTTGGAACGCACTATCGCGCGAAGAGAAAGCAGCCAATCCTTGGGGTACATGGAGTGTGGCTAGTGCCCGCCTCTCAAGTGATGAAACAAGTATTGATAATTTAAAAGTCATTCTTGAGACAACACCAAGCCGTATGGCGTTTGATGATACCGGAAAACTGCTGGTAACCACGCAACGTAAAAGCCCGATGGGACAGCAGGATTTAAAGGCAACATCTGGAATGATACTTCGCCTTAATAAAGATGGCTCCGCTGCGGGTGATAATCCCTATGTCGGTAATGATGATGTTAATGATATGGCCTATGTGATTGGGCTTAGAAATTCAAACAGTCTTGCCAAGAACCCTTGGACGGGTGATTTCTGGGTTGCTGATCAGGGCGGTAATGCGGGGGATGAGATAAATATCATCCGTGCCGGTAAAGATTATGGCTGGCCTGCCGTTTCTTATGGACCGTTACCTACGCCAAAGCCGGAAGGCAGCAGCTATACGGTCAAGGAAGGCACCGAGCAGCCAATTTATTATTGGACCCCGGTTTCCATGGCCCCATCATCAATGATGTTTTATACAGGTGATTTATTTCCACAGTGGAAAGGAAACCTGTTCTTAACTGGGCTTTCTTCATCGCATATGTCGCGGCTCGTTCTTTCAGGAGATCACGTGGTAGGGGAGGAACGCTTGCTGGATGAACCTGGCCACAGACTTCGTCATGTAAGCCAGGGCGCAGATGGTTCTATCTATGTACTTGAGGATATGCCAATGCCGAAAATATTGAAATTAACGCCGCCGCCAGCACGGAATTAAGGCTTAAACAAATTGTCAAAAAGCACTTCGTTATTGTTGACGAAGTGCTTTTTGCTTTTTTTTACAACCTATGCTATATCGAAAATACCAATTAATTAAAAATCATTCAGGGGACTATAATGACGACTTTATTTGAACGATTAGGCGGCGAAGAAAACATTGTAAAAATATCAAATAACATTGTTGAGTTTCACAGTGTAAATCCGGCTTTTAAATCAAGATTTGTTGACAGTGATATTGCAAAACTGAAAAAATCCGTCGCTGATTTCTTCATTACAGGTTCTGGTGGACCGAACGTCTATCAGGGGGAAGATATGCTCACCGCCCACAAAGGAATGAATATCAGTGATAATGAATATATGGCAGCTGTAGATGATGTCATGAAGGCGCTAGAAAATAACGGTATCACGGGCGATGCTGAAAAAAGTGAAGTGCTCTATATATTTTATTCATTAAGGCCCGATGTCGTAGCCGTTTAATTGTTAGCTGCCTGAAGTAGGCTCTGTTCGTCATATTTTTCAACACGGTTGCGACCATTTTCTTTAGCTTTATAAAGAGCTTCATCGGCGCGCTGGACAAGTGTGTTTAAATCCTCACCAAAATTTTCGGCAAAATCCAGAGTGGCAAAGCCGATACTGATGGTTGGCTTGATTTCATCATCGTCTTCCATGACGACGATTTCTTCCACAGCTGTGCGAAATTCATTTAAGGCCTTGAAGGCTTGCTCAGAATTCATATCAATGCCGAAGAAAGCAAATTCTTCGCCGCCGACGCGTGCGATTATATCTGATGCCCTGCATCTTTTGGTGAGTTTTAAAGCAACTTCTTTTAAAACATCATCACCGGCTTTGTGGCCCCAGGTGTCATTGACATTTTTAAAGAAATCAATATCCATCATCGCGACAACGGCTTTAAGGTCCTGCCGCACAGCATTTTCATGCAATGTTTCACCAACAGTAAAGAAGGTGCGTCTGTTGGGTAGACCGGTTAAGAAGTCATTATTAGCAATCATGTGAAGATCGTTGATATGTTCAACCAGATTTATATTTTGGTGAATTCTGCAGAAAAATTCTTCTCTTTGGAAATTCTTCTTTATGAAATCATTGCCACCCGATTTTAAGAAACGCCCTGAAAGTTTGTCGTCACCCTCAGCGGATAAACCAATGATAGCAACATTCCAATCCGGGTGAGTTCTGCGAATTTCTCTGGTAAGCTGGATTCCGTCCATTTCGGGCATTACGAAGTCTGTAAGAACAAGGCTGATATCCAAGTTATTTTCCAGTATTTCCAATGCTTCAGCACCGCTAGAAGCGGTTAACACATTGAAATTATAGCGATAAAGTAAATTGGTAATGAAGCGGCGCGCCGTTTTAGAATCGTCCACATAAAGTATTTTTGTTGTTTCATTTTTAATATAACGATTAACCATTCTAACCAGATATGAGATGCTGGTCGTGGTTCCTTTGAGTACATAGTCAACCACCTGTTTTGAAAAAATTTGTTTGTGTAATTTATCTTCCATCATAGAAGAAAATACAAATACTGGTATTTTATGAGCATTAATCAAATCCAGAATTTCACCATTAGGGGCGTCAGGTAAATTCATATCCAATAGTGAAAGATGAAAATCATAGTTTTTTGAATCTAAGATTTTTTTGGCGTCTGACATGGAATGTGCCGTGATGACAGTTGTGTCTTCTATATTTGCTTCGATGCTCTTTTTTATATTACTCGAAAAGAGAAGGCTGTCTTCCACCGAAAGTATATATTTCATCTGAGTTGCTCATTATTTCAATATGTTGTCCCAACAGAAATAATATGATGAAATAGTTTTCTAAAAGGTTAATTTTCGCTTAAAAATTCATATTAGTTTAATGATACTGTTTTGTTTAATGTCAGTGTTGGTTTTCGATTATATTTTTTCGCAAATTTTCAAGATAATCAATCCACGGCTTATTGATGTTATGCATTTTTGCCCCGCCAATCATAAGCCCTAAATATTTGACAGACGGTGTAAAAGGTCCCTTAGGATTAGTAACGCGGTAAAGGTCAGCATTATACCATGTGCCGTCTTTCGCGATGACCTTAAATGTTTCCCTGCTATAAATGCCGAGCGGCACATCTTCGAGTATATCAAGCGCTTCCATTTCAGACTTCAGGATCGTGTAAATCACACCTTGAACAAGGCCTCCGGGTTTAGGGATAATGCTGCTAATGCCGCCTTCTAGATCAGTCGAATATTTTCTAAATTGAATTTCAAAATTTGGTAACTGTGCGGTGGTGACAAATTTCAAGCTGGGTGTAAACTGACGCATATAGTCTTCGTCCATGTTTGAGCCATATCCAAAATGATATATGACCTCATCACTGGTCGGGTTTTTGCCACCTGAATTAAATTGTTGGGCATGAGCATTTAAAGTAAATAATAAAATCAGCGATATGAATATCGAATTGATTATGTTTTTGATCATGGGGAATTCCTTTTTAAATAGTACCCGAGGCTGAATTAATGTTATTGCTTATATGATTAGTATATTACAAGGAAAAAATGGATGAGCTTGTCTGGTATAGATATAGGAATATTTTTTGTCTATGTGGTTGGCCTTATCCTAATTTCTATTTATGTCTCAAGAGAAAAAGCGGGACACGAAAAAAATACTAATGATTATTTACATTTTACCACTTGCTGTTCCTGGTATATGGTCAATCTTGTTAATTGTTGTAGGGATTGTTTTTCTTTTCGGAGGAAAAAAAATTCCAGA
>JABJKT010000102.1 GCA_018660225.1 Kordiimonadaceae bacterium
ACTTCGTTACCCGCTTTGATAATGGTACACAGCAGCTTATATTTGGCAATACCGGTATAAAACCGCAGGAAAACTGGGAGTTTTCCCTTGCCTATGAACATCGGTTTAATAATAATCTTGGCTCTATTGAGCTTGAATTATACCATCATCGTTATAAAGATTTAATCGATAATGTAGACTTCACGCAATATGAAGATGAACTCGGCAATTCAATTGGCGCGGATGCCTTTTTTGCTCTGCCGCCTAGTACTACGCTGCGTGATAGCATAAATTTCACTGCGAAAAGTGGTAATGTCGACCGGGCTACTGCCTACGGTGTAAAAGTTAAGGGAAATATTCGACTTGGCTTTATCGGCTTGGCGGAAGCCGTACTTAATGTTGATTATGAATATTCAAAAAGAAAAACAACTGACCAGTTCACAGGTCTTTGGCGAGCAATGGACCGGCGGTCCGAGCATACCATTAAGGTTGGCTTTAGACATGATATCACTGATTGGAAAGCATCATACGGCTTCAATGGTGTGTTCAGAAGCAATTATGAACGTTTTTATATAAATTATTATTGGCCAAGTGATCCATACCCTGAGTTAAGCGCATTTGCCGAGCTTACCGTTTTTAAAGGTATCAAGCTTCGCGTCGAAGGTGCACAACTGATTGGCAAGAGACAACGTTCTACAAGATTTAATTATAATGATCATATTAAATTTGGTGATATATCACGTGTTGACTTAAGAGATACCAGAACGGCACAAGAAATAAGATTTTCTTTGCAGGGTACCTTCTAATAATTCCCCTAAAAACAGTGATGTTTTGCTGATTATTATTGTAAAATTCTCATTTTACAGATAACCTGTGGCTAATATTTGATGCTAAACAGGAAATATAAATGATCGTACGTTTCATCGGTTTAATTGCAATATTTTTATCCCTTTCGTTTCAATTGGCAAATGCTGATAATGCGAAGGGCGAGGAAGCCTATGAAAAAGGCGATTATGAACTTGCCCTTAGCGAATTCATCAAGGCCGCTGAAGAGGAAGACATGAATGCCCAGTATAACCTGGGTGTGATGTATGAACATGGTCACGGCGTAAAACAGAGTTTTCTAAAAGCGGATGAATGGTATCAACTGGCTGCAGATAATGGGCATCCCGACGCACCGACAGCTTTACAGCTGCTCTATGAAGAATTTTAAAGAAAATAGGTAAGATAATGATTTTAAATAAAAAAATCCTAAAAATTATAACAGCAGCGTTTGTGATTGCGCTTGCCGTTCCCGGTCAATTGGCATTTGCCAACTTTGAGGACGCAAAACAAGCGCTTGACGATCGACGTTATGAAGAGGCTTTTACCGGCTTTACGGAGGCTGCGGAAGACGGACATATGATGGCGCAGTATTACTTGGCTGTTATGTATGCTACTGGCCGCACTATGACGCGTGATGATATTACGGCCTATAAATGGTTTATGAAAGCAGCCCTTCAGGGGCATCCTATTTCGCAAGGTAATATTGGCACAATGAAGCTTAATGGCCGCGGAACAGAGTTTGATATTACCGGATCATATTTTTGGTTTATTCTTGCTGAAGATGGCGGATTTGAAAAGGCCCGGAAATTTATGTGGCGCGTGACAAACTATATGGAGCGGGACGACATAAACAGCATCCAAGCTAAAGCGGAAGAGTGGATTAAAGAAAATCGTACTTCTGACTAGGCAATTTTTTATATAAACTGAGGAATTTTAATGGCGTATTTGCGACTGAAAACACTATGCGTGATAATATTATGTTGTGCTTCACTAAATGCAAATGCTGTTGACTTCGATTTAAACGAAAAACCAGCCCCAGCACCGGAAAAATGGACCAAATTATACGGTGAATATGTACTAGCGGATGAGAAAGTCCTCATTCGTGAAGAGGGTGGTTATATTCATGCGATTTTTAACCCAACTTTTGATGGTAGCAGACCAGATAATCTGACTGATTGGCAATTAAGTGAATTTGCACCGGGTAAATTTACCTACAGCCTTAACGGAGAAACTGCCAATTTATTATTCCAATTTGATCAGAACGGTCAGGGAAGTGCTCTTGTTGTAGGCAGTAATGTCTACGCTCGAAGATATATTGAACCAATAGATGGCAGCAGCTTTAAAGTAAGTTTGGACAAAGGTATAGAGGATTATATTAAAGTAGCACTTGAGGCTTCACCGCCAATTCGTGAAGGCGAGTTTCGTGATCCTGATCTGGTGGATGTAACAACGGTACTTGATAATGTCAAACTGGATATCCGTTATGCTACAACCAATAATTTTTTAAATGTTCCTACATATTCGCAAGCCAAAAGCTTTTTTCAACGTCCTGCACTTATGGCCCTTAATGAAGCCAATAAAAAACTAAATGCACTCGGTTTCGGTATTCTTATTCATGATACTTATCGTCCTTGGTATGTGACAAAAGTTTTCTGGGATGCGACGGAGGGATTCGAGCGAGAATTTGTTGCCAATCCCAGCTCAGGATCCAAACATAATATGGGCAGTGCAGTCGATATGACACTTTATGATCTTAAAACCGGTGATGTAATTAAAATGGTTGGCACTTATGATGAAATGTCCGATCGCTCATACCCTGATTATATGGGCGGTACAGCTCTAGAACGCTGGCACCGTGATCTTATGAGAACTTATGTTGAAGCGGAAGGATTTACTGTCGTATCCAATGAATGGTGGCATTATGACCACGAGGATTGGCGGAAATATCCTATATTAAATCAAACATTTGAAGAGCTACTTAGTGAAAAATAGATTTTTACCTTAATTATATTTTAATTATATTGTGGCGTAAATATTCAGCTGAAACAACTTGGATATGTAATGAAAGAACCTATTTCGCATGATGCCTTAACTGGACTGCCCAGCAGGAGTTCACTCTGGGCTTTTCTCGACGATACTATAAATCAGACAAAGCGCAACCGCACAACATCTGGCGTATTGTTAATAGAATTTGATAATTTGAATGCCCTTAAAATTCAACTTGGTGAAAAGGGTGTTGATGAATTTATTAAAATCATGGCGAGGCGAGTAAAAAAATGCTTATGGGACCTTGATGCTGCTATCAGGTTTAAAGATGATCAGTTCGTGATCGTGGCAAATAGCATAACTCATGCGTCTGACATTCATGTTGTTATGAATAAAGTGAATGATTATTTGTCGATGGAATGTGAAATAAATAATTCAAAAATCCTGCCATCAATACTAACCGGAATTGTCCTGATCCCTATGGATACTACTGAAACGGATGAGGTAATGTCTCATGCGGGTATAGCGCTTGAAAAAGTTAAAGCAGATAAGGATAATTCATATGGTTATTTTGATCAGGAATTTGGCTCGATTATAGAAGAACAAGAAGCTGTTAAAAACGCTATACTTGATACGTTAGAGCAGGAAAGTTTTGTTCTAATGTTACAGCCAAAAATTGATACTAAAAGCGGCTTGATTTGCGGTGTTGAAGCGTTAGTTAGAATGCGCGACATTGACGGGAATATTGTTGCTCCAGATGAATTTATTCCGGTTGCGGAAAATAGTAATCTGATCCTCAAAATTGGCGATTGGGTCCTCAATGAAGTGCAAAATTTGAATGCATCCTTAGCAAAGCAAGGCATTAAAATTCCCATCTCTGTAAATATATCGGATATTCAATTTAGAAATGGTGCTGATCTTCTTTCCACGTTGCACTTACTGGTTCAGAAAAATAATGATGTTTCCAGTGATATAATCTTGGAAATTAGCGAAAATATTATTGCAAGTGATGTACTTATTGCCACGACACTTCTGACCGAATTAAAATCTTATGGTTATCAAATTTCAATCGACGGGTTTGGAGCAGGATTTTCGAGCATACCCGTTCTTAAAGATCTGAATATTGATGAATTGAAAATTGATCGATATTTTTTACGTGATGTGCCCTCTAATGAAAAAAGCACTGCTATTCTTAAATCGATTATCATGCTGGCCAAAAGTATGGATTTACGTGTTGTGGTTATGGGGGTCGAAGATAGCGCACAGTTGACAGTCCTAAAAGAACATGGCTGTGACGAGTTTCAGGGGTTTCTTGTTAGTGAACCGATGGAAGCAGAGAACTTCGCCAGCTGGTATAAGGCTTATAGCCCTTAAATTATACTTCCTTTAAGGCAGCAATTAACCGTTCAACATCATCCATATCATTATATACGGAGAGGGCTACTCTGCAGTGCCCTTTATAGATGCTCGCTTGAATTCCTGCTTTTTCAAAGGCGGGCGTTAATCGTCCCCGAGCATTTTCACAGACAAAGGCGAATAATGGTGTGATGCTGTCCCGCGCGGTGAGGGGCTTGAAACCTATTCTGACAGTGTTTCATCATTAAGAAGCACAGGGTTAAGTATTTGATCAAGCTTTTCAGGATTTAGAAATAGTCCGTTTCTGATCGCCTGGTCATATTTAAACATATCAGCCATTGTTGAAATCAGATCATCATCGCCGTAAGTAAGCCCTCTCATTCGTGGAGCAGCATCGGGATTAGGGTTTCTGCTTATTGTTCCATCATCATTCCTGCGGTATCCATATACTAAATGTGGAACGCGTTCTCCTTCTAGATTACCAAGTAAATATGTTTGGCTCATGCCGGCGGGTTTTAGAATGTTGTCAGATATAAAGTCATAATAACTATGGCCTGATATTTTCTCGATGAGCAGTCCAAGGATGACATAGGCAGTATTACTATATTTATGCTTTTCATTGGGCTGCCATAATAATGGTGGTTTTTCTTTTACGATAAAATCAAAGTAATCCTGATTAGAATAAACCAGACGAGTGTTGAAACGTTAAAACCACTTGAACAATTTTTGCCAGTTAAAGCAAATGCCCTTGTCGGTACATGTATTGATGTTTTTCATAAAAACCCCGCTCATCAGAGAAACCTTCTCTCTAATCC